>NZ_DALZVG010000006.1:0-192275 GCF_032012665.1 Scandinavium sp.
CCCAGAAATACCCGGTGAGAAAAACTGCTGATCACCTTAAGTGACCAGCATTAGGACATTCTCCCGGCTTTTTTACGCCTGTACTTTCTTCATCAGCGCCTGTTTTTCCTGCGCCGAAAGAAACGCGATTTCCAGCCCGTTAATTTGCGCCTGGCGAATTTGTGCCGCCGACAAACCTGCTGCCGGAGCCGCAACCTCATATTCATGAATCAGATCAACGCCCTGAACTGCCGGATCGTCGGTATTCAGCGAGGCCAGCACGCCGTGCTCGAGGAATGTTTTCAGCGGATGACGCGCCAGCTCTGCTACGGTGCTGGTCTGAATGTTGGAGGTCAGGCAGGATTCAATCCCGATGCGCTGTTCAACGAGGAAATCCATCAGGGCAGGATCTTCAACGGCCTTCACGCCGTGACCGATGCGCTCCGCGCCCAGTTCACGAATCGCCTGCCAGATGCTTTCCGGGCCAGCGGCTTCGCCGGCGTGTACGGTAATGCGCCAGCCTGCATCGCGTGCGCGGTTGAAATGATTCAGGAACAGGCTGCCCGGGAAACCGAGTTCATCGCCCGCCAGATCGAGCGCGGTAATGCCATCGCGGTGGGCAAGCAGGGCATTAAGCTCCTGTTCGCAGGCGGCTTCGCCAAAAGTGCGGCTCATGATGCCAATCAGGTTTGCCTTTACCGGGAAATCACGGCAGCCTTCCTGCACGCCGGCGATCACAGCTTCCACCACGCCAGCAACGGGCAGATTGTGGGCCATTGCCATGTAGCGTGGGGAGAAGCGCAGCTCGACGTAATCAATGCCGTTGCGGGCAGCGTCTTCAATGTTTTCCCATGCAACGCGACGACAGGCGTCTAAATCGGCCAGGACTTTGACCCCCCAGTCGAGTTTGCTGAGGAAGCTCACCAGATCGGGTTCAAGGCTGGTAACCTGCACGTGCGGACGCAACGCGTCCAGCGAGTCAGCAGGCAGGGCAATATTATGCTGGCGACCGAGTTCGAGAATGGTTTGTGCGCGAATGTTGCCATCAAGGTGGCGGTGAATGTCTGTCAGGGGCAGGTCTTTATGAATCATGGTCGCACTCTTTTTTTAGGTAAAGTGCGACACATTATAAAGCCAAAACGGCGCTAAAAGCTATTTTGCGCAACGAAAAACTCTGTTGCGCAACAGAATCAGCGGACGGCGTGCAGTGCGTTAATCAGCGCCTGAACGCCTTTCTCAAGTTTGCTGCGTGGGCACCCGGCATTAAGACGTACAAAACCGTTACCTTCTTCTCCGTAGGTATATCCTGGCATGATGGCGACCTTTTGCTGCTCAATCAGTACTTTTTGCAGTAGCTTGTCGTCAACGTGTAGCGGGCGTAAATCAATCCACGCCAGGTAAGTCGACTCTGGCGGCTGCCAGTTGAGTTCCGGGAAAGCGGTATTCAGCTCGTGGGCGATATAGCGCATATTTTCCTGCAAATAATCCCGCAGGGCATCCAGCCAGGATTCACCTTTTTCGTAGGCGGCAATGTGTGCGATAACCGCCGGAATCGATGGCGAGGAGAGCCCGTCACGGCCTTTCAGGGCATTCAGGTATCCGTCGCGGGAGGATTGTTCACCAATCAGCCCGTAAGCTCCGGTAAGGGCTGGAATATTGAAGCTTTTCGAGCCGGAGGTAAACAGTGCCCAGTCGTTCTGCGCCACCTCGCACCAGGGAATATGGCGACGCCCGTTCCAGGTCATATCCATATGAATTTCGTCGCTGATAACCTTGACGTTATGCTTCTGGCACAGGCTGGCAATCGTGCTCAGCTCTTCGCGCGTCCACACTTTGCCGGTCGGGTTATGTGGGCTGCACAGCAGCAGAATTTTGTTGCGTGGCTCTGCAACAACGCTTTCAAGCAGCGCCATATCGCAGAACCAGCCTTCGCCGGTGTGGTGCAGCGGCACGGCGGCGATATTGCGCTTATTGCCTTCAATGGCTTTGTAGAAGGCATCGTAAGCGGGGGTATGCACCACGATGCCGTCGCCTTCGTCGGACCACTGACGGATCATCTGCGAAACCATGTAGATAACCGACGGGCCGTACACGATATGGTCGGTATCGATGATGCTGTCGAAACGCTTGCGGAACCAGTGCTGGATTGCACCGAGAAACTCATCGTTTTTCCAGCGGCTGTAGCCGAGCACGCCGTGGCTGAGACGCTGGCTGATGGCCTCCAGCACGCAAGGCGCGGTGGCGAAATCCATGTCGGAGATGGTGAAGGGTAGCAAATCGGCGGTGCCAAAGCGGTCGGCAACGTAATCCCACTGGGTACACCAGGTGCCGTGGCGATCGATAACCGTTGAGAAATCAAACATGGGAAACTCCATTTCGGTCAAACGAGGAATAACACATTTTCCCCCTCCAGGACGAAGGGGGAAAGGGGATTTACGCCTGAACAGGGCTCATCAGTGAGGATAATTCATCTTTTACCGACTGAACCTGCGGCCCAATCACAACCTGCAGGCTGTGCTCGTTGAGCTTAACCACACCGATAGCGCGGTTGGCTTTCAGCGCATCAGCGTCAACTTTGCTCATATCCTCAATGGACAGACGCAGACGGGTCAGGCAGTTGTCGAGGCTGGAAATGTTCTCCGCGCCACCGAGCGCAGCGAGGATCGCCGGGGTGTTGTAGCCGGATTTCCCGGTCACGCCTGCGACCGCTTTTTCTACGCTGGACGCAGTTTCGATATCCCGGCCCGGCGTTTTGATGTTAAAGCGGGTGATGGCGAAGCGGAAGATAACGTAGTAAACCGCAAACCAGATAGCCGCAACAACCGGCACCAGATACCACTTGGTGGCCAGGCCGTGCAGGATCCCGAATACCACGAAATCGATGACGTTGCCGTCAGTGTTACCGATGGTCACACCCAGAACAGCCATCACAGTGAAGCCAAGGCCGGTCAGCAGCGCGTGGATAACAAACAATACCGGAGCCACGAACAGGAACAGGAATTCAATCGGCTCTGTAGTCCCGCCCACGACGCAGGCAATCACGCCGGAGATGAGCAGCCCTTTAATTTTGTGACGGTTTTCCGGACGAGCACAGTGGTACATCGCCAGTGCCGCACCCGGCAGGCCGCCGAGGAAGGCAGGCATTTTCCCCTGAGACAGGAAGCGGGTGGCGCTTTCAGAGAAGCCGTGAGTGGTCGGGCAACTCAGCTGCGCCTGGAAGATAGTCAGCGCGCCGCTGACGGAATGACCGCAGACGTCCATGGTGCCGCCCGCTTCGGTGAAGCGAATCAGGGCAACCAGAATATGCTGCAGGCCGAACGGTAACAGCAGGCGTTCACCGGTACCGAAGATCATTGGCCCGAATTCGCCCGCGCTGTTAATCACATAGCCCAGGCCGTTAATGCCTTTAGCAAAGAAAGGCCAGATAAGCGGGATAGCCAGACCGACCAGGCCGAGCACCAGGGTGGTGATGATTGGCACAAAGCGGGTGCCGCCAAAGAATGCCAGCGCATCCGGCAGACGAATGGTGTGAAAACGCTCGTGCAGCATCCACACAATAACGCCGCAAATTACCGCACCCAGGATACCGGTATCGATGGACTGGATACCAATAATGCTCTGGATGTTGTTGGCTTTCAGGATAGCCGCATCTGTTGTCGGCAGAATACCTTTCGCGGTCAACCAGAAGTTGACCGACAGATTCATCACTGCGTAACCCACAAAGCCCGCGAATGCCGCGACGCCTTTGTTATCGCGCGCCAGCCCCAGCGGGATGGCGATACAGAACATCACCGGCAGGAAGCTGAAGGCGAACGAGCCCATTTTGCTCATCCACATGAAGAGCGCCTGCAGGAACGGAGTGTCCAGCCACGGCAGTAGCGTGGTGACGTCATGGCTGCTCAGCGAGCTGCCGATCCCCATCATGATCCCGCAGAAAGAGAGAAGTGCCACTGGCAACATGAAGGTCTTACCCAGCTGCTGGAAAAATTCCCAGACGGTGGTCTTAGGTGCTGCTTTCGCCGTCATAAAACGACTCCTTGTCCCGATAAAACTGTTGTAGTTGTAGAATGCAGCGGAAAGATAAAACGTTTTACCTAATTTTAGTGCGAGCAAAATCACATAATCAAACGATAATAAGGTTTATAAATATAACCCATTGATAAAACGTTTTATCGCTACACGGGAGTGGCATCGGCGCATGGCCATTGCAAAAAAAGTCACCATCAACGATGTCGCACAGGCGGCGGGGGTCTCCGTGGCCACCGTATCGCTGGTATTAAGCGGTAAAGGGCGTATCTCGATTGCCACCGGTGAGCGCGTCAACCAGGCGATAGAACAACTTGGCTTTGTGCGTAACCGCCAGGCGGCCTCGCTGCGCGGCGGACAAACGGGCGTGATTGGGCTTATTGTTGGCGATCTTTGTGCGCCATTTTACGCAGAGCTTGCCGCCGGGATGATTGAGGCGCTGGAGTCCCGGGGCAAAATGGTGTTTCTCACCCAGGGCGGGCGCAAGGGCGAACATATGCTTCAGCGCTTTGACACGCTGGTCTCACAGGGCGTAGACGGTGTGGTGATTGCCGGGGCGGTGGACAGAGGTGCGGAACTGCGCGATAAGGCTGAAGAGAACGGCGTGCCGCTGGTCTTCGCTTCCCGGGCAAGCTATCTCGACGACGTCGATTTAATTCGCCCGGACAACATGCAGGCGGCGCAAATGCTGACCGAACATCTTATTCGCAAAGGCCATCAGCGCATCGCCTGGATTGGCGGGCAAAGTGCGTCGCTGACACGTGCAGAACGCGTTGGCGGCTACTGTGCCACGCTGCTGAAATTCGGTTTGCCGTTCCACAGTGAATGGGTTATCGAGTGTGAAGCCACGCAAAAACAGGCGTCACAGGCGTTGACGACGCTGCTGCGCCATAATCCGACCATTACCGCCGTGGTTTGCTACAACAGCGTAGTGGCGATGGGTGCATGGCTCGGTTTGATGCGTGCGGGCTGGAAAAGCGGCGATGAAGTTGTCGATTACTACGATAAGCGAATTGCGCTTGCCGCTTTCGCAGAAGTGCCGGAGGCAAGCCTGGACGACGCGCCAATGAGCTGGGCAATTACTCCAGCCAGAGAGATGGGGCAAAGCGTTGCGGAGCGAATGCTGCAGCGTATTGTGGACGGTAAAAGCTCCACGCGAAATCAGATCATGCCGCCGCGGCTGGTCAAACAGATATAAAAAAACCGGCTGCATCATGCAGCCGGTTTGCTGTTTATGGGAGCGATCAATCCTGGCTATCTGCCGGTGGCTCCGGGAAATCCGCGGGCGGTTAAGGCTGTGCGGACTGATCCTGCAGGGCCGGTGCGGCATCTCCCTGCGGGGCAGGAATCGCCACGTCAGGTACGCCAAACATGCCGACAAAATCCGCCAGCGGCATCTTCTGCCCGTTGAGCGTCACCTGGCCGTTGGCATACTGCAGGCTGGTCTGAATGTTGTTGTCCTGCTGAGTGGTGATGCGGAACATCTGGCCCATTGCCGCCAGGCCTTTCACCTGCTGGCTCGCCAGCTTTTCTGCATCGGCCTGCTGATAGCCTTCCAGGCGCGCCACCTGCGTCATAAATTCCGTCGCCATGTCCATCGGGATCACCAGCTTACCGTCGAGCGACTTCACGCTGCGATCGACTTCCTGCGCCAGCGTTTGCGGGGCAACGGTCGCCGTAGACGGATCTTTCAGGAACAGCGAAAGATTAAAGGTGGTTTCGCCTTTGCTGTTTTTCCAGCTCAGCGGCGCGATGGTGATCACCGGTTCGCCTTTCAGCAGCAGCGGCAGGGCGCTGAAGAACGCCTCGGTCACCTTCTGCTGGTACACTTCCGGGTTATCCATCATGCCCGGCTGCGCGAGCAGCGCCTGGACTTCGCCGTTATACTGCTGGCTGAACTGATGCCAGGACTGGCCGTCAATCTGACCGACCTTCAGCGCCAGCTTACTGCTGCCCATGTCCTGCCCCTGCAGCTTCAGGCTGTTGAGGGTGTAATCCAGCGAAGTGTTAATTTTTTTGCCGTCATCAGAAAGTGCGGATTTGCCGTCAAGCGTCATGCCATCAAGCAGCGCCAGCTCTTTACCTTCCACGCCGACCGACACTTTATCGAGGGTGACTTTCTGATTGCCAATGCGCTCAGCAAAAGAGGTGAGCTTGCTGTCGCCTTCGGTCCTGAGGTTGTTAAAGGTGAGCTGGACCTTCTGGTTGTACTCGTTGACCGCGTTAATCACGCCGCTTTCAACGTTACCGTTCAGTGAGAAGACGTTGCCGTCTTTGTCGGCATCGAGTTTGAAGTCACCGCCGCTGAGGGCGACTTTCTCTTCGCCTTTTTCGTAGTTCAGCGGCTTGAGGTTGATGTCTGAACGGGTGTCACCGGCATAGCTAATGCGGGTGCTGATATCGAACGGCGACTGGCCTTTGGCCAGGTCAAACAGCTGTTTGGTGGTGTCGTTGTTCACCAGCTGAGAGTTGACGGTCGCCATTGCTGGCGCAAGGTTGAATGACTTCAGCGAGACCAGCGGGAAGGGGCCGTGAGACACATTTTCATCCAGAACGACGGTCTGCCCCGGCTTCAGCCAGCTGCTTTTCGCGCCGTCAGCGGGCTTCACGACCATCTGTAAGTGACTGCTGAACACGCCGCGCTGGTAGTTCTGATACGCAAGCTGAATACCCGCCTCCGGCGCGGTGCTGGCCAGCTGTGCGTTTGCCTGCGCCACCATATCGGCCAGACGACCTTCCAGTTGTTTACCCGTGTACCAGGAGCCCCCGGTCCATACCACTCCTAAAGCCACAATAATGCCAACTGCAACCAGCGATTTTTTCATAGCGTTTGTCCATAAAATGAAAACAGGCGGAATCAACCGCCTGTGATGTCGTAAGGCAACCTCAAGCTTAGCAAGAGTTCCTCAGATCTTCAGTATTTACTTAAGCTTATTATAAACGCGGGCGACACGACCGACGCCGCTCAGGCGGACCGGTGACTCATTTGCGGCCACAAATGCAGATTCGCCTGGCTTCAGCACCAGCTGCTGTTCGCCTTTGCTTAGCACCGCTTCGCCTTCCAGGCAGAACAGAATTGCCGCGCTCTGCTGAGCCACGTCGGCACCCTGAGTTGTGAGGTCATGCAAAGAGAAGGCAAAATCGTCGACCGGAATAGGGAAGTCCAGCTCAGCGCCGTGCTTAGTCGGTTGCGTCAGCAGTTCTGCGGCCGGTTTTGGCGTAAACTTCACGTTGGCGACCAGCTCCGGGATATCGATGTATTTCGGCGTCAGGCCCGCGCGCAGAACGTTATCGGAGTTCGCCATCACCTCAAGCGCCACGCCCTGCAAATAGGCATGCGGGGTTTCAGCGAACAGGAACATCGCTTCACCCGGTTTGAGCTTCACGACGTTCAGCAGCAGCGGAGAGAAGAGGCCGCTGTCATCCGGGTAGAATTGGGCGATAAAGCGGATGGTTTCCCACGGCTCGCCCTGCTGGCTGTTCAGTGCCGCTTTCAGCACGGCCAGCGCACGGGATTTCTCTTCGCCCTGCATATTGAGCAGGCTGGCGAACAGCTGGCTCAGGCGTTCGGCGTTGGGCTCCTGTAAGAAATGCGCAATCGAGGCGTGTGCGCCAGAGACGGGCTGCAGCAAGGAAACGATATCGGAAAACTCACGGAAGGCGTTCATCGCAAGGAACGGGGTGAGGGCGAAAACCAGCTCCGGTTTGTGGTTCGGATCTTTGTAGTTACGTTCGGCAGCATCCAGTGGAATACCTGCGGCGTTTTCTTTGGTGAACCCTTCTTCGGAGGCTTTCTTATTTGGGTGCACCTGAATCGACAGCGGGTTGTCGGCGCACAGAACTTTGAACAGGAACGGCAGCTCGCCGAAACGCTCAGCGACGTTACGCCCCAGCAGGGTGGCTTTATCGGCGTCGATCACATCGCGCAGGCTGCGGGTCTGACCGCTGGCATCGGTGATTTTTGAGCTGCTCTTCGGGTGCGCGCCCATCCACAGCTCTGCCATTGGCAGATTGTCCGGATTGGCGATGCCGTAGAGTTCCGTTAACGCAGTATGACTGCCCCAGGCGTAGTTCTGCACTGAGTTGATGAGTTTTTGCATTATCAAGCCCTGTATTCATAAGGAAATTAACTGCCCGTATTAAACCAATAAAACCGCGCAGAAGTCACCTTCTCAGGGAAAAAGTCGTCCTTGTCTCAGTTTTTGTTAAAAAATTGTGTAGGATATGCGGACTCGCTTTTCTCCTGGGCAGAACGGAAAGTTGCCCGATAATAATCAGCCAATGTCGTAAGTGAGAGCACAATGTCGAATAAACCTTTTGTCTGGCAGGATCCTTTTCCACTGAAAAAGGATGACGCTGAATACTATCTCCTCAGCTCAGATCACGTCTCCATGGCCGAATTCGAAGGCCAGCAAATCCTCAAAGTTGACCCGCAGGCGCTGACGCTGCTCGCTAAGCACGCCTTCCACGATGCTTCATTCATGCTGCGCCCGGCGCACCAGCAGCAGGTGGCGGATATTCTCAGCGACCCGCAGGCCAGCGAAAACGACAAATACGTGGCGCTGCAGTTCCTGCGTAACTCGGATATTGCGGCCAAAGGCATTCTGCCGACCTGCCAGGATACCGGCACGGCGATCATCGTCGGTAAAAAAGGCCAGCGCGTCTGGACCGGCGGCGGTGACGAAGCCGCCCTCGCTCGCGGCGTGTATGAAACCTACACCGAAGACAACCTGCGCTATTCGCAGAATGCGCCACTGGATATGTACAAAGAGGTCAACACCGGCACCAACCTGCCGGCGCAGATTGATCTCTACAGCGTGGATGGCGACGAGTACAAATTCCTGTGCATCGCCAAAGGCGGTGGCTCTGCTAACAAAACTTATCTCTACCAGGAAACCAAAGCGCTGATCACCCCGGCGAAGCTGAAAAACTACCTGGTCGAAAAAATGCGTACGCTTGGCACTGCGGCTTGTCCGCCGTACCACGTTGCCTTCGTGATTGGCGGGACTTCCGCAGAAGCTACTCTGAAAACCGTGAAGCTGGCGTCGACCAAATACTACGATGGCCTGCCAACCGAAGGGAACGAGCATGGTCAGGCTTTTCGCGATATTCAGCTTGAGCAGGAGCTGCTGGTGGAAGCGCAGAACCTGGGCCTTGGCGCGCAGTTTGGCGGCAAGTATTTCGCCCACGATATTCGCGTGATCCGCCTGCCGCGCCATGGCGCATCCTGCCCAATTGGCATGGGCGTTTCCTGCTCCGCAGACCGTAACATCAAAGCGAAAATCAACCGCGAAGGCGTGTGGATTGAGAAGCTTGAGCACAATCCGGGGAAATACATCCCCGAAGAATTACGCAACGCAGGCGAGGGCGAGGCTGTACGCATCGATCTGAATCGCCCAATGAAAGAGATCCTGGCGCAGCTTTCTGATTTCCCTGTTTCCACGCGATTGTCGCTGAACGGCACTATTATCGTGGCGCGCGACATTGCCCATGCGAAGCTTAAAGAGCGTATGGACAAAGGTGAAGGGCTGCCGCAGTACGTCAAAGATCACCCTATTTACTACGCGGGCCCGGCGAAAACGCCTGAAGGCTATGCCTCCGGTTCTCTCGGCCCGACAACGGCAGGACGTATGGATTCTTACGTCGATCAGCTGCAGTCTGAAGGCGGCAGCATGATCATGCTGGCTAAAGGCAACCGCAGCCAGCAGGTGACGGACGCATGCCACAAGCACGGCGGCTTCTACCTCGGCAGTATCGGCGGCCCGGCAGCCGTGCTGGCGCAGGGCAGCATCAAGAGCCTGGAGTGCGTCGAGTACCCGGAACTGGGGATGGAAGCTATCTGGAAAATCGAAGTGGAGGATTTCCCGGCGTTCATTCTGGTGGACGATAAGGGGAACGACTTCTTCCAGCAGATTAAATCCGGCCAGTGCTCTGCCTGTGTGAAATAACCCTGTTGCCGGGTGGCGCTAACGCTGACCCGGCCTGCATGAGGTTTTGTAGGCCCGGTAAGGCTGTGCCGCCGCCGGGCAATCCAGAGACAAATAAAAGAGCGCACAAAGCGCCATGCACGATTCCTGAAGTCATCAATACTTTATTCTTTGAAGCCCTGTGAGCAAGGCCATTCACATCACTGTGTTATCAAGGAGTAAGACATGACTACCCATCGCCGCGAAAGCGATTCCATGGGCGCGATTGAGGTGCCAGCCGACAAACTCTGGGGGGCGCAAACTCAGCGTTCGCTCGAACATTTCCGCATCTCTACTGAAAAAATGCCCGTCTCGCTGATCGCTGCCCTTGCGCTGACCAAACGCGCCGCCGCCAAGGTGAACCAGGATTTGCAGCTGCTGTCGGATGAAAAAGCCAATGCCATCGTGAGCGCCGCAGATGAGGTGCTCGCCGGAAAGCACGCCGATGAGTTCCCGCTCGCTATCTGGCAGACCGGTTCCGGTACCCAAAGCAATATGAATATGAATGAAGTACTGGCGAACCGTGCGAGCGAGCTGCTCGGCGGCGTACGCGGTATGGAACGCAAAATTCACCCTAACGACGACGTCAACAAAAGCCAGAGTTCGAACGATGTGTTCCCGACGGCGATGCACGTCGCGGCGGTCATTGCCCTGCGCGAACATCTGATCCCACAGCTTCAGGTGCTGAAGAAAACCCTGAGCAATAAATCTCACGCCTTCGCGGACATCGTGAAAATCGGACGTACCCATTTGCAGGATGCCACGCCGCTGACGCTGGGTCAGGAAATTTCAGGCTGGGTGGCGATGCTGGAACATAACCTGAAGCATATTGAGCTCACGCTGCCGCATCTTAGTGAACTGGCGCTTGGCGGCACGGCGGTCGGGACCGGACTGAACACCCATCCGGAATACGCAAAGCGCGTCGCTGAGGAGCTGGCGGCCATCACCCGTCAGCCGTTTGTGACTGCGCCGAATAAGTTTGAAGCGCTGGCAACCTGCGATGCGCTGGTTCATGCGCATGGTGCGCTGAAAGGGCTGGCGGCATCGATGATGAAAATTGCCAATGACGTTCGCTGGCTGGCTTCGGGGCCGCGCTGTGGTATTGGTGAACTGTCGATTCCGGAAAATGAGCCGGGTAGCTCGATCATGCCGGGGAAAGTGAATCCGACGCAGTGCGAAGCGATGACCATGCTGTGCTGTCAGGTAATGGGTAATGACGTGGCGGTGAACATGGGCGGCGCGTCCGGGAACTTTGAACTGAACGTTTATCGCCCGATGGTGATTCATAATTTCCTCCAGTCTGTGCGCCTGCTGGCGGACGGTATGGAGAGTTTCAATGAGCACTGCGCGGCAGGCATCGAGCCGAACCGGGCGCGTATCGATCAGCTGCTTAATGAATCACTGATGCTGGTGACGGCGCTCAATACCCATATTGGCTACGATAAGGCGGCAGAAATTGCCAAAAAGGCGCATAAGGAAGGGCTGACGCTGAAGGCCTCGGCTTTAAAGCTCGGCTACCTGACGGAAGCCGAATTTGACGAATGGGTGCGCCCGGAAGCAATGGTCGGCAGCATGAAGCTCAGTCACTAGCCACGTACAGGTGCAGACGCGGAATAATGAGTTCCAGCGACTGCGCCTCGGGTTTGTAGCGATACTGGATTTTATCTTCGTCGTAATTCAGTAATTCCCCGACGTCCGGCACGCTGACGCCCCGCGTGCCGGATATCAGCGCGATCATCGGACCGGAACAGGCGTACTGCACCTGCTTCTGTTGTCCGGCATACCACACGCGGGCGATCGGCTGCACCTTCACCGGCCGCTTAATTTTTAGCTTCGCTTTCTGCGGCAGCGCAGCGACATCCTGATATTCCCGCTCGAGCTTCGCCTGCCACTGCTCGCGCGTGAACGGTGGCACTGAACGCGGCGAACGCAGGCTGTTTTCCAGCTGCTTAAGCACGTCATCGCGAGTCAGGTTCTTAATGATATGTTTGTTTGCCCAGCCGAAGCGGATTGTCGCCGGATCGCGCAGCAGCGTCAGTGAGCGATAGGCACTGAGCGTCATCAGGCCGGGAAGATGGTGATGCACCCATTCAAAACGGGCGGCAGAAGGCAGGCCCGATTCAACGGTCACCATATGCTCAAATGCCGCCTTCAGCGCGTTGATGCTACCGATCCTGCTCTCCAGCGCCGCAAGCTGGTCTGTACCGGGTTGTAAACAAATTACGCCTGGCAGGCGCACGGCGGCCTTGCTGCTGCGGTGCTCCGACTGCTGCTGAATAAACAGGTGGCTGAAGTGTCTGAGCGCCATCTGCCGTGCGGTTTCTCCCAGGTGCTGGGTGACCGCAATGTTCGACAGCGGATCGTGTTCCTTCTCTTTACTCACTTCCGGCAGCTCAAACACCCGGGCGGTAAGCAGATGGCTGTCGGCCAGCATCTGCTGCAGTTCCAGCAGCTCGTGTTCCATCTGGCGAAAGGTGGTGGTCAGGCGTTCAATCAGATCGTAATCGGCCATGGCGCTCTCATTAGTTACAACATCCTAATTGTTTTAACTGTAGCGCCGTATCGGGCATTGTGCAACGTTCGGTCAGGCAGCGGCGATGGTGGTGCTGACCTGATGACATACCGGCCAGCTGAAGCAAAAACGCGCACCGCCGAGTGGGCTTGCGTCGCAGGTGACTTCGCCGGACATCGCAAGGCCAATGGAGTGCACAATCGCCAGGCCCAGACCGCAGCCGCCAGTGGCACGATCGCGGCTAGGGTCGAGGCGCACAAACGGCTCGAACACGCGTTCGCGTTCATCTGGAGCAATGCCAGGACCGTCGTCATCCACTATCAGCGTGGCGCGCCCGGCGAGCAGGGAAAGACTTACCTGTATTTGCTGACGACTGTAGCGCATGGCGTTGTTCACCAGGTTATCCAGAACGCGTTCCATCAGACGCATGTCCAGCGCGCCGTAATCGCCCCGTGTCAGCTGCACCAGCGTCACGTCGCGCTGAGGGTTGACGGTCTGAATGTCATCAACGTGGGACGTTATCCATGCGGGCAGATCCGGCGTGGTCAGAATCAGTTCGTTCTGCGGACGATCGAGGCGTGCGTAGGTCAGCAGTTCTTCAATCAGCGCTTCAAGCTGGCCGATATCGCGGTTCAGCGCCTGAGATTCGGCATCCGTCAGATTCTCACTCATTTCAAGCCGATAGCGCAGGCGCACCAGCGGCGTGCGCAGCTCGTGGGCAATGCCGTCCGTCAGCTGTTTTTTACTGGCAATCAGGGCATTAATGTTATCGGCCATCTGATTGAATACCACGCCGAGCCGCTCGAAGCTCGACATGCTGTCAAAGTGAATACGTTCGGTCAGGTGGCCCTCGCCAAAGCGCTGAGCTGCCGTTTCGAGGCGTAGCATGTCCTGCCAGTGCGGACGCATCCAGATAAACACCGGGAAGGCGAGCGAGACGGCGATAAACGCCAGCAGCGCTACGTCCAATAGCCGCATCTCGTGCAGATAGTAGAGATACGGCACGGGGCCGACGGCGAGCACGTAGTGGCTGCGCGGAATGCGCTGGATAAAGGTGTACTGATCGTCGAGCGCGACAATATCGCCGCGGCGCAAATGCTCCATGGAGCTTTCCGCCAGCTGGAATTTGTTCAGCGGCTCAATGCGCAGATCGAAGGAGAGATTGAGGTCGAGCTCTTTGAGCGTCTTGCTCCAGTCGCGGGGTGGAATTTCTCGCAGTTCGCTGCGCATCAGGTACAGCGAACTCTTCATCAGGTCGTCAAGGGACTGTCGGCCTGCGCGTTCGGCGGTGAACTTATACACCAGCCCGACCAGCATGGTCATGACCAGAAAGCAGACAAACAGCAGCAGATAAAACTGCACGAACAACTTTTTCATTTCTGGCCCCGTGACGGCAAAAATCAGTTATCCCAGGCGTGGGGCGCGAAAAGGTAGCCCTTGTTACGCACGGTTTTTATACGGTATGGCTCGGTAGCGCTGTCGAGCAGCTTTTTGCGCAGGCGAGAAATGGCAACGTCCACGCTGCGATCCATACCGTCGTAGGTTACGCCGCGCAGATTTTTCAGCAGCGCGTCGCGGTCCATGATTTGCCCGGCGTGGGTAGCCAGCTCCCACAGCAGGTCAAAATCAGCCGTCGAGAGCGTAACGTTGGTGCCGCTCAGCTGAACCTGACGGTTAACGGGGTCGATGGAAAGCGAGCCAAAACGAATGGCTTTGTGTGGCGTAAGGCCGGAAGCAGATTTTTCACTCATCGGCGCGACAACGTGCTGGCGCAAATGCAGGCGCAGACGGGCGAGCAGTACCGCCGGCGGCGTGGTCTTGAGAATATAATCGCTTGCGCCCATTTCCAGTGACAGAATGTGGTTCATATCGCTGTCGAGCGAGGTCAGCAGTACGATAGGCCCTTGCCACTGGGCACGCAGATCGCGGCAAATGGTCATCCCGTCTTTACCGGGCAGCATAATGTCCAGCAGCACCAGATCGGGCTGTTCACGCAGCACCACTTCTTCGGCGCGATCTCCCCTGGGTTCAACGATAACGTCCATATCATGTTTACCGAGATAAGCGGCAATCAGCGATCCGACTTCCGGATCGTCTTCCACAAAAACGATCTTATTCATAACCATTCAGCGCGACGAAAAAAGCTAAAATACACCGCCGTTCTGTAGGGTGCTATTAATCTTTCATAAACAATGTAACTTCCGTTATCCTCAACGCATTCATGAGATAAATTTCAGGCTGAGTCATGGGGTTACTGATTAAAGCGGTGCTGGGCGCGCTGGTGGTGTTACTGATCGGCGTACTGGCAAAAACGAAGAATTATTATATTGCCGGACTGATTCCTTTATTTCCGACTTTTGCTCTGATTGCCCATTATATTGTCGCCAGTGAGCGGGGCACTGAGGCGCTGCGCACGACTATCGTATTTGGGATGTGGTCAATCATTCCTTATTTTCTCTATCTGCTTTCGCTCTGGTATTTCACCGGATTTCTGCGCCTGCCGTTGGCGCTGGCGGGCGCAGTGGTGTGCTGGAGTCTCAGCGCCTGGCTGCTGATTGCGCTCTGGAGCCGGTTTCACTAGCGCAGAGGGCGACCACCGTCGACGCCAAACGAGCGTCCGGTGACGTAACAGCTGGTGAGCAGGTAATCCACCAGATCGAGGATCTCTTTCTCGCCGGGCGCAACCTTCATCAGCGATTTATTCAGCGCGTTCTGGCGGTATTCAGCGTTATCCGTTTCGTTGAACAGGATCATCGCAGGCGCAATCGCATTCACTTTCACTTCCGGCGCAAGCTTGCGGGCAAATGAGCGGGTCATATTATCGAGCGCGGCTTTGCTGGCAGCATAGGCGATGTGCTTGTCGCTGCCTTTTTCGACTACGTAATCGGTGAAGTGAATGATATCGCTTGCCGCATGGCCATGGCCGCGTAAGAGCGGTTCCAGCGCGTGGTTCAGCAGATAGGGCGCGTTAACGTGGATCTGCATCATTTGCTGCATGACGTTGCTCAGGGAGATGCCCGGTTTTTCGGCAATCCAGGCGCTGGCGTTATGGATAATTGCCCGCAGTCCGTCGGTATGAGATTTGACGGCGTCAGCGAAAGCAAGAATGCCTTCATCGGTTGAGAAGTCGGCAGCGATGCACCGTGCACCGGCTTTTTCCAGCACGCCGATCGCGTCATATCGCGTGCGGTAGCTGACGATCACCGGCTGCTGCTGATTCAGAAAATGGTGGGCAAGGGCGAGGCCGATGCGGCGGCCTCCTCCGGTAATCAGGACGGGGCGGGTCAGGCTTTTTCCCATCGTTCTCTCCTTAACGTCGCGATGGGGCAAGTGCCTTACCCCACTAACATCCACGTTGCCGGGATTGCGGCAACCAGTAACAGACCAATCATCGCCATTTCACGGCGTTTGAGCATGTTATCCAACTGGTGCGTATGACGAGCGTAGATAAACACCAGCAGGCCAGGTGCATAAAGTACTACGGAAAGCAGCAGGTGCATCGGGCCGGAAGCATACAGTAACCATAAGCCATAAATGCAGGCCCCGATACCCACTGTTTTGTGCAGCGGTCGGGTCGCCATCTTCAGCAGAAATGCGCCGACGAGGAAATAGGGTACCAGAATCATCTCGGAGGCGATGGTCAGCAGCGTATTGTAATCCGAGCCGGTGAGCCAAATCAGGATCAGGCAAACCTGCACGCTGATGTTGGTCAGCCACAGCGAAGAAGCCGGAGCATTGTTTTTATTCTGACGGCCAAACACGCGCGGAAACGCCTTGTGCGTGGCGGCCAGATAAGGCACTTCTGCGGCCATGATTGTCCAGCTCAGGTACGCGCCGCACACCGACACAATCAGCCCTGCGGCAATGACCACTTCACCCCAGGAGCCCATCATTCGCACCATCAGGCCCGCCATTGATGGGTTACGCAGCTCAGCCAGTTCCGGGCGAGGCACCACACCGAGCGACAGCAGCGTCACCAGCAGGTAGACGCTGAGTGCGGAAAGCACGGCCAGCAATGTTGCTCGGCCTACGTCGTTTTTATTCCGTGCGCGGGCAGAAACGACCACGGCGCCTTCCACGCCGATAAACACCCACAGGGTAATCAGCATGGTGTTTTTCACTTGCTCCCAAACGGGAACGCCCAGCGCCACGCCGCTGAAATCGAGGCTGAACGTTTCGCTTTTGAACGCCATTGCGGCTAATGCAATGAACAGGCCGAGCGGAACCAGCTTTGCCAGCGTCGCGACCAGATTGATGCTTGCCGCCGTCTGCACCCCGCGCAGCACGAGAAAATGCACGACCCACAGCAGTACGGAAGCGCCGATCATCGCCTGCCAGGTATTGCCGTCGCCAAACAGGCGAAGTTCTGGTGTATCAGTAAAGAAGCTCAGCGCTGAAAAGACGATCACCAGATAGGAGACGTTGGCGATCACTGCACACAGCCAGTAGCCCCAGGCGGAGCAGAATCCAATCAGCTCGCCAAACCCTTCGCGGGCGTAAGTGAAAATGCCGCCGTCCAGATCCGGGCGAATGCGGGTTAACAGCAGCATCGCGAAAGCAAGGAACAAAATGCCGACACCGGTGATTGCCCAGCCGATAAGCAATGCTGACGGGCTGGCCACTTCGGCCATGTTTTGTGGCAGGCTGAATACGCCAGCGCCGAGCATTGAGCTAAGTACCAGGGCGGTCAGTGCACTGAGGCCAAGTTTCTTTTCCATGGGCATCCTGTTGAAGGAACTAAAATCCAGAATATTTATTTGGTAAAAACGCATAATCATGGAGGATTGCGCTATGGCGCGCGATTTTACGGAGAGAGGTGCAGGCATGCAATGCGCGTGGGCAGAAAAAAATAAAAAAGGCAGCCGAAGCTGCCTTTCAGGACATAAAGAGGGGATTACTTGTACAGATCGGCGCTGATGGTCATGTTGCCACCGCGTTCCTGCCACTGGCGAGTAATGTGATAGAACTTCGCACCTTTTTTCGCTGCGCGTTTCGCTACCTGGTAGGAGATCTCGGTCATATTGCCGTAGTTACCGGTGAACTGAACGCTATCGAAAGGCACCATCTGCGCGGCAGCAACTTTGTTCAGCTCTTCGATTTTTGTGCCGTCAGGCAGTGTGACACTGTAACGTCCGCCTGAGGTTGACTGCGTTTCGAAGAAGCGGCCGACGCCTTCGCTGGAGCCTACGGTAGAAGAGGAGGCCACGCCTGGGATTTCCACAGCCGCGGCGGCAGTTCCACCCGCAGCAATAGCGGCTTTACCTGCATCAGAGTTGGCTGGAATAGCGTCCGGGCTCTGGACGACACGTTTTTTCGCGTCTGACTTATAAACGTAAGCCGTGATGCGCTGGTTGCCGCCCTGGTTTGCATCGACCTGGCGAACAATATAGAAGGAGGCCGCGCCTTTCTCTTTCGCTGCTTTGGCAATGGCCTCGTTCACTTCAGGCTGGCTGCGGTAGAAGCCCTGTACGGTTACGGTGTCGAAAGGCTCAATCAGCGCCGCCTGATCCTTTGGCAACTCCATCACGCCGTCGATCATACGGTTTTTAACCACATCGGCTTTTGGCGCATTTTCTTTATAGAAGTCTGCGGTGACGCGCCAGTTGCCGCTGCCGGAGAAATCAGAGGTATCAACGACGTAAAAAGATGCTGCGCCTTCTTTATCGGCTTTGCGTGCAACGGCATCTACAGCGTCACCAATTGCATTAAAACGACCGGTGATCACGACACGATCGTACGGCTTGAGGGCCGCCGCTTGCTCCGGCGTTAGCTCGGTGGCAGCAAAGGCGCTGAATGCCGTTGCGGAGAGAAGAGCGGACGCCAGGAGGGTGTTCTTAAGCTTCATAAAAATAATCCTTCGCCTTGCGCAAACCAGATGCTGGTAGTTGTTAGTGACTAAAACGCCGATGATTATTGCATTTAATCTGCATCACTGTCTGCGTGATTTTGTTCATCTTGTGCGACCTGCGGAGACTCGCGCGATAACTTTTCATGATATGTTGCAGAAATGGGCAGTTGACCAGTAAAACCGATAATCATGATAGCTTTTATAAGTTAATGTAATGTTAAAATGCGGTAACATCGCCGAGAATAATCATGTTTTACCGCTTCGCTTAAGCGAATTATCAGGCCTGCCTGACAAAATCAGGTAAATATTGCTGCCTGAGCGCAGTGAAAGTGACTTTTCCCTAATAAAATCAAAATTACTGTTTACGGGCTGTGGATCACAGCCGTTATTTTCAGTAGGTTATAGAAAGTTTGTTACTGTTTTATTTATTGCGGGTGCTTCGCCTCTTCGAAAGCTGATGCTCTTAGTGACGGAACCCGATGAGACAACAAACCATCATTACACTCGATGGAAGGGAAAACTATGCGTATTGCGGTACCAAAAGAGACGCTGGCCCTGGAAACCCGCGTTGCAGCCACGCCGAAAACGGTGGAACAGTTGCTGAAGCTTGGGTTTACGGTGGCCGTAGAAAGCGGGGCCGGGAAGCTTGCGAGCTTCGAGGATCGTGCTTTTACCGAGGCAGGTGCGGAAGTCGTTAGCGCAGAAGCCATCTGGCAATCTGACATTATTCTGAAGGTCAATGCCCCAACCGATACCGAAATTGCACGGCTGAACGCGGGCACCACGCTTATTAGCTTTATCTGGCCGGCGCAAAATCCGGATCTGATGGCAAAACTGGCCGAACGTAATATCAACGTGATGGCGATGGACTCCGTGCCGCGCATTTCGCGCGCGCAGTCCCTCGACGCCCTGAGCTCGATGGCGAACATCGCCGGTTATCGTGCGATTGTTGAGGCAGCCCACGAGTTTGGGCGTTTCTTCACCGGGCAAATCACCGCCGCCGGTAAGGTTCCGCCAGCTAAAGTCATGGTGATTGGCGCAGGCGTTGCCGGTCTTGCAGCCATTGGCGCGGCTAACAGCCTTGGTGCCATCGTGCGCGCCTTTGATACCCGTCCGGAAGTGAAAGAACAGGTTCAGAGTATGGGCGCGGAATTCCTCGAACTCGATTTCGAAGAGGAAGCGGGTAGCGGCGATGGCTATGCCAAAGTGATGTCCGAAGCGTTTATCAAAGCAGAAATGGCGCTCTTTGCCGCGCAGGCAAAAGAGGTCGATATCATCGTCACCACGGCGTTGATTCCGGGCAAGCCGGCACCGAAGTTAATCACTCGAGAAATGGTTGATTCCATGACGCCGGGCAGCGTGGTGGTCGATCTCGCCGCGCAGAACGGCGGCAACTGCGAATATACCGTGCCTGGTGAAGTCTTCACCACGGCCAATGGCGTGAAGGTGATTGGCTATACCGACCTGGCTGGACGTCTGCCAACGCAGTCATCCCAGCTCTACGGCACCAACCTGGTGAATCTGCTGAAGCTGCTGTGCAAAGAGAAAGACGGCAATATCATCATCGACTTTGACGACGTGGTGATCCGCGGCGTAACCGTCGTGCGCGAAGGTGAAGTCACCTGGCCTGCGCCACCGATTCAGGTTTCCGCACAGCCCAAAGCGGCGGCAAAAGCTGAAGCGGCCCCGGTTGAAGAGAAAAAACCAGCCTCACCGTGGCGCAAATACGCCCTGATGGCGCTGGCGATTATCCTGTTCGGCTGGCTTGCCGATGTCGCACCTAAAGAGTTCCTCGGTCACTTCACCGTGTTCGCGCTTTCCTGCGTGGTGGGTTACTACGTAGTGTGGAACGTCTCTCATGCGTTGCATACGCCGCTGATGTCGGTCACGAATGCGATATCAGGGATCATCGTGGTCGGGGCGCTGTTGCAGATTGGTCACGGCGGCTGGGTAAGCTTCCTGAGCTTCATCGCCGTGCTGATCGCCAGCATCAATATTTTCGGTGGCTTCACCGTGACTCAGCGCATGCTGAAAATGTTCCGCAAAGGGTAAGGGGTAGCACATGTCTGGAGGATTAGTTACAGCTGCATACATTGTTGCCGCGATCCTGTTTATTTTCAGCCTGGCCGGGCTTTCGAAACATGAAACGTCTCAGCAGGGCAACTATTTCGGTATCGCCGGGATGGCGATCGCGCTGATCGCCACTATTTTCGGGCCGGATACCGGCAATGTGGCGTGGATAATTGTTGCGATGATCATTGGCGGCGCAATCGGTATTCGCCTGGCAAAACGCGTCGAAATGACCGAAATGCCGGAGCTGGTAGCGGTGCTGCACAGCTTCGTGGGTCTGGCAGCGGTGCTGGTGGGCTTTAACAGCTATCTGTATCACGAGCCGGGTCTGGAACCGATTCTGGTGAACATTCACCTGACGGAAGTGTTCCTCGGCATCTTCATCGGTGCGGTGACCTTCACTGGTTCTATCGTGGCCTTTGGTAAACTGCGCGGCAAGATCTCTTCTAAGCCGCTGATGCTGCCAAACCGTCACAAAATGAACCTCGCGGCGCTGGTGGTTTCCTTCCTGCTGTTGGTGGTGTTTGTGCGCACCGAAAGCGTAGGGCTGCAGGTGCTGGCGCTGCTGATCATGACCGTTATCGCGCTGGCGTTTGGCTGGCATCTGGTGGCGTCTATCGGCGGGGCGGATATGCCGGTAGTGGTTTCCATGCTGAACTCCTACTCCGGTTGGGCAGCGGCGGCAGCGGGCTTCATGCTGAGCAACGACCTGCTGATCGTCACCGGTGCGCTGGTTGGTTCGTCGGGTGCGATCCTGTCCTACATCATGTGTAAGGCGATGAACCGTTCGTTTATCAGCGTCATCGCCGGTGGTTTCGGTACTGACGGCTCTTCCACCGGTGTAGACGAAGAAGTGGGCGAACACCGTGAAATCAGCGCTGAAGAGACCGCTGAGATGCTGAAAAACTCGCATTCGGTGATCATCACCCCAGGCTATGGCATGGCAGTGGCTCAGGCGCAGTATCCGGTGGCTGAAATCACCGAGAAGCTGCGCGCACGTGGCATCAACGTGCGTTTCGGCATTCACCCGGTAGCGGGGCGTTTGCCAGGGCACATGAACGTACTGCTGGCGGAAGCGAAAGTGCCGTATGACATCGTGCTGGAAATGGACGAAATCAACGACGACTTCCGCGATACCGACACCGTGCTGGTCATTGGCGCCAACGACACCGTGAACCCGGCGGCCCTTGACGATCCGAAGAGTCCGATTGCCGGTATGCCGGTGCTGGAGGTATGGAAAGCGCAGAACGTTATCGTGTTCAAGCGCTCCATGAACACCGGCTACGCAGGCGTTCAGAACCCGCTGTTCTTCAAAGAGAACACCCACATGCTGTTTGGCGATGCTAAAGCCAGCGTGGATGCGATTCTGAAAGCGCTGTAAATCGGCTTACAGGTTTGTGCGCTTAAAGCCGTCTTCCCGTGAAAGGAAGGCGGCTTTTTTGTTATGATGGCCGTCACATTTGAAAACAACGGTGAAGGGAGAACGGCGTGTTTGCGGATTTTGGCGTACTGAATTACTGGACCTACCTGGTGGGCGCGATTTTTATCATTCTGGTGCCTGGGCCAAATACCTTTTTTGTGCTCAAAACCGGGGCAGCGTACGGCATTCGTACAGGCTACCTCGCTGCGCTGGCGGTATTTATCGGCGATGCGGTGCTGATGTTTCTTTCGTACGCGGGCGTTGCCACGCTCATTAAAACGACGCCAGTGCTGTTTAACATCGTTCGTTATCTCGGCGCGTTGTATCTGCTTTATCTCGGCATAAAAATGCTGTGGGCGGTCATCAAACAGAAGGGCGGCGAGCACGCGCACCATGCCGAACAGCGCAGCACCATCTTTAAGCGCGCCCTGACGCTGAGCCTGACTAACCCAAAAGCCATTCTGTTTTACGTTTCGTTCTTCGTGCAGTTTATCGACGTGAACTCAAGTACGCCGGGGCTGGCGTTCCTGATCCTGGGCGTTACGCTGGAGACGGTGAGCTTTATCTATCTCAGCTTCCTGATTGTGTCCGGCACGCTGGTGACCCGCTTTGTGGGTAGCCGCAAGAAACTGGTGAAGCTTGGCAACAGCCTGATTGGCCTGGTGTTTGTGGGCTTCGCCGCGCGCCTGGCATCGTTACAATCTTAATAGCTCTGCTACCATCGTATTTAAAATAACTGACAACAAGGGAAGAGACGGAAGATGAAATCACGTGCTGCAGTTGCGTTTGGCCCGGGCCAGCCGCTGAAAATTGTCGAAATCGACGTCGCGCCGCCGAAGAAGGGCGAAGTACTGGTTAAGATCACCCACACGGGCGTTTGCCACACGGATGCCTTCACGCTCTCCGGTGACGACCCTGAAGGCGTATTCCCGGCGGTATTAGGCCATGAAGGCGGTGGCGTTGTGGTTGAAGTCGGCGAAGGCGTCACCAGCCTGAAGCCGGGCGATCACGTTATCCCGTTGTACACAGCGGAATGCCGCGAGTGTAAGTTCTGCAAATCCGGCAAAACTAACCTTTGCCAGGCCGTGCGTGCGACTCAGGGCAAAGGCCTGATGCCGGACGGCACTACGCGTTTCTCCTTGAACGGAGAACCGATTTACCACTACATGGGCACCAGCACCTTCAGCGAGTACACCGTTGTCGCGGAAATTTCTCTGGCGAAAGTGAACCCGCAGGCGCCACTCGACAAAGTTTGTCTGCTGGGCTGCGGCGTCACCACTGGAATTGGGGCAGTGCACAATACTGCTAAAGTGAAAGCGGGTGATTCCGTGGCCGTGTTCGGCCTTGGTGGGATTGGCCTGGCGGTAATTCAGGGAGCCGTTCAGGCGAAAGCGGGCCGCATCATTGCCGTCGACACCAATCCGGAAAAATTTAAGCTGGCGGGTGAAATGGGCGCGACCGATTTCATCAATCCGAACGATTACGACAAACCGGTGCAGGACGTGATTGTTGAACTGACCGACGGCGGCGTTGATTTCAGCTTCGAGTGCATCGGCAACGTGAACGTCATGCGCGCGGCGCTTGAATGCTGCCACAAAGGCTGGGGCGAAAGCGTCATTATCGGCGTGGCGGGCGCAGGCCAGGAGATCAAAACTCGCCCGTTCCAGCTGGTTACCGGGCGCGTGTGGCGCGGTTCGGCGTTCGGCGGCGTGAAAGGGCGCACTCAACTGCCGGGGATGGTAGAAGATGCGATGGCTGGCAAAATCAACCTCGACCCGTTCATTACCCACCGTCTGCCGCTGGATCAGATCAACAAAGCTTTTGATCTGATGCATGAAGGTAAATCTATCCGCACCGTTATCCATTTCGGCGATAACTGATGCGCAGGCCAGCGGCGTTCGTCCGCTGGCTTTCCTTTTTAATGTTCAAAATGTGACCCACGTAGCGCTTTTACCGGTAAGCAATCGGCGCGCCGGGCCGATGACAATCTTACGGACGTTTTGATACGTCTTTACTATAAGAGAGTCGATAAGCCATGGATAAATCAGCCGTAGGGCAAAAGTCGCAAACCGTCAGTTTTTTACACCATATCCGTCTCGTGCCGCTGTTCTCCTCCATTCTCGGGGGGATCCTGCTGCTGTTCGCGCTGAGCTCGGGCCTTGCGGGCTATTTTTTGCTGCAGGCCGATCGTGACCAGGGTGACGTTACTCAGGAATTAGAAGTTCGCATGGGTTTATCGAACAGCTCAAACCATCTGCGAACAGCACGTATCAACCTGATCCACGCCGGCGCCGCCAGCCGCATTGCCGAAATGGATGATATGAAGCGCAATATCGCCGAAGCGGAGCAGCGCATCAAACAGTCTCAGGAAGGCTTCGCGCAGTACGTGAATCGTGAAGTGAAAACACCGGCTGATGAAGCGCTGGATGGTGAGATCAATGCGCGCTACAAAGCCTACATCGATGGCATGCAGCCGATGCTGAAATATGCCAAAAACGGTATGTTTGAGGCGATCATCAACCATGAAAACGAGCACGCCCGCCAACTGGATGCCGCTTACAACGACGTGTTGCTTAAGGCGATTCAGATCCGCAGCGAACGGGCTCGTCATCTGTCCGAAACGGCACACAGCCGCACCCAGCTTGGTCTCGCCTTTATGGTTGGGGCCTTTGTGCTGGCGCTGGTTTTAACGTTGCTTACGTTTGTTGCGTTACGCCGAACCGTTATTAATCCTCTGCGTCGCGCTCTGCACCGTATCGAGCAAATTGCGGATGGCGATCTGACGCTGGCCGATGAAGCGACGGGCCGCAGCGAAATCGGTAAGCTGAGCCACGACCTGCAAAAAATGCAGCACGCGCTGGCGCAAACCGTTGGCACCGTGCGTCAGGGCACCGAAGAGATCTATCGCGGTACCAGCGAAATTTCCGCAGGCAACACGGATTTGTCCTCCCGTACTGAAGAGCAGGCCGCGGCGATTGAGCAGACAGCCGCCAGCATGGAGCAACTGACCGCCACGGTGAAACAGAACGCCGATAACGCGCATCACGCCTCCAGACTGGCGGAAGATGCCTCCGGGAAAGCTACGCGCGGCGGGCAGATTGTCTCCGGCGTGGTGTCGACGATGGGCAACATCTCTGCCAGTTCGAAGAAAATATCTGAAATTACCGCTGTGATTAACAGCATTGCTTTCCAGACCAACATTCTGGCGCTGAACGCCGCGGTGGAAGCTGCGCGTGCAGGGGAACAGGGACGAGGTTTTGCTGTGGTCGCAAGCGAAGTACGCACGCTCGCCAGCCGCAGCGCCCAGGCAGCAAAAGAGATTGAAGGGCTTATCAGTGAATCCGTCATGCTGATTGAACGCGGTTCCGGAGAAGTCGTTGCGGCGGGCAGCACCATGAGTGACATCGTGGAGGCGGTCAAACGCGTCACCGACATCATGCTGGAAATCGCCGCGGCTTCGGATGAGCAGAGTCGGGGGATTTTGCAGGTGAGTCAGGCGATTACGGAGATGGACAACGTCACCCAGCAAAATGCCTCGCTGGTGGAAGAGGCCTCTGCGGCGGCTGGTTCACTGGAAGAGCAGGCCGCACGCCTCACGGAGGCAGTCGGTGCGTTTCGTTTGCAGCACGCGGGTAGCATAAATCGCCAGCCGCCTGCGCCTTCCGCCAGTCGCTATCAGCCACAGCGCCCGGCACTTGCCGAGGGCGATAACTGGGAAACGTTCTGATGAAAAGGCCGGTGGCACTGTCATCCTTCGAACTCAAAGAAGAGATCAACTACGCCTGGTGTCTGGGTATCCACTGATCCCTCTGTCAGACATAAAAAACCCGGTGAGGAAGCTCACCGGGTTTTTCTTTTTTTAAGAGACTAAGGCTGGATGCTTAGTCGTCTTCTTCGTCGTCAAGCTCGACCGGGGTCTGATACTGATCCGGCTTCAGCGCCAGCAGGTCGCAGCGCAGATGATCGATAACCTGTTCCGCGGTATTCCCAAGGAATGCGGCAGAAAGGCCTGTGCGTCCAACCGTGCCCAGTACCACAATCCCCGCCTGCAAATGCTCAGCCAGATCCGGGATGACCTCTTCCGGCAGGCCTTTCTCGACGTGGGTCATCTCTTCTGAAATGCTGTATTTCTGCCGTAGCGCCTTCATGGCAAGCAGATGCTGGCCGCGAATGGCGTCGTTGTACACGCTCGGGTCGAAATCCGGCAGCTCAATCGCGATATTGATTGGCGTGACCGGGTAGGCGCCCACAAGATGCACTTCGGTGTGGTTGATTTGCTCGGCAAGCTGCAGCGTTTCCCGTACCAGTTTGTCATTGAGGGCGTTGTGATACTCCTCTTCGCTGGCGAGATTGACTGCCACAATCGCTTTGCCGCCTTCCGGCCACGGCTGATCTTTCACCATCCACACCGGGCAGGGGCATTTTCTCAGTAAATGCCAGTCGGTGGGGGTGAAAATCACCGCTTCCAGTTTGTCGTGCTGGTGGGCCATCTTGAGCAGCAGATCGTGCCCGCCGCTCATCACTTCCTGAATAATGGCTTCGAAGGGGCGGTTATGCCAGACGACTTTGATGTCAATCGGCACGCCGGCATCTATGTAAAATTTTGCCTGTTCGCGGATCCACGCGGTCCGCTGGCTGATGACGCCCTGACGCATAGCCGTGCGCTCGTCAGGCGACAGAAGGGTGGTCATCTCATACGAAAAATCGTAGATCGGCAAAAAGGCTTTAATGGTTCCACCAATCCGTTGATGAAGGTACACAGCGCGCCGTAATGCGGGTTGATCGTCCTGGTTAGGATCGATGGCTACCAGCATGCTTTGATACTTTGCCATACAGGGTCTCCTTACAACTGTCACCACAGTCTGTAAATAAAAGATAACCCATCCGGAGTGATTGAAACAGGGGATAACCTTCGCCAGATCAATAAATCACAAAAATTTAGCGATCCGGCGAACGGAAAAAAAGGGGGATCAGGCGACGTTGCGGGCCTGTCCGGCCAGAACGGCCAGCGCATCGCTGTTCTCGATGGTAATGTACTTACCTTTTACCGCTAGCATGCCGCTTTTCTGGAAACGACCGAGCAGGCGGCTGATGGTTTCTACCGTCAGGCCGAGGTAGTTACCGATGTCACCGCGGGTCATGGTCAGACGGAACTCACGCGGAGAGAAGCCGCGCTGGGCGAAACGACGGGAGAGGTTATAGATAAACGCTGCCAGGCGCTCTTCCGCATTTTTCTTCGACAGCAGCAGGATCATATCCTGGTCGCCTTTGATCTCGCCGCTCATCAGACGCATCATCTGCTGGCGCAGGTTCGGCATTTTACCGGAAAGATCGTCCAGGGTTTCGAACGGGATTTCGCAAACCATGGACGTTTCCAGCGCCTGCGCGAAGCTTGGGTGATGACCGGTGCCGATGGCGTCGAAACCGACCAGATCGCCTGCCAGGTGGAAACCGGTAATCTGCTCATCGCCCTGTTCGGTGATGGTGTAGCTCTTGATCGTGCCGGAGCGGATGGCATACAGCGATTTCAGCTCATCGCCTGCTTTGAACAGGGTTTGCCCTTTCTGAATCGGCTTTTTACGCTCGATGATATTATCAAGCTGATCGAGCTCATGTTCATTGAGGGTGAACGGGATACAGAGCTGGCTGATGCTGCAATCCTGGCAGTGGATAGCACAACCGCCAGACTGGATGCGTCGAATAATTCGCTTTTCCGGGATCATAGATTTGCTCAGGCTTTAATTGATATTGGTCAATTTTAACATCTTTTTGGGGAGCAAGTAAGCCTTCAAAATCCGATTCACGTAATATAAGCAAGGGAAATAACCGAAGGGTTATATCCCCATGAAATCTATGAATTTAAACTGGAGCCTGCTGTCAGTAAAGTTGTCTGATATTTCCAGAAAGGCACTAAATATCAAATTAGCAGGTAGCCTTCGTGGCGCAGCAGCCACTCTTTTCGCTGCACGCCGCCAGCATAACCGGTCATGGTACCGTTGCTGCCTATCACGCGATGGCAGGGCACGACGATGCTTACCGGATTCGAACCGTTGGCCGCGCCTACAGCCCGCGCCGCGCCTGGTCGTCCGAGCTGTTCGGCAAGCTGCCCGTAGCGCATCACCTGACCGCAGGGAATAGAGCGCAGCGCCTGCCAGACTTCACGCTGAAAGTCGGTACCGCCCGTAGCGCTTGGCAGGGAGTCGATTATGCTGAGATCGCCGTCGAAGTACTCTCTCATCTTCTGACTCAGCCCGTTAGGATTGCTGGCAGGGATTCGCTCATAGCCCTCCGCGCGATAATGCAGATCCAACAGCTGCACCATACGATCGCTGTGCTCTTCCCACTCGACGGCGCGCAGGTTGAACTGTTCATCACACAGGATCCACAGCGGCCCGACCGGGGTCGCGATTTTATCTTCCAGCAATCTCAGCATCACATTTCCTTAGTTCAGCCGCGGGTAAACCCCCGGCCCAATGGGGAGGCCGACAAGATACCACGCCACCAGCATCAGCAACCATACCCCTAAAAAGATAAGCGGATAGGGTAATACCAGAGAATAGTAGGTACCGAGCTTCGCCTCTGGCTTATAGCGCTGGAGAAAGCCGAGAAACAGCGGCACGAACGGAGATACCGGTGCCAGCGGGATCACAGAGGAATCCGCCACCCGAAACAGGATCTGCGCGAACGCCGGGTGAAAGCCAAGCAGCATGAACATTGGCACAAATATCGGCGCCAGAATCGACCAGATTGCCGAGCCGCTGGCGATAAACATGCACAATAAAGAAGAGAGCAGCGCCAGCCCGACAAACGCAGGCACGCCGCTCAAGCCTGCGGCTTCCAGAATATCGGTCAGGCCAACCGCCATAAACTTGCCCATATTGCTCCAGTTAAACATGGCCACAAACTGGGCGAGCGGGAAGACCATGACGATAAACCCGGCCATCTCCTTCATCGGCTCGATCATCAGGTGTGGAATGTCTCCCTGACTGCGGATTTTCTTTGTCGCCAGGCCATACGCCAGCGAGATCACGAAGAAGAAAAAGATGATCAGCGGCACGATGCCTTTAATGAAGGGTGACGGCAGCACGGTGTGCAGGACCGGATCGCGCAGAATGCCGTTTTCGGGAACGATAAGCAGCGCAATCAGACCGATAAACAGCAGCGAGACAATTCCCGCCACCCGCAGGCCAAAGCGCTGTTCGGCGCTCAGGGTTTCCAGCTTTTCCTCATCGTTGCCTTGCCACAGGCCAAGACGCGGTTCGACGATTTTATCGGTGATGAGACCGCCGACAACCGTCAACGCAATTACCGAGCTTGCCATAAAATACCAGTTGTCGATAACGCTGACGTACATCGCGGCGTCCATGGTTTTCGCGGCTTCGGTGCTGATACCGGAGAGCAGAACGTCGGTGGTAACAATCAGCAAATTCGCAGTAAAACCACAGCCAACGCCTGCAATGGCGGTCAGCAGGCCTGCAACCGGATGTCGACCAACGGCGAGAAAGATCAGAGCGCCCATCGGCGGCATGATCACCAGCGCGGCGTCGGACGAAATATGGCTGAAGAAGGCAATAAACAGCACCATATAGCTTGCGTAACGCGCGCTGACGTGGGAAGCCATCTTCACCATCAGTGCGGGCAGCAGCCCGACGCGTTCGGCAAGGCCTGCGCCCAATACCAGCGCGAGGATGGCACCGAGCGGCGCAAACCCACTGAAGTTCTTAATGACGTTCGGCAAAAACCAGTGCAGCCCCTCCACGCTCAGCAGGTTTTTGACCACAACGGTGGTGCCGTTCGCTGGGCTTTTTACGCTCACGTCGAAAGCCGAAAGCGCGGCAGTGGCTATCATCAATGCCGCAATCAGGTACACAAACAGCAGGAAAGGGTGCGGCACTTTATTACCAATCTTTTCTACCCAGCCATACAGCTTACCGGTGGGGGAATGCGAAGGTATGGAAGACATACTCATGGGCGTTCCTCGGGTGTCGTTGTGTTTGTTGTGTTATGAGTTGTTTTATAATGATTATTTAAGTGGTGACGGTGTCACGTTTTTCGGGATCGGACAGTGATATGGCCGCTCCTCAAGCTGCTGTGCCAGCTCTGTCCGGCAGGCTTCCAGCAGTGCCGGGTCATCAAACAGGTTAATGGCCGTTGCGCCCATGATTTTCCCGGCGTGCAGCATGCCTTTATGCGCGATGGATGTGCGGCCCTGGCTGACCAGCTGCCAGGTATGCAGAGGCGTGCCGACGGCAAAACAGGGACTGAAGCACTGCGCGACAGGGGTTTTCCAACTGACGTCACCCACGTCCGTTGACCCCGGCAACACTTCGCTATTGGGCACATACGGCGCAACCTCATCAATAAGCAGCGTTTTCTGATGACGGCGGGCAAAGTTAATACCTTCCTGCGCGCCGGTGCGAGCGATGTTTTGCAGGCTGTTTTGCAGATCGTTTTCGCTTAGCGTGGTGCGAATCGCATGGGCAAATTCCAGTTCCTCTTCACTCCATACTGGCGTGCCGTAGTGCTGAACCGCCTGATACATTGCCGCCTCCAGCGTGCGGTTGGGCAGGTAGCTGGAACAGGCTTTCTCAAAACGACAGCTGACCGTCGTTTCCGTCATCAGCGCCGCGCCCTGAGCAATTTTCTCAATCCGCTGGTAAATCTGCTGAACGTCGGCCATCTCTGGCGCGCGAATCAGGTACAACACTTCGGCCTGCGCCTGCACGACGTTGGGAGAAATACCGCCGGTGTCGGTAATGGCGTAGTGCACGCGGGCTTTTTCGATAATGTGCTCATTGAGGAAATTTGTGCCGGTGGTCATCAGCGTCACCGCGTCCAGCGCGCTGCGGCCTAAATGCGGTGAGTTTGCCGCATGCGCCGCGACGCCGGTAAAGCGCCAGGCGGCCTGAATATTCGCCAGCGTACTGGTGCTGAACATCCCCGCAAAAGCCTCAGGATGCCAGGTGACGGCAGCGTCCACGTCGTCGAACAGGCCTTCGCGCACCATAAAGGTTTTGCCGGAGCCGCCTTCTTCGCCCGGGCAGCCGTAAAAACGCAGCGTGCCTTCACGACCGTTTTGTTCCAGCCATGCTTTAGCCGCAACGGCGGCAGCAAAAGCCGCTGTACCCAGCAGGTTATGTCCGCAGCCATGGCCGTTCGCGCCTGGGGTCGATGAAGTGGGCTCCGCGCAGTGCGCCTGCTGGTTGAGGCCTGCCAGCGCATCATATTCGCCCAGCACGGCAATAACCGGTTTTCCGCTGCCTACGCTCGCGATAAAGGCATTCGGAATACCGCCCGCTTCGCGCGTGATGCTGAAGCCCTCGGCTTCCAGGGCGCTCGCGAGCCGTTCGGCGGACCAGAACTCCTCAAAGCGCGTTTCCGGATGATCCCAAATCTCGTCGGCGATATCGCTGAACTGTTGATGGCGGGCGTTAAGGGTATCGGCTACAAAATCGTATATCTGCTGCATTAATTGACTCCTTTCTGTGCACAGCCCATCGCTACGCGGGCAAGGGTTTCCACGGCGATGCCGAGCACCTGCTCGTCGAAATCGAATTTTTCGTTGTGATGCCCGGCGCTCAGATCGGTCCCGAACACCATGTATGATGCGAGGCCGTTGCGCGCCTGGACGCGTGCCATCATCAGCGTGGCGTCTTCCGATCCTGCCGGAGCGGGCACGTTGTCTATCGCTTTTTCCACGCCGGGCACCTGAACCGCCTGTTCGCGCAGGAAACTTACCCATTCAGGGGAAGGGGAACTTGCCGTCGCTGCGCCCATCAGTTTTACATCGGCGCTCACTTCGTACATCGCCGCAGCACCTGCAATCACGCTCTGAGCCCGGTCAAAAACGTACTGATTGATGGCTTCGCTCTCGCCACGCGTTTCCACTTTGATCAGCGCTGATGAAGGCACTACGTTGCGCCCGGTCCCGGCCTGCATCACGCCAACGTTCACCCGTGAGGCTCCCGCGCTGTGCGGGGCAATCGCGTGCAGGGATATTGCTGCCTGCGCCGCAGCCAGCAGCGCGTTGCGACCCTCCTCCGGTTTTCCGCCTGCGTGCGCGGCAACACCGGTAAAACGCACGTCAAACTTGCTGGTAGCCATAAAGTTATCGGCACCGCACAGAACCGTGCCAGCTTCCACGCCGGTGCCGATATGCACCGCTGTAAAGTAATCCACATCGTCCAGCACGCCTGCGGCGACCATTGCGCGAGCGCCGCGAGTGCCTTCTTCGGCAGGCTGGAAAATCAGTTTGATCGTGCCGCGGAGTTCGCCGGAAAAGTGCTTCAGCACATGAGCAAGGCCGAGACCGATGGCGGTATGCCCGTCGTGGCCGCAGGCGTGCATCATGCCTGCATTACAGGAGGCGAATCCGTCCCGGTGAGGGCGATGACTGTCGTCCTGATGCTCATTGAGGTCGAGTGCGTCCATATCAACGCGAAAAGCGAGAGTCGGGCCGGGACGCCCGGTATTCAGCGTGGCGACCACGCCGGTAAAACCACCTTCGAAAGCAGGCAGCCAGCGCTCAGGCGCACCCTGCTGGCGGGCTCTTTCATATTGCTGCGCAAGAGTCGTTTCATCCGGCAGACCCATCCGGCTCTGCTCATCCACCACATCGCGACCAACGGCCAGCTGATAACCCAGGCCGTCGAGGATCTCCGCCACGCGCGCGGCAGTGCGAAATTCCAGCCAGCCGGATTCGGCATAATGATGAAATTCACGGCGCCAGGCACGCAGATCCGTCGCCAGCGACGCCACATATTCGGTAAGTAATGACATAACGTTTCCTGTTATCGGTAAAAAGTGTGAATCGCTTCACGGTGCGATAGTTTTTACTTATCAGTAATAATTTTTTAACGTTTCGCTCATTACCCTGCCATATCCCTTTGCATTACAGTAGATGCCAGTTTCTTGTGTCTGATAAACAGTGGTTATCGCGGAGCGGGCATGACCTTTCAGGTAAAAATTCATCAAATTCGGGCCTTCGTGGAGGTCGCGAGGCAGGGCAGTATTCGTGGTGCAAGCCGTGCGCTTCAGCTCTCACAGCCCGCGCTCACCAAATCGATAAAAGAGCTGGAAGAGGGGATTTCAGCCCAGCTCTTTATTCGCCGCAGCAAAGGCGTGGCATTAACCGAATGCGGGGAAAGTTTCTACCAGCACGCTAATTTAATTCTGGAAGAGCTGCGTGCGGCGCAGGAGGAAATTCAGCAGCGCCAGGGGCGATTAACCGGGCAGATAAATATCGGGATGGGCGCAAGCGTGGCACGCACGCTGATGCCGCCGGTGATTAACCGCTTTCACCAGCAGCACCCGGGCGTGAAGGTCAGGATCATGGAAGGGCAGCTGGTGTCGATGATCAATGAATTACGTCAGGGCGAACTGGATTTCACCATCAACAGTTATTATAAGGGCCCTTACGATTACGAATTTACGTTTGAAAAATTATTTGAAAAAAACTTCGCGATATTTTCCCGGCGCGATCATCCTGCGCAGGGTGCGCAATCCATTAGTGCGCTATTGAAATATAACTGGACGATGCCGACTCCGCGCGGCAGTTATTACAAACAGCTTGAGGAGTTATTCAGCCATCGGGCACAAATACCGACCGTCGGCGTGGTATGTGAAACGTTCTCATCCTGTATTAGCCTGGTTGCGCAAAGTGATTTCTTAAGTATTTTGCCGGAAGAGTTAGGCACTGACCCGCTGATTGCGCACCGTCTGGTGATGATCCCGGTGGTGGAGCCTTTACCGAAAGCCGCTTACTACCTGATTCAGCGCCGGGATGCGCAGCAGACGCCGCTTGCCGCATCGCTGATTACGCAATTTCGCCGACAAAGTCAGCAATTATTCCAGGGGTGATTATTTATAGCTAAATAAAAAAACAGGATCTGCCGACATCCGCCAGATCCCACAGTATACACAGCAATATTTCCATACCGTCTTCCTGCCCCTGATTCCCCCGTGCAGGTAATACAGTTATAGCGAATTCAGGCATAAATACCAGTTTCTTGGGTGATATATTTCACGTTTCGTTAATAGTGTGTTGCATGTTAACGTCAATTAATTTTAGTTAAGTAATGGTTAACTATTTTTTCCTTTATTCGCTTCACTTTCGAACCAGAATATATTCTTCAGGAAATCTGTTTCCAGAAATAACCAAAAGCGTTGAGCGCAGGACAGGGCGCGGCTATAGTAGCCTTCCGGCAGTGAAGGTAGCGGGAGGAGGTAACGATGAACCCTGACGACAAATTTCTGTTTCTTGACGCCATGGAGGACGTACAGCCCCTGAAGCGTAACAACGAGGCGAACTGGCAGCCAACCCGTAATACCCGTGCTCCGGCCCACATCGACACGCTACAGCTCGATAACTTTCTCACCACCGGTTTTCTCGATATTGTTCCGCTCGACACACCGCTGGAGTTTAAGCGAGAAGGGCTGCAAAACGGCGTACTGGATAAGCTGCGCGCCGGGAAATACAGCCAGCAGGCGAGCCTCACGCTCCTGCGCCACTCCGTGGAACAGTGCCGACAGATGCTGTATGCGTTTATTCTTCAGGCCCACCGGGACGGACTGCGAAACGTTCTGATTGTCCACGGCAAAGGCAAAGCAGATGGCTCACACGCCAATGTTGTTCGTAGCTATCTGGCGCGATGGCTCACGGAATTTGAAGACGTGCAGGCGTTTTGCTGCGCGCTACCGCATCACGGCGGCAGCGGAGCGTGCTATGTGGCGCTGAAAAAATCCGAACAGGCAAAACTGGATAACTGGGAACGCCACGCCAAGCGCAGCCGCTAATGCCACACTGCATCTGGCGCAGCCGGGCAATATCTTAAACGCTTATGCCGGAATGCTTTCCCCTTTACGCAGCGTCAGCACCTCAAAGCCGTCGGCCGTAACGGCAATGGTATGTTCCCACTGCGCCGACAGCTTTTTATCGCGTGTCACCACCGTCCAGCCGTCCTTTTTGGTTTTGATTTTGCTGTCGCCCTGATTCACCATCGGCTCGATGGTAAAGACCATCCCTTCGCGCAGCACGTCGCCAACGCCTGGCTTGCCGTAGTGCAGGATCTGCGGATCTTCGTGCATCTCTTTGCCAATGCCGTGTCCGCAGTATTCGCGCACCACGCTGTAGCCGTTATCTTCAACGTATTTCTGAATGGCGTGCCCGATATCACCGAGCGTGGCGCCGGGCTTCACCACCTGAATGCCTTTCCACATTGCTTCATAGGTTTTGTTCACCAGGCGGCGGGCCAGTGGGGAGACGTCGCCAATCAGGTACATTTTGCTGGAGTCAGCAATCATGCCGTCTTTTTCCAGGGTGATATCGACGTTGACGATGGCTCCGGCACGCAGATGCTCCGTCTCCTTTGGAATACCGTGACACACCACCTCGTTAACCGAGGTATTCAGCACGTAAGGATAGTCATACTGACCTTTGCTGGCCGGGCGCGAATGCAGCTCGTTGACGATAAAATCTTCGACTTTGTTATTGATTGCCATGGTGGTGACGCCGGGCTGAATAAAGACGTCCAGCATGTCAAAGACGGAGGCCAGCAGCTCACCGGCATGACGCTGGCGGGCGAGCTCATCGGCGGTTTTAATGGGAATTGATGGCATTGATCACCTCCAGTAAGCGGTCAGATCCTGATTTCAGCATCATCATTTTGATTTGCTGATAGTTCAGCTCCGGATAGAGTTCGCTCATCATGCCGAGGCGGATCCAGTATTCCGCTTGTGCGTTGACCGAACGCGACATCGCTTTGCTGGCATCACGAATGTCCTCGTGCAGCAGGTCCGAAATTTTGACGATTCCCATAAATATACACACCGTATATGAAACATATATAAATCGTATATTGTTTGCATGAGGATGTCTTTAGTCAATTGTGCGTGGAACGTCGCTCAACCGGGGGGGGGGGGCCACGCCCCAGACTCCTTCCACCGGCGTACGCGCCATCAGCCTGCGCTGGCGCAGCGGGAGAAAGTATCGCTACAGCAACCGAGCCTGAAAGGCCAGCTCTCGTTCTTATTTAGCGACAGGCAGGTCTGAATAGCGCGTAGTATAAGCCGGGGATAGCATTTCACGCTTCATTGCCCAGGGCTTCTGGATACCTTGACCAGCAAACCAGACTTTCCCTTTTCCCGACGCATTAATACCATCGATTACCGTCATTAGTGCAGTGCTATTAGCCTTGGGGGCGAGATCATCAAAAAAATTAAGCTGTGCAGTGCCGCGACTAAAAAAGTCAGCAAGCATTACGCCAGCTTTCATGTAGCGATAACCATCGACCCATATCCGATCCAGTGATTCTGTAGATGCACGTATAATGTCACGTGTATCATTAGAGGGTATCAGTAGTTTCGTAGATGATTGGTTCCCATAATAAATTTCATTATCTGCGTGCGGGCTGGTGCGTAGAAAGACGCTAACAAAAGCACAAAACTGGTGTTCGCTACGTAATTTTTCTGCAGCGCGTTCAGCATAGGTGCAGATAGCCTGGCGCATATCTGCATACTCGGTAATGCGATACCCAAAAGAGCGGCTGCACATAATTTGTTGTTTATTCGGCGCGAACTCCTCAAGCTCCAGACACGATTCACCGCGCAGCTCACGCAGCGTCCTTTCCAGAACAACGTTGAAATGTTTTTTGATGACCCAGGGTGAGCTATTGGCTAAGTCCAGCGCTGTACTGATCCCCATATTGTTCAGTTTTTTGCTGATGCGCCTTCCGACTCCCCATACCTCCTCCACAGGCACGCGATCTAGCAGCTTCCGCTGACGTGATATGTCGGATAAATCAACCACGCCTCCCGTACCCGGCCATCGTTTGGCTGCATAATTTGCTAATTTTGCTAACGTTTTAGTTTGCGAAGCACCGATTCCGATCGTGAGCCCGGTATTTTTAAGCACCTGGTTCCGCATGGCCTTGCCAAATTCTGTCAGCGACATGTAGTTGGCTACGCCGGATAAGTCGATAAAGGCTTCATCGATTGAATAGATCTCAATGGCTGGCGCCATCTCCATCAGCGTCTGCATAACTCGCGCACTGAGGTCAGCATAAAGAGCATAGTTCGAGCTGAATACGTGCACTGCAGATGAGAACGTTTTCTTTTTCAGTTTGAAAAAAGGCTCTCCCATAGCGATGCCGAGCGTCTTTGCCTCTGCTGAACGCGAAATGACGCAGCCGTCGTTGTTAGAGACCACCACCACGGGTTTTCCCTTTAAATCCGGGCGAAATACCGTTTCACATGACGTATAAAAGCTGTTGACGTCGGCCAAAGCAAACATCGTCATTTATGTGACTTCACTGAAAATGTCACTACGCCAAATATTTCGAGATCTTCTGGGTTATGAAATGTAATCGGCGAGTAATTGTCATTATAAGGAACCAGCTGCAAGGCTGGGTGCGTACGTAATTCCTTGACAGTAAACTCGCCGGCTACAGCAGCAATCACAATATCGCCATGGCTTGCCGACAGCGAACGATCAACGACCAGAAGATCACCATCTCCAATTCCAGCACCCGTCATCGAGTCACCGCTTACTTTAATAAAATACGTGGCGCAAGGATGGGCTATTAAAAGCGTATTGAGATTCAGCCTATCTTCGACGTAGTCTTGTGCGGGATTAGGAAAACCACAAGATACTCGCTCCGTAAAAAGAGGAAGATGGATGGCGGGGGCAATCTCTGTGGGATAAAAAAGCTGCATGGTGAGGAACTCAATGTAACTGTGTTTATATACAGTATCACTGAGTTTTTCACACGTTCAACCCTCTTCTAAGCAGGTTTCTGGAACCGTTTGAAGTTGCGAAGAATTTAGGTTTTACCTTGTAAGCAGTAAGCTGAGTAAGTTTGCAGCAGCGAAGTCGTAAGCAGTCGGTATACGCTTACCCATAAACCATAAAAATCCTAAGCCTTTACTGTTTCCAACTTGCCTTTGATAAATGAAACAACTGCATCTATACATTGATTAATCCCAATACAACATTGGGATTTAATAAGACCATTACGCATATTGTATCGTACTCACGTTTACGTCTGTCCAGAATCACCCTTGCTGTCTTTTCTTCACTTTCTTCCCCGTCAATCATTCTGTTTCCGCTTCCTGCGGCTGCCGTAACATTACAGGCCTATAACCCCGTCGATAACGATCAGTTATATGGACACATGTCGGTCTCGGATGGTCTGCTGGTTGATTTAACCGGTAATCAGCTTTTTCAACCCGGAGTGGATGGCTCGGTAAGTACGACGATTGGCACACGCCAGGGGATCAATCGTATTGTTAACGATCGTGGCGTACTGGGTGCCGATGTGGGGAGTATTCAGGACAACCAGTACATCAATATGCGGATTGCCGACGTGACGAACGGTACGCTGAACGTCAATATTGGTCAGAACAATGCGACATCCAGCGCGTCAACCAACGGCCGGACGCTGGCAGCCAAGCAGAGCACGCTGTTCAACGTCGACGGCGGCAGGGCTGAAAAACTATAACGACTGGCTGATCGCCCAGCTTAAAACGGGCAACCTCGACAAAATGCCCTACCTCACTGAATTCAATAAAGCCTTTACCCGCAGTAGAAGCGCAGTGGATTACCGCATTTCCGCTGATGACCCGACGGACGATGTCGCGCAGGCCATCGGCAATCGCATTGTCATTAATGCCAGCGGTCCGAATGCAAGGGTCAATGTGGCTGCCGGAAAAACCCTGGAGATGATTGGCGCCAACGGGGGCGCAATCTGTACGCAGAGGTGGATTATCGCAAAGAATTCAATAGCAATGGAGCCAAAGGCTGGGGTTATACCGGCGGGGTAAGGTGGCAGTTCTGATCGATGGCTCCAGGAAACGGGTACGACAGTATGACTTTCCGTGAGACAGCGCATCGTCGACAAGGGCGAACATGGTGATAATTTTCCGCGATACTGTATAAATAATCAGTATCGCGGAAAGAGGGGGGGATCAAGGCCCGTTTTACCACAAATACTGCACGCCTGCCGACAGGCTCCAGGCCCGGCTCTGCAATCCGCCGCCGCCAGGGCCGTATTCATGGCCATCTTCATCCCACTGGTTTTCATCGCCGTGCTTGTTCGGGTAATAGGTGTATGCGGCTTCGGTAAAGACTTTGGCCTGTGGAGTGACCCAGTATCCCGCATTGACCACGCCCGCCCAGAGCTCGCCACTGTTGGTGCTGGTGGTGGAGGTCGCGTTGGTCATGTAATGGACGTCATGATCCGTGCCGTCTACCCAATGACTGTATTTCAGCAATCCGCTGAGCTCAAACTGCGCCAGAGAATAGTAGCCCGCGAGGCCAATATAGGGGGTCTTAAAGACCTGGCGATAGCCGACTGCGGGCTGTCCTGCCTTGAAGGAACCCTGCTCACGCGGAGCGTTCGGGTCATAGTCACCGTTGGCATCGGTGCCCGCGTAATCATAGGTGCCACCGCTTGCCAGCCAGTTGGTGCGGCTCTCCTGATAGCCTGCCACCGCGCCGAATTTGTAGGAAGGCTGATTGAACATCCAGAAGCGCAGACTGAGATCGTACTCGTTGGCTTCGTTAACGGTCGCCGGGCTTGAGGAACTGTCGGTGTAGTGACTCGAATTCAGATCCTGCCAGTCGTAGTCGTTCATATGACCGCTGCCGGAGGCGAGCGTCGTCCAGCCCCGGGCATTCAGGCTAAGCCAGGGCAGGGCATCATAGTTAGCTTCCGCTTTAATAATGGCGGCATTTTTCAGCTTCCAGTCCAGGCGGCTGAGCTGCTGCCCCTGATAATAGACAAACTCCTTTGATTCTCCGCTGAGGTAGCCCAGGGACGCGTTCAGCGATAGGCCATCATGTTCATATTGCGTCGGTTCACCGGTGAGATAGGGCGTTGCGCAGGTGGAAAAAGAGGCGGTAACGGAGAGCAGAAAAAGTAGCGGATGAGTTTTCATGAGGTCTCGTAGAGGTCAGGGGGCAACGAAGCCGCTGAAGAATACCGAAAGTTTATACGTGTTTGCCCGAAATGCCATTCTGCTGCTTTCACCCCCCTTGTTGACCCACGGTTCAGTCTTCTGTGGCGTAAAATAGTGCTCTGAACACAAAAATCGATCAGGGAGTTGTTGATGAACAAAGTCACAGGATCGCTCAGGAAAAACCTCCTGGCCTGTCTGCTGCTGGCACCGTTAAGCGCTGCGTTTGCTGCTGAAACGGGACAGATCGTCAGTCAATCCATTCTGGCACAGACGGCAGGCCTGCAGGAGGCAGCCAGCCAGTACCGCGTGGAATACCGCTCAATGGATGGCGTGCGAGGAAGAGGGATGCGTGTGGACAGCGCCGCGGTCTTTTTACCCGAAGGCCCGACCCCGGAAGGCGGCTGGCCGGTAGTTGTGTGGACGCACGGCACCGTGGGCATTGCCCATAGCTGCGCGCCGTCTCTGAACCCGCGCACCGCGCGTGACAGCCAGTATCTCAACACCTGGCTTTCGCTTGGGTATGCCATTGTGGCGCCCGACTATCCGGGGCTCGGCTCCGCCGGGCTGCACCACTATCTGGATGCCCGTGCTGAAGCGTGGAGCACGCTCGACAGCATTCGCGCAGCGCTGGCAGCGTTTCCGCTGAAAAATCAGCTGGTGCTGGTGGGGCAGTCGCAGGGCGCACATGCCGCCTTTGCTACCGCCGGTTACCAGCCCGCCTATGCGCCGGAGCTGAATATCATTGGCACCGTACTAACCGGTACGCCGTACTTCACCGCGCAAAGCCAGGTCTCCGGCCTCTTTACCACCACAGGCGATAAGCAGCGCACCGCCGGCGACCCGAAAATCCCTTACGTGTTCTACATTTATCACTCAGCGGCAGACCGGGATCCGAACCTGAAAGCGGCAGACTATTTCCAGACTGCGGCGCTGGCTCTGCTCGGCGAGGCGAAAAGCCAGTGCATAACGCCATTAACGGAAAGCGTGATGAAAGACAAACTGACGATGGAGAACAGCCTCAGGCCGGGGATTCAGGATTTGCTGAACGCCTCCGTCAGTTCGCTTTCGTACCCGACGCTGCACCTGAAACATCCGGTGTTTATCGGCATCGGCGGGGATGACATCAACGTGCCTACAGCAATGCAGCAGCAGTTTGCCCGCGACGTTCGTGCGGCAGGCACGCAGGTGAGCGAACATCTCTATCCGGGCCTCGATCACAGCGGCACCGTTAATCCGTCATTGCGGGACTCCGTGCCATTTGTGCTGGGGTTGAAGGCAGAGAAATAATCCGGTTCAGTCCGCCTTTCGCGCGGGCTGAGTTTTAGCATACTTTAATTATGAAATAACCCTGCTGGCGGTTTTAAAGCGTATTTTCCAGTAATCGTTTTTCAGATCCGAAATCATAACGCCTTTGCTTGTTGAGGCATGCACAAACTGCTCGTTACCAATATAAACGCCGACATGACGCTCACGGGGCGACATTTGAAAGAACAGCAGATCGCCGGGCATGAGCTTAACAGGAGAGGCCTGAGCTCCCTGCTTGATTTGCTCTGCCGTGGTGCGCGCAAGGCGGGTGCGCAACGTATCCGGAAAGGCCGCATGGAATATCTGCTGCATTAATGAAGAGCAGTCAATTTCCTTTTTTGTAGTTCCGCCAAATTGATATTTCACGCCCTGCCAGTGGGAATATTGTGAGAGTATCTTCTTGCGAATATCCTCTTCTTTGACTTTGGTGTGAGAAGGCGTTCGCTCGACGTTAATATAAAAATTTGAGGCTTTTACATCAGAAGAAAGAAACAGTGATAATAAAAAGCAGAGCGTTATAAATGGATAATACATAGTTAATTAGTTCATGTGAAAAATAAAAAACGGGGTGTGGTTAAAAAGTAACCTGATGGGGAGGGGGGGACAATATTACTAGTACTAAAAAATGGAATGCAGAATATGACTTTCATTTGCCAGCGCCATTTGGCCCACTCCCCCTCGATAGCATTGTGCTGGCAGTATGAGCTGATAACTTCCTCCCGCTCCGAACGTGAAAGCCGCACGTTGGCTCCAGGTCTGCCCCTGAAAAGTGAAAATCATCTCCGGTAAGCCTTCAGGTTGGCGTGATTTCGAACTGGTCAGGTATTTATTTTTAGCCACCCACCGTAATCTTCTCATCGCGCCAAGTCGCAACATTTTCTAAGCAGCCTCAGCCCGGCATGCCTGATGAAAACGGTAAGAGCATCGATCCTTTTATCTTTGATATTGCTCACACCGTTGCGCTACAGGTTATTCCACTGGGGAAACTTTTATGGTTTTGCGGACCATCTTAGAAGCTCCTTTATTTATTATCTGATGATATGTATTTAAATGAAAAACATTACTGACAGTTCTCTCTACTTCTCCGTTATCACTGATGAGTCACTCATTCAGAGTTATTCTCTGGATGCCAGCCAGGCGAATCCGGCACAAAATCTGCTGTACGCCTCCTCCAGTGTTTATGTTATCCACCAGGCCGACGGTCGTGTTATTGAGGAGATCCTGCAGGCAGAACGCGTGGGGGATAACCTGGTTATCACCTCCCGTGATGCGGCGAAATGGGTAGGGCATGAATTTTTGGTCAACCCTACCATTCTGGGGAACCAGGGTGCTGGTTGGGATAATATTGATTTGCTCAATATTATCGATGCCGCTGTACTGGACAATGGCGATATCTTCATCACCTGGCAAAGCGATCAGATCGATGGCAACAAATTCGGTATTGAAGGGGTCACAATTGATATTGATGCCAGCTTCTATTCTGAATTCCAGGTCAACCGGACAATGACCAACGAGCAGTCGAATTCATCAACGACCTCACTGCCAGGCGGTGGCTTCGTTGTGGTCTGGCAAAGTTATCAGACGGGTAATTTTGACGTGATGGCGCAGGTTTTTGATGCCACAGGTATGCCTGTCGGAGATGAATTCCGGGTCAATAACAGCGTTACCTCGAACTTCCAGGGCAAACCGGATGTTATCACCCTGAGCGACGGTTCGTTTGTTGTGAGTTACCACAGCAAGGAAGGGGCGGGCGACTTCATCCGTACTCAGCACTATGGTTACACTTACGATCAAAATGGACAGATCAGCGGGGTGGTTACGTTAGGCGATGAGCAAATCATTTCGCAAGCGGACCTGAAATACAGTCATAACCCGGTAATGACCGCTCTGGAGGACGGTGGCTACATGCTGGTCTGGCAGGCAAGTAATGGCGGAACATGGCAGATTTGCAGTGCTCAGTATACTGCTCAAGGTCAGCAGGTTGCGGGAAGCCAGATGCAGGTCACTAGCATAGACTGGGGCGGGGCAGAACCTGCGTCTAGCGCTGGGGTGACTTCACTGGATAACGGGCTGGTTGTTGTTACATACGCTAAAAATACCACCAGTGGTGATGCCTATTTCCGTATTTATGATACGAAAACAAAAACTTACAGCGAGGAAATTCGGGCAAACCAAACGACTAATGGCACACAGGGAACACCTAACATTGCGAAACTCGCTAATGGTAACTTTGTTGTGACCTGGGATTCTAACGACAATTCTGGCCTTGACCAGTCAGGATGGGGAGCCTGGGGGCGTATTTATAATCCACAGGGCGAAGCCGTCAGCAATGAGTTCCTGATAAACTCCTATACGCCTGGCAATCAGCAGCAGCCGGTGACCATTTACCGTCCGGGCGGCGGGTTCGTGACCCTGTACCTGTCGGCGGCGGACATCGCGCCGGGTGCTAATAGCTACGGTATTTACGCTCAGTTCTTTGACGATGCGGGCCACCGCATCGGCCAGGAGATCCGTATTCATCAACTGATGAAAGGCGATCAGGTTAGCCCTGATGCGACGTTCCTTGATGATGGTCGCTTGTTTGTCACCTGGACCGACAACGGTGTGGGTGACGGCAGTGGCTCGGCGGTGAAAGGTCGTCTTATCGATCTGGATACCAGCCTCGGCCTGGAAGTCACTCCGGATCAGACGTCTGTTCAGGCAGGTATCGATGATTTCAGCCTTACAGACGGCGCGGCCCACGGCGACCTGTGGATGCTGTTTGACGATGGTTCACAGTCCGGTTTGCTGCTCAGCAGCGACTCGCTGACTTCGGTACGCGGTGGTGCAGGTGATGACGTGATTGGCATCTCCAGCACGGCGTTTACCTCCATTAGCGGCGGTGACGGTATCGACACGCTGCTGCTGGACGGCAAAAACATGTCGCTGGATCTGGATGCGCTGGTGAGCCGTATCACCGGTATCGAGAAGATCGATCTCGGCCAGGGGAACGCCAACAGCCTGAGCCTGAGCGCGGGTGCCCTGGAAGGCCTCGGCCAGCAGGACCTGATGGTTGCCGATGGTAAGAACCAGTTCGTGGTGAACGGCGATGGCTCCAACAGCCTGCAGTTGGTTGATACCCAGACGGATAACTGGACGGAAACCGGTGCGGCTGAAGTCGGCGGCGTGGTTTATCACACCTGGGTATCTGGCTCAACGGAAGTACTGGTTGAACAGAATATCCACGTGACGGTGATGTAACTCGTCGTTTTGTAGGCGGGATAAGGCGATAACGCCGCCATCCGGCAACATGAAATCAAACGGTAATCCGCCAGTCGGGTTACCGTTTTTTTTTCGCTCAATCCGGTTGAGTATTAACGGCCAATAACAGACGAAGCTTTTGCTCCAGCCTGGCTATCTGTGTGCTGACTTCAGGGGGCGCGGTAGCGTTCGCCAGTGCAACTATCTGGTCGAGCAACAGATAAACCTCCGGCTTGCTGTTGTGCACTTCAACACTTTCACCTTTCACCACTTTTGCCAGCGCCTGACAAAGCGTTTCCAGCTGCACATCTGCTGCCCGAACACCTGACGATTTCACGACGTGCGCCGCCTCATTCACCAGATCAATCATGCCCTTCATCTCAAACACGCCGAACGCGCCGCTGAGAGAGTGTATCTGCTGGAAGATGGTGTCGGCATCATCATGGTGACGGGCCAGTTCAATGGCAAGCAGGGAATCGGCACAGGTTTTCTCAAAAATAATCTTCACGTCATCGGGAAGAGTGCTGCCGCCGAGAAAACCCGGAGCGGGTGCGGGGCGCGAGGGAATATACAGCGGTAGAGAGTCTTCGTGCGCATCAGTGGCGTTTTCGTCGTCATTCATAATCCCGGACAGCACGTCTTTCAGCTCCGCCAGCAGCAATGGTTTGGTCAGTACCCGCGTCATTCCGGCGACCTCGCAAGCCTGATACTCCTGCTCGGTGGCGTTGGCGGTAATGGCCATTACCGGAAGATCCGGCCACTCGGCTTTGACCCGCCTCGCGAGGGTGTAGCCATCCATACCCGGCATCGACAAATCGGTGAGCAGAATGTCGAACTTTGCCTGCCGCAGCTGTCGTAGCGCCTCTTCTCCCTCCGTAACCAGCGTCGTGTAGCAGCCTAACAGCTGTAGCTGCTCTTCGAAGAGTTGGGCGTTTACCGGGTTATCTTCTGCCACCAGGACGTGCAGCGAGCGGGAAAATCCTGTCTCAGGACTCTCTTCGGCCGGTAAAGGAGCGCCCTGCATCACATGCCCCAGGGCCTGCGCCAGGCCTCTCAGGCCATACACCGATGTACTGAGCAGGCGTCCGGTTTTGACGGGCGTTTGCGGCCCACCGAGAAGACAATCGATAACCTGGCTGGCCTCTTCGACCAGCCGGTTTTCGTCGTCCGGATGCCAGGTGCTGCGATCGCCCCACAATATCAGGGTAGACAGGCGGGATAATGCCCCGTCATCAAGAAGCGCCGGATGCTGAAAGTCCTCGACGCTCAGTCCCCAGGTCTGCAATGCCTGAACCAACCAGGCTCGGTGTGAGGGATCGGCGCAAATGAGGGTCACCGATTGGCCGTCAAAGCGGGGGCTTTCTGCCTGCCCGGTGCAGGCGGAGAGCGGGAAGGTAATGCGAAACAGGCTACCTTTATTCGGCTCACTGGTGACTGAAATCGCACCACCCATGGTGTGCACCAGCCGCATACACAGCGCCAGCCCCAGACCGGTGCCGCCGTAGCGACGATTGATGGTTTCATCCGCCTGGCTGAAGGGATTGAAAATCAGCGCCTGTTGCTCGGCGGTCATGCCGATGCCGCTATCCTCTGTCTCAATGTGTAATTCACCGGCCGTATTATCAACGCGCAGACGCAGTACAACCTGTCCTCTCTCGGTAAACTTCAGGGCATTTGAAAGCAGATTATTGAGGACCTGCTGGAGACAGGTGGGATCGCCGGTCATCGGCAGGGTAACCGTGCTGCCGGGCTCACCGACAAGCGTAACCCCTTTGGCCTGAGCCACGGGGGCGAAAATGGCCAGGGAGCGGGTGGCGATATCCGCCAGATCGAACTCGATGTGCTCAATGGCGGTGAGCTGGGGGGAAACGCACAATATGACGGCGCTTGATGATGGCGCGATGGCGCAGAAAACAAAAAATCTTGAGATTGTCGGACAGTATCAGTTTGAGTCCGGGTTCCGCCCGTCCATCGCGTGGCTCCAGTCCGTGGCGTACACGCCGGAGCATTCTCGCTTCAACAGGGTTAAATATCTCGATCTGGCGCTGTTTTACGATCTCAACGAGCATTTCACCCTGTATGTCGACCATAAAATTAACCGGCTGAACGGCGGATCGGATGCCGTGAGAGCGCATGAGCTAAGCAGCGCTAACGTCACCGCAGCCGGCATGGTTTATCACTTCTGATCGCTCTTTTCCTTCTGAAACATGTAATACCGGCAGAATGGCTTCGGCCGGTATTACATGAGCTTTCCTCAATGTTACTCATATAGCGGATTGTTGCCGGCTGGCAAGTTTCCTGGCTAAACAATTGAAGTAGCGGAACAGTGGGGCATCATGCCCCTACAACGCGGAGCCTGCAACTAACCTGAAATGTCGCAGGTGGGCTTTGGCGTCTTGCAGATGACAGAGGTTGCAGAGTACGGACGGGCTTAAAACGCCGCGCGTGGCGGCTTGAGCCATGGAGACTGCGTGCTCCAGAAAATGATGTCTGCCCCCAGATAATCGTCGGCAAACTGTGTGAACGCCTCACGAGTAAATTTCTTTCCGGTTTTCGGGTTGGTGTAGCTGAGCGTCGGCTCCTGGACCGCCATTGCTACAAGGCTCAGCTTGCCCTTGTATTGATGGAAAAACGGATAGGCATTTTTCATCTGTGCCTGCTTGTTCGGCACGATATCCGGGCCACCCAGGCCGATGTGATTTTTTTCTGCGGTAGCAAACAGGCGCGACATATACCGTTTGTCGTTGTTCCATTCGCACGGCCAGAAATTCACGTATTGCACCACGTGCGAGCGGGTGAAGGCCTGGCGGGCAAAGCGGATGTTGTCGAGAGTGGCGTTGAAATAACGATCGCAGGTGAAGCCGCTTTTTGGGTCTTTCATGTCGATATCAATTGCCGTTTCCGGCAGGTTGATGCCCGCTACTTTGCCATCGAATTTCGCCGCCAGCGCCGTTAACAGCTGCTGGTAACGCTCACGAACCTGCGCGTTCCACTGCATCGCCACCCAGCCTTGTGCGGGGGCTTTGTTTTCGCCGGGATTATCGGTCTGCGCCACTAAGCCACCGCCGTAGGCTGGCGTTTGCAGGTAGGCGGGAATGTTGCGTGCCTGAGCTTCGAAAAAACGGTCCTGGATCTGGATGAACAGCTTTTTATGCAGCGTGTCCGTTTGCGCAAGATCCTGTTCAATTGCCGAAAAGTCGTAAACGCCTTTGGCCGTTTCCAGCTGTTTCCATGAATAGACGATTTGTACACCTTGAATGTCCGGGCGTTCCAGGAGTGTGCGGTGCTCTGCCAGTTCGCCGGAGGAGGTATAGAGATAGTTTTGTGGGGCGGCGAAGCCCGCTGTCGGGGCGGCAACCAGTGCCGATAAAACGACGATATTCATCCTGCGGTGCATGCTTCTCTCCGGGCGTGCTTCACTCCCGACCCTGGTTCAGGGCTGGTGAAAAATAAGCGAGTAGCCCTGCTCATGCCAGTGCTGTAAAAGCTCTTGCTGGCGGCGGGTAGGGGTGATTCCTGTCCAGACGATAAGCTGCTGCCCGGGAAACAGCTCCGGGCGCGGGGAATCGAGCGGCTCGGCCAGCACGGCAATGTGCCAGCCCTGCTGAGAAAGGCGCCAGGCTTCAAGCCACAGCCGCGTTCTGTCTTCGGTATCCCAGCCGATCAGCAGGGCGTCTTTCCCGGCTTTCTTGCGCAATTCCGCGAGATTGATGGCGACAAACTCAATCAGTACGCCATCCAGCATGCTGCACATGATACGGGCGGTATTGTGATCAAGGCTCAGGCGCTGGCGGGTAGGGATGAAGACATGGTCGATGAGATCGTCTGCGCGGTACTCACGGCTTAACGCCACGATTTTGGCTCGTAACTTTGCCGGGTGGGCTGAACGCAGCGCCGCCATCATCTCTTCCTGTAGCGTGCCCCAGTCGTCACGCGCGGCGACTTTACTCTCTTCAAGTAGCGCCTTGACCTTGCCGACCGGCACGCCGTTTTTAATCCAGCGTTTGATCTCTTCGATGCGCTGAATATCTTCCTCATCGAACTGCCGGTGCCCGCCTTCGCTGCGCTGGGGTTTGAGTAAACCGTAGCGTCGCTGCCAGGCGCGCAGAGTCACGGGGTTGATACCGCATCGTTCGGCGACATCGCCGATGCTGTAAAAGGCCATAGTTTCCCTCATACGAATACCGATACGTCCGTGCCTAAACTAACGAATCAGACTGGCTTGTACAATTTATTATTTATTGTACAGCAGCTCATCCTAAGGGTAGCAACAAAATCCTTAACAAAAGGTGAACAAAATCTGAAATTACGATTAGGGGGAAATCAAAAGGTGAGTACCCCGCTCGCGTGAACTGCTGACTGCGAGCGGGTTCTTCTGTGGGAAATTACAACAGGCTTTTCTTTTCCGGCCAGGCGACAGGCGGGATCCCGCAGAAGCAAGGCTCGGCAAACAGGTGGCCCTGGAACTGGAAGATGCCGGCCGACTCAAGCCACATCCACTCTTCCGCTTTCTCGACGCCAACGGCGGAAACGGCGATCTCGAGCGATGCACAACATTTGATAATCGCCTGCACGATAGCCTGGCGCGGGCCGCTTTTGTGTACGTCGCGAATCAGGTCACGGCTGATTTTGATGCGATCTGGCTGGAACTGGGCCAGCAGCAAAAGTCCGGCAAACCCTGCTCCGAAGTGGTCAATGGCAACGCTTATCCCGGCAGCTTTCAGAGAACGCACCGCCTGGGTAAAGGCGTCAAACTGGGAAATCACCTCGCTTTCGGTGAATTCGACGATGATTTGCTCAGGCACCAGGCCGTTTAGCTCAATGGCCTGCAGCAGAGTCGGAACGGCATTGGGAATCTTCACCAGCGTCATTGGCAACAGGTTTACGCTGATGGTCTGTTCATGCAGATCGAGCGCCGAGGCCAGCGCAAAAGCCGCCTGCTTGCTTCTGAGATCGGCTTCATAAACAGCTTCGCCGCTCAGGGCGGCAAAAAAAGCTTTTGGCGAATCACCGGAGGCGGTGCGTAACAGGGCTTCCAGCGAAACGATCTCCTGAGAGAGCGGGTCGATAATGGGCTGAAAGGCAAATCCGCACTCTGCAAGCTGCATTGCGACCTGCGGATCGACGCGTCGGGCGTTACCCTGTGGAATAAACGCCCAGCCGTTATCGACCGGGATCTCAAAGTAGTTCTCTTTTTCCGTCGCCTCAACGAAGGTTCTGAAGAACTGCAGGGCCCGGTCATTAAAGGTGAGCTGATATTTCGAGGTGCCCTTGTCGAGAATAGTCTGCAATACCTCATCACGGTCGTGCTCCCGCAAATCGAAGAGCTCCATGCCTACTTTGCCGAAGCGGCGGGACGGGGCGTAGTCGCACAGCAGTTCCACCACGTTGTAGTGGCGGCGATCCTCGCAAATCGTCTGATAAATCGCCTTTACCTTCTCTTCCGGCCCTTCGAGCAGCTGGAAAAAATGGGTGCCGTTGAAAAGAAGGATGCCGGTCACGTCCGCATCGCGATTTTTGATACTGGCGGCAGCAACCATGCTCTCGAGCGCTTTAACGGGGACGTCATCGCAAAAGTGGCTGCGGTAAATAATGGTGGTGAGCATGATTTTTCACTTAGAGAAGAAGAGACTTAATCCTGGCAGATAGGCAGCAGGATGTCTTGTTATATAACACATTAAATTAACAAACGTTTTACAGTAAAATGACGTTGTACAGACATGGTGAAATTCTGTCTCAGTTTTTGTACAGGGTTTTAGGTGATTGATGTACGGATAAATTGAGGCGCTGGTCCTGTTTGATGTTTATAACGAATTGAAATCATTGAATTAGCACTTTTTGCTAAAAATCAATAACGCACTTGTACAGATTTTATGTACAATTTTTCTAAGTTTGAATAACGAACTTTTAACCCTTTTACTGATTCGTACAGGAGCGACATATGCAGCAGAATGGTTACATCCCGGATACCGCTACCGCGATTGCACAGTATTTCACTAAGGTCAATATGCCGACTCAACAGGAAACGCTGGGGCAGATTGTGGTGGAAATTCTGAACGATGGCCGCAACCTCAACCGTAAATCGCTGTGCACCAAATTACTGCGCCGGCTCGACCAGGCTTCCTGCCCGGAAGAGGAAGGCCACTATAATGCCCTGATTGGTCTGCTGTTCGAGCGCTGATCGTCAGGTTGTACGGCAAGCAGAGACGTTAGTGATGAACAGAAGCGACATTGAACAACTCACAGATGAACTGATCGGCGAGGCAGTGCTGTCTCTGCTGAAACGCAAGGCGCCGGTGAGCTCAATGGCTCTACTTACAGAGCTACGTAACATGCAGGCCGTAGAGCGGGATCCCCGCAGACGCGGAGCCCTTCCGCTGATTGTCGCTTATATCGAAGCAGTGATGACAGATAAGAGTGAGCAGGAAACGCCCACAACAAAACGTCAGCATAAGGAGAGTGCGCAAATGATGGTGGACGGGATGTCTGCGTCGGGCAAAGGCAAAATCCACTAGCAAGCGATTTCATTTCATAATGGTGAAACAGATGAATACAGCAATGATTCAACAACCTGATATTTATAGTGCTCTGGCCGATAACGCGTTATCTGATTATTTTCGCCACGCCGGTGATATTCTGGCTGAAGAATCTGTAGCGCTGGGTGCTGCAATTCGTAATGTGATTATCGCCGGGGAGAGTATTAATAATAAAAATATTATGCTGGCGCTGATTCGCCGCCTGGAATCAACGGAAGATGTGGTGCAGGCCGACGTGATTCGCAAAACGATTGAAATTGTCGTTGGCCATACTATGGATGATATTTAACACATTCTTTTTCTGTTTTAAACCGTATTTCACCTATTTGACGGGCCTGTGATATCACTGGTCTTACGATCTCTGCTTCCTGAAAAAGGCGATGTGAATGATGCGCGGTGAAGACTACACACAGCACGATCACGCCGATATCTGGCTGACGGATAACTATCTCAGAATGGGTTTAGAGAACATTCTGCAAAAAATTAAGTTTGATAATACTGGTTTACGATATGTCTTTTTAACGGAACATCACTACACCGATGTGTTAAAGCATAATTACGATCTGACTAAAAACCGTATTGTGCTGCTCACGGAAGGAACATCATTTAATTTTCTTAATACGGCTCCTTTTTATCAGCTACCTAAAAGGGTGACGGTACACGAGCTACAAAACTTCGTTATTTCCATTAGTTATCTTGCGGATAAACCTTTGGAATCAAAAAAGCCTGTTTTATTGACTGCCAGGGAACGGCGGCTTATTGACCTGATAAAAGAAGGTAAAAAAATGGCGGAGATGGGGGAATACCTCAATCTGCATATCAAAACCGTTTATCAGACACGCCAGACGCTGATTAAAAAGATAGGCTGTTCCGGTGCCATTGATCTATTGCGTACGCTGCGCAGCGATATCTTTAAAAACTGGCTGATGGAAAGCCATCAATATCATTGATGCTGAAATAATCCAGCCGCGAGATCGTTTCAACGGGTCATCACGAAAAGCAGGTATAATGACTGCCTTCAGCCCGGGAGAAACGGACAGCGATGAAAGACGATATCAATCAGGACATTACCTTTCGTAAACTCAGCGTCTTTATGATGTTTATGAGTAAAGGCAATATTGCCCGTACGGCGGAAGCGCTGGAGCTCAGCAGCGTCAGCGTTCACCGGGCGCTGCATACGCTGGAAGAGGGCGTTGGCTGCCCGCTGTTTATTCATAAAGGGCGTAATTTACTGCCGCTTCCGGCAGCATGGACGCTGCTGGAGTACTGTCAGGATGTCATAAGCCTGATGAGTAAAGGACTGGAGGAGACCCGCAAGGTAGCGGGCGTGGGCCGGGGTCGGCTACGCATCGGCACGCTCTATTCGCTCACGCTGGAGACAGTGCCGAAAATCATCATGGGCATGAAGCTGCGCCGACCATCGCTGGAGCTGGATTTGACCATGGGATCCAACCAGATGCTGCTGGATATGCTGGAGGACGACGCGCTGGATGCGATTCTGATTTCCACCAATGAAGGTGAATTCGCCGGGTCAAAATTTGATGTTATCCCGCTGTTCCATGACGATATTTTTCTTGCCGCACCCGCCAGCATCAAACTGAATACCTCACAGGCGGCCGATCTGCGCGATTACGGCGACCGCAAGTTCGTCTCGCTTGCGGAAGGGTTCGCCACCTACGCAGGTTTTCAGGAAGCATTTCAGATTGCTGGCTTTGAGCCGGAAATCGTCACCCGCGTAAATGATATCTTCTCGATGATAAGCCTGGTGCAGGCGGGAGTCGGCTTTGCGCTCATCCCGGGCCGCATGAAGAAAGTGTACGAGAATGATGTTCAGCTTTTGAAGCTGGCGGAGCCGTACCAGATGCGCCAGCTGATTTCGATTGTCTATTCACACCACCGCGAGCGCGATCAGGATTTACTGGCGCTGGCGGCGGAAGGACGGATGTACGCCCGAAGCCTCAACGGCTGAGGCGTTTCGCCAGATGCTGCGCCACTTCAACGCTGTTACGCTCCATACAGATGGCATCGCCCTGCCAGCCTGCGAGGTGCGTCAGCCCGGTCAGCACGCTACCGGGCGGCATCTCAATCGCCAGCCGTGCATCGCGCTGATTGGCGGAAACCATCGCATCCTGCCACTGTACGGTGCGCGCCATGTTGAAGGCTAAGTCCACGGCAATTTTCTGCGGTTCCCACAGTACACGACCGGTTGATCCGCTGAGATACGCACGTGATGGGCGTGACAACGTCACGGATTCAAACGCCTGAGCTAATTCTGCCGCCGGTTTATCCAGCAAGGCACAGTGTGAGGGTACGCTTACCGCAAGCCGGGTCGCCTTGCTGGCTCCGGCGGCCAATGCTTTTCTCGCAACCTCCGCCATATCCTCATCCCGACCGGCAATCACTATCTGCGTTTCGGCATTGAGGTTGGCGATGTAAGTTCCGCTTTCCGCCATCAGCTTTTCAACCTGATTCAGCGTGAGGCCAACAATAGCCATCAGGCCGTAACCGTGCGGATACGCCTGTTCCATTAAATCACCGCGCAGGGCGACCAGCCGCAGCGCGTCGCGAAAATCCAGCGCGCCAGCCACTACCGCCGCAGGGTAAGCGCCAATCGACAGGCCGCTTGCGATATCCGGTTTGACTTCGTGGCGAATAAGCTCGTTAGCCCACGCCACGCCCGCAATAAGCAAACAAAGCTGCACCGCGCGGGTGTGCTTCAGCGCATCGGCTGTGTCGAGCTGGTAGGCTTCATCGCCAAGTACGGCGTGGACTTCGGCAAGAATGGCCTCACCGTCGGGAAGATTTTGCAGCATTCCCGGACGTTGGGTGCCCTGGCCGGGAAAGGTAAAGAGGATTTTCATCATGACTCCCTGTGCCACGGCGTCGCGGTGAGCTGCGGTCCGGTGGCGGTTTTCAGCAGAACGCGTCCTTCGCGCAGCCATTCGTTGAGCGCAAATGCGCCAAAGGGCGTTTCAATCTGGGTGTCGGCGCGGCACGGCAGCTTATCCACTTGCGCCTGCCACTGCCGCAATTCGTCATTGGTCAGCGGTTCAGGAGCGCGAATCAGTAAATCGAGATCGCTGTCGGCGTGCAGCACGGGAATTTCGGTAGCAAGGGCATAGGCCGTACTGCCGGTAATGCCCCAGAGCCACGGCCACGCAAAGGTGGTCAGCAAAATAGCCGCCTGAACAGGCGGCTGGGAAACAAACGGCGAGTGCAGCAGGTGCTGGCGTTCGGCCAGTGCTTCCGGTGTGATGACGCGGGAAACGGACTCTGCTTTAACCCATCCGGCCGCGCGCTGTTCGCGCTTCATGCCGCGCACGCCTACCGGAATATCGCCGCTGTCATTCACGTCGCGCCGTACGACCACGGGCAGGCCCGGTTGCCACTGGCTGGCCACCCACGCCTCCTCAACGTTGAGCAGGGCGTCGCGGCTTTTCAGCCACAGCAAATCGTGAGGGCGCGAGGTGAATGTCATATCAGATACCTGAAGTTAAAGTGATGAACAGCGGTAACGACAGGATACACAGAACGGAGCTCAACAGCAGCACGGCTTCGGCATCCGGCGACTGTACGCCAAAGCGGTTACCAAACACCACGCCGAAGAAGCCCGCGGACAGCGCAATCATCAGGATAGCGGTGATCGCCACGGAGCCGTGCAGGCCGAAAGCCAGAACGATAGCCCAGGCGATAAACGGCTGGATCAGCAGCTTGGTGATGGTCGCAATGCTCACCATGGCGTTCAGCTGCAGCTTACGGGCTGACAGAATCACACCGGTCAGGAACAGCGCGGCAGCGGTTGCCGACAGGCCCAGCGGCTTGATAGCAGCCAGCACCAGATCCGGCATTTTGATACCAATCGCCGAGAGGATCACGCCGAGCAGCGGGCCCATCACGATAGGTTTCTTCAGCGAACGCCACATCAGCACCGGCAGCATCGCCAGCGTAGAACCGCTGTTTTCACCGGCAGCGCGTGCTTTTTCACGCTCCAGAATCAGCAGGCAGAACGGCGTCATCAGCACGGAGCCGCAGGCGATGGAGACGGCGACGGAAAGAGACGTCGCGGAGCTTTCACCCAGCACGCTACCGAGAATCGGCAGGCCAAGCGCGGCATAGTTCGGCAGCGCCACGGTGAGGGTCAGCACGGCAGCATCCTGCGGGGATTTTTTAAATACGCTGGTAGCCAGGAAGTAGATCGCCGCATAGGTGATCCACATTGCGCCGGTCAGCACCACAATTAGCGGTGACTGGGCGACAATACCTGCCCATGGGGTCTGCACGGTGGCGCTGAACAGCGCGGCGGGCAGGGCAAAGTCCATTACGAAGATATTGAGCAGCGACACGTTTTTGTTGTCGACCATTTTGGCTTTGCCGGCCCAGAAGCCCAGCAGCATGATCAGAAAAATCGGCGCAAGGGCATGAACAATTACATAAGTCATAGATCACCTGTAGTAAGAAAAATAGAGAACATTTGCGATGTTTATAATTTTCTAAAAGCGGCTTGCCGTGGGCGCTATGCTGCGCCCGACGGTTGCCGCTTTCGGCAGGTCTTTTTTTACGTACTTCTGAGGTTGCCCGTTACCAGCTGGCGCGCATCCGTTCGCGTACCAGGGCAGAGCTGCGGCGATTTTCCGCGCCGAGACGATTTTTCAGGCTTGGGTCTTTACGTGCATCAGAAATTGCCTTCTGCACGGTGAGCTCCACCAGCGCCAGGTCAGCATCGGACGGCGCGTCCGGGTTGCTGAGGTTCAGCAGGTCGGAGAGCAGGCCGAGGGTGGCGTAGTTGCTGACGTCATAGGCCATTGGCGGAATGGTCGCTGCCAGTTTTTCCAGCGCGTCGACGGTACGCAGGGTGATACGCGCGGCGGATTCTTTGCCCATCGCATGCACCAGTACGCCTTTATCGTTGATAGCAATCAGGCGATTAGCCTGATAACCGTGCGCCAGAAACGCCCCGGACATCGCCTTGCCGACGATAAGACCGATCACCGGATGGCCCGCCAGGCGCGCTTTCGCATAGGCACCGGCGGCACCGGCGAGCGCCTGGTGAATGCCGAACGCTTCTTCACGGCGACCATAGGCCTGGCTTGGAACGTCGATCACCGCCACAATTGGGCGCTTCACGTCGCTGTTCGCGTCGGCATCGATGGTTTCATTCACCACTTTTGCCAGCGTCCAGCCTTCCAGCAGGCCCACTTCGCCTTTCGCGGCGCGCGGATAGTGGTTATTGGCATCGGGTACGACGGCGATGAAGCGTACGGCCTCATTGTTCAGTTCACCGTCGGCGACCCGTACTGAAGGGCACAGGCCAGTCATGCGCGGCGCATTTGGCGCCAGTTTTTCCAGCCACAAGGCTCCACGGCTATTGGACTGAGTCATCATTTCACCTCCCCGGCGAAAAGCTGTTTAATCTGCGCGGTATCGGCCTGCTGACGGGTGTCAAAGTTGCTCAGACGGGTCAGGAAGTCGGCATATTTGTCGCTGCGGTTTTGTGCCGGAACGCCTTTGGCGATAGCGTCGTTCATGGCGGTTTTCACCGCGTTAACGCCGTCATCGACCAGCGCATCGACCAGGCCACTTGCGTAACGGATTTCACCGCCGGTCATGCTCCAGATGAATGGGCGATCGCGGGAGTCGTACTCTTCGATCCCGGCTTCCTGCTCAATAACCTGCGGGCCGTTGAGGCCAAGGCGCGCTTCGCGGGTAACAATCAGGTAGCTACAAAGGGCGGCGGCAATAGACATTCCGCCGAAGCAGCCAACGGTACCGGTCACGATGCCGACTACAGGGGTATAGCGACGCAGATCGACAATCGCGGCGTGGATATCGGCAATGGCTGCCAGGCCGAGGTTGGCTTCCTGCAGGCGCACGCCGCCGGTTTCAAGGCTCAGCACGGCCTGGGTGGGAATGCCGTTGCGGTTATCTTCTGCCGCCAGTTCGAGCGCGGCTGCCATTTTGGCACCGGAGACTTCGCCCATGCTGCCGCCCTGGAAGGTGCCTTCGATGGCAATCACCACCGCGGACTGGCCGTTGATGGTGCCGCGAGCGACCACCATGCCGTCGTCGGACTGCGGCACAACGCCCTGCGGTGCGAGCCATGGCGACATAATGCCTTCGAACGGGTCGAGCAATTCACGGTAGCTGCCTTCGTCCAGCAGCGCATGGGCACGTTCGCGGGCCCGTAATTCGATAAAGCTGCGATCGTTACGCATGAGCCACCTCTTCAAATACCTGTTCGATACGAATGCGCGCCACGCCAGGGGTTGCGCCGAAGTCGTGAATGATCAGCTTGCCCGCAGGCAGGCCGTTGATCAGATTCAGGCGATCGAACAGTGCATTCCAGCGGCGGGTGCTGTTGTCCACGGAGGTGGTGATATCAATACTGAGGGTTTCCCCGGCGGCTGCGGTGAACAGCACTTCCATATCACCGGAGCCTACGACGCCTGCCAGTGCTTTACCGCTGAAGGTGCGGCTGGCAGGAAATGACAATGTAATGTGTTCCATAACATCCTCTTTAAATTGAGCAAGACGCGGGCTGGCTGACCCTGTCAAGAAACAGCGTGGCGGCGAGAAGATCCGCAGCACCACCGGGCGAAGCGTTAAGTTCGAGCATCTGAGCATCGAGTTCAGCGAGCGCTTCGCGGCCTTGTGCCGTGGCGCAACCGCCTGCATTCAGCACCGTGCGGGCTCCGGCCTGCATCGCTTCCAGACCGGGCATGCCCGCTCGCGAAAGTACGCAGGTGTCGCTGAGCGAGGTCATGATCGCCATCAGTGCATCAAGGCGGGCTTCGCTCTCGTTCGCACCCATTGCGCGGCTGCGTAACAGCTGCGGTAACGCGAGCTGCATCACGTGCGGAAACGCCTGTTGCGCCTCTTCACGTGCACCCGGCACCCGGTACTGATGCGTGGCTTTCAGCCCTTTACTGAAGGTCTTCGGCGCAGCGCCGTCCGGCAGGCGGGCGAGCAGGGCAGCGGATTGTGCAATCTGCTGTGCGCCTGCGTTACCGCCATGCATCGCCACGGCGCTGACCAGTAAGCCGAGTGCCCAGATGGCGCCGCGATGGGTATTCACGCCATGGGTGGCGGCCATCATCTGCTGTTCGCCTTCGCGCCCTAAACGACCGACGGTTTCGCGCAGGGCGATGTCGGTGGGACGCAGCCAGCTTTGCTGGGCCAGTTGCAGAAACGTTGGGGTCAGGCTGTGTGCCGAGCGCTCCATCAGCGCCAAAGAGAGGTCGTGATGGGCACCGTTTCCCCGGCTGTCCACCAGACCCGGCTTCGGGCTTAATCGCGCTTCGTCGATCAGGCAGTCGCGGGCGATGAACGCCAGCCTTTCTGCCTGCACCTCGGCATGAGTCTGTGACAGGAGTTTCATTACCAGCTCCGGAATTTCGCAGGTGGGTTGTAAAGACCGTCGGACCATTCGACCAGATCCGCCACGCTGCCTGCGGCGAGCAGGGAACGGGTGGCGTCAGAACGGCGGATGCCCATGTCTTCCGGGTAGACCACTTTGCCGCTTTTGCGCAGCTCAGCGACGCGTTTGGCATCCACGCCAAGGCCGATATCGGTGATCCCGGCGACGGCAGCAACCATTGCTCGACGCTCTTCAAGACTTTCACCGCGATAGAGGTAGGCGATGCCTTCTTCGGTCAATACGTGAGTGACGTCGTCGCCGTAAATCATCACCGGCGCCAGCGGCATCCCGGAGGATTTCGCCACTTCAACGGCGTCCAGCTGCTCGACAAAGCTTGGCTTCACGCCCGCCTGGAAGGTTTCGACCATTTGCACGACGAGTTTTTTACCGCGCTGCATTGGGTCTGGCTCGGTGATCATGTTCAGCCAGGCAGGGGTTGCGTGACGGCGACCGTGCGGATCGTGACCCATATTCGGCGCGCCGCCGAAGCCGGACAGACGACCGCGTGTCACGGTAGAGGAGTTAGCAAGCCCATCAATCTGCAAGGTAGAGCCGATGAACATGTCCACCGCGTACTGGCCTGCCAGCTGGCAGAAGGCACGGTTGGAGCGCATGGAGCCGTCGGCACCGGTGAAGAAAATGTCCGGACGGGCGCGGATGTACTCTTCCATCCCCAGCTCGCCGCCGAAGCAGTGCACGCTTTCCACCCAGCCGCTTTCAATGGCAGGGATAAGCGTTGGATGCGGGTTGAGCGTCCAGTGCTTACAGATTTTGCCTTTCAGGCCAAGCTGTTCGCCGTAGGTCGGCAGCAGCAGCTCGATGGCGGCGGTGTTGAAGCCGATGCCGTGGTTCAGGGACTGCACCTGATGTTCGGCGTAGATGCCTTTAATTGCCATCATCGCCATCAGGATATGCTCCTGCTTGATGAGGCGCGGGTCGCGGGTGAACAGCGGTTCGATAAAGAACGGCTTGTCGGCGACGACCACGTAATCAATCCACGAGCCCGGAATATCGACGCGCGGCAGGTCACATTCGTCATCGACGATTTCGTTAACCTGCGCGATAACGATCCCGTCGCGGAAGGCGGCGGCCTCAACCAGCGCCGGGGTGTCTTCGGTACTTGGCCCGGTATAGAGGTTGCCTTTGCGGTCGGCTTTATACCCGGCAATCAGTGCCACGTTGGGGCAGAGATCGACGTAAAGGCGGGAGTAAAGTTCGATATAGGTGTGGATGGCGCCGATTTCGAGTTGACCGTCCTGCAACAGTTGCGAAATGCGCAGGCTCTGCGGACCGGAGAAGGAGAAATCGAGCTTGCGGGCAATGCCTTTTTCGAAGATGTCGAGATGCTCGCTGCGACCGACGCTTGGCATGATCATATGCAGATCGTGCACTTTTGCCGGGCTCACTTCAGCAAGCATACGGGAGAGAAAATCGGCCTGCTTCTGGTTGTTACCTTCCAGTACCACGCGGTCGCCTGGGGCAATCAGTTTTTCCAGTGCGTCCACCAGACCGTCAGTGGGAATGACTTTCCCCTGCACCGAAAGGGAAGCGACACGGCGCGCTTTTTCGCTGCGGCGTGTGTTCCAGTTTCGGGCTGGATTTTGGCCAGCATTCATTATTAACCTCCTGATTCAGCAAATCATTTTGCCTGGATTTATGCTGCAGTTAGTCTGCTCCGTAAGGAGTAACCCATCAATTAACCCGGGGGACAGATTGTTAGCCTAAGAGTAATAATTGCCTGCGGAATTATGTGATGGCGATCGAAGTCGGAATGGGAAGTGTAGACTATGTGTACAGGGAGACAGGAGCAGGTGAAAATTCAGTAAAGCGAGAGGAGTGTTCAGATAACGGACAGAGGAAATGCGTGGTTCCCAAAATAAATCTGAGTGACTGGATTAATGTACTCTTTCGCAATAAAGCGCGCGCAATGACAAGCGATGGTTTATTTATTTTTATACAAACGTTGGATGATATTGTTTTATTCAGCCCTGTTTTTTCGTTGATTTTTTCGTCAGAAAGGCGAGCAAAGAGTAGCCGGCACGCCGCCAAAACCTGTCTGATTTCACATATTCACCATCCGTATATGTTCCTGCAATGTAAGCGTACAGCGAGAACCGTCTGGTCATGACCTGATGTATTCGACAAAGTGGTGTACACCAAAAGAAGGCTACCTCCGCTATGTGCTTGACGTCATAGCCGACTGGCCTGTCAATCGGGTCAGCGAACTGCTACCCTGGCGCATCACACTGCCAACTGAATAACACATCCCCGTCAATACGGCCCTCGGTGTACGCTTACCCTGCAATTTAGGGGCGTTCTGTTTATGTTACATATACCCGCAGGGCTTTACTCTGTGCCAGGACGGCATGCAGAGAAGGTGGTGAAAATGAAAGAGCAGGGAGCGGCGGTGGTAAAGTTGATTGTTTTCTGGGCAGCACTGATTTTTTTGGCGCGACAGGCCATCCTTGCAGGCTGGATTGACAGGCTGATCATGTGAGCGCGAGTGCACTTTTCACGTCAGCCTGCCGGGCGTTTACGCCTTTTTGCTTAAGTCACTGAGCAGTACCGCGATGCTTTTCCCTCCTTCGGTGTTCTCCAGGCCGATTTTAACAACGATCGTCAGCGGCACCGACAGCATCATGCCCACCGGGCCGAGCAGCCAGCCCCAGAAAATCAGCGACAGGAACACCACCAGCGTTGAAAGCCCCAGCCCGCGCCCCATGATTCGCGGCTCCAGTATATTGCCGAACACCATATTGATGGCCAGGTAGCCTGCCAGCACGACCAGCGCATCATACAGCCCGCCGAAAACCAACACCTGCAGAATCGGCGGAATAGCGGCGAGCACCGATCCGATATTGGGAATATAGTTGAGTGCGAATGCCAGCAGCCCCCAGATAAAGGCAAACCGCACGTCGAGCGCGGCGAGCATTGCCCAGGCCACCAGGCCCGTGACCACGCTGATGGCAGTTTTCAGCACCAGATAGTGGGAGACGCTGTCGATAGCCCGCTGAATCGCCGCCATACCTTCCACCGGACGCACCATCATCTGTTTCAGTTTGGTGGGCAGTTGCGGCACTTCGAACAGCATAAACACCACCGTTAACAGCAGCAGAAAAATAGACGACATAGCGTTGGTGAGCTGGGTCAGCAGGCTGGTGACGAACGTCATGGCGGCGTTCGGGTCAATATACTTCACCAGCTCGTTGACCGAGACTTCGATACCAAACCGCTGAAGCCACGGCTCCAGATTTTGCAGCGGAACAACCAGTGATGAACGATACTGCGGCAGGGTACGGGCCAGTTCGTTCAGTGAGGTGCCCAGCGTGGCGAGCAGCAGCACCGCCACCAGGATTATCAGGCCAATCAGCAGGCTTATTGCAAGTACCCGCGGTACGCGCAGGCGCTCCAGCCACTGCACCACCGGGTTGAGCACCACTGAGATAAACAGCGCCAGAATAAACGGCACCACGATATCGGCGGCGAAACGAATGCCGGTGAGAATAATCACCAGCATTCCCAGCATGATGGCTATTTTTAATCCATTGAGCGTAATACCCGTTTTTGCCATGACACGCTTCCTTAATCTGTTTAGCAACATCATAAAGGTGGATGGGTTGAGAATAAACGAATAAAGGCTAAACCGCCTCAGTAAAGAATTGAAAAGACTTTGAGTTTATTGTGGCGCTATGCCAGAATTGCGCTGTGTTTAACTACTGAGGACAATTTTCATCCGCAATGACGAGAAGCAATACCGCGGATAATTGTAATTTTATGGACATCCTGTTCAAAACCCGAACTTCCTGTCAATTTATTGTTTTTCCTTCCTTTGCTACGCAATCTGGTGAGCAGCACTGGCGCTCTGCGCTATAGTTTCCTTCTTCGTTTGAGCTAAATTTTAATCGTTTTTATTCGGTTTGCGCGTTTCGCAAGCTGCAACGGATTATATTCTCAGGCAGGAGAAGTCGTATGTTTTACTGGATATTATTAGCCCTGGCGATCGCCACGGAAATTATTGGTACGCTTTCCATGAAATGGGCCAGCGTCAGCAACGGTCACGCCGGTTATATTTTAATGCTCGGCATGATTGCACTTTCCTATATATTCTTATCCTTCGCGGTAAAAAAAATCGCCCTCGGCGTGGCCTATGCCCTGTGGGAGGGGGTGGGGATATTGCTGATTACGCTGTTCAGCGTGACGCTGTTTGATGAAACGCTCACCGTGATGAAAGTGGCGGGGCTGGCAACGCTGGTGGCGGGGATTGTGCTGATTAAATCGGGCACCCGCAAAGCGGAAAAGCAGCCTGCGGAGGTGAATCATGCCGCAATTTGAGTGGATTCACGGGGTCTGGCTGGCGGGGGCGATTGTGCTGGAAATTGTCGCCAATATTTTCCTTAAATTCTCAGACGGTTTTCGTCGCAAGCTGTATGGCATTTTGTCACTGGCGGCGGTACTGGCGGCCTTCAGCGCGCTGTCGCAAGCGGTGAAAGGGATCGACCTTTCCGTGGCGTATGCCATCTGGGGTGGTTTTGGCGTGGCGGCCACGCTTGCCGCAGGCTGGATCCTCTTTGGTCAGCGTCTGAACAACAAAGGCTGGATTGGTTTAGGCTTGTTAATCGCCGGTATGGTGATGATTAAACTTGCATGACGTGACGCTGCCCGCAAATGCGGGCAGCGAAAAATGTCAGGTGTATTACGCTATCTGAATAGGGTGCATTTCCCCGATGCCTGTTGCGTGCATGAGGGTTGTGAATGTTTAATCCATCTCGCTGGCGTAATCTCGCCACTGCCAGAGTCCTGTTCGTGATGCTCTTTATGGCCGGCATCGGTCTCATCGTCTCCGTTGTCTCTCTGCTCTACCTCTCCCAGCATCTGATCAGCAGCAAAACCAATGCGATAGACGCGCACCGTTCGGCGCTGTCGGTGGATGGCGCTATTCAGACATCCGTAAACCGCGTGCTGTCACTTGTCGTTGATAACGCTATCTGGGATGACGCGGTGCATAAAGTTTATCCCCCGGAGCTTGATACCCGCTGGCTGTACGATACCTGGGGCGCGGGTTTTAAAATCAATAATCTCTACGACGGCACCTTCGTGCTGGACCAGAATTACCAGGTGCTGTGGGGATCGTTTCACAGCCAGCCGTTTAATGAGCGCAATCTGGCGTTTTTCGGCGAAGGACTGCAGGCGCTGATTATGAAACACAAAGCCGACCTGGCGAGCGGGAAAAATATCTATGCCGGGATCACCCGCACGCGGGAAGGCGTGGCGTTTATCGGGATAGGTCTGATCCGCCCGATGACCAGTCGCCTGCAGGTCTACGACGCCACCCGGCGTTATCTGGTGATTACCCGCCATCTCAATCCACAAATTCTGAAAGATCTGGGAAATACCTTCCAGATAGCCAATCTTAACTTCACGCCGCAAAAGTACAGCGAGTCCAGCGTGCCGCTCAAAACGTCCGGCGGTGAAACCGTGGGCTATCTTAACTGGCAGCCACGTTTGCCGGGCGCGGAAGCGGCGATGGCGGCCTCGCCGGAAATCCGGAAAATTGTCGCGCTGGCGGCGGGGCTGATTCTGCTGTTCATCATGTTGAGCAGCCTGGGGCTGTACAAGCTGGCGCGTGGCGAAAAACAGGCGCGAGACATTTCGCTCACCGACTGGCTGAGCCATTTGCCTAATCGCCGGGCGCTGATTGAGCATCTGGAACGGCCCAGCCTGCGAAGTGAAGATGCACTGAAAACGGTGGTGTTTATCGATCTGGACGGCTTCAAGGATGTGAACGACATTTACGGCCACGACGTGGGCGATGCGCTGATTGTGCACATCGCCCATACTCTGCAAACGCAGGTACCGCCGGGCGGCATGCTGGCAAGGCTTGGCGGAGATGAGTTCGCCATGACGGTCAGCGGCGTAGAGGCGGGGCAAAAAGCGGCTGCGTTTGCCGGAAGCGTGCTCGATTATCTGAACACCCCAATTCGTCTCGGCGAACGCACCATTCACATTAGCGCCAGTATCGGAATAGCCAGCGGAACGCTCGCCAGCAGCGGCAGCTCAGAGCTGTTTCGCCGGGCGGACATCGCCATGTATCACTCGAAAATGACCGGGAAAGGGCGGATCACGCATTACGACGCTGAACTGAACAGCGCTCGCGAATACCAGCTCAGTATCGAAAATGACATTCGTGACGGGCTGGATAACGATGAGTTTGAGGTCTGGTATCAGCCGATTGTTGATGCGCGTTCGCAGAAAATGACCGGCGTGGAGGCGCTGGTACGCTGGCCCCGGCGGCCAAAAGGTGAACTCAAACCCGATGCCTTTATCGCCATCGCCGAAACCAGCGGGCTGATTTACTCGCTCGGCCAGTTTGTGCTGCGCCGGGCATGTGCCGATTTACAGGCGCTGGAAGACCTTAAGCTATCGGTAAATATTTCGCCTGCGCAGTTCCGCGATCCGGAGTTTGAAAACAAAGTGGCTCAGGTCCTTGAATCCAGCCACTTCCCGCCGTATCGGTTACAGCTTGAAGTCACTGAAACCTATGTACTGGAAAATCCTGAACGGGCGCGCGGGGCGATCTCCACGCTTAAGCAGCTTGGCACTGCCGTGGCGCTCGATGATTTCGGGACGGGCTACTCCAGCATTGGCTATCTGCGGCGCTTCAATTTCGACACCATAAAAATTGATAAATCTCTGGCGGGGCTGGTAGACAATGACGATCAGGCAGCCGCCTTAGTGAGCGGCACTATCCGCATTGCCAGTGCGTTAGGGATGACGGTGATTGCCGAAGGGGTGGAAAACGAAAAACAGATGAAGCTGCTGAGGCTTGCAGGGTGCGATCAGCTGCAGGGCTTCTGGTTCAGCGAGCCGATGCCAATAGCGTCGCTGCTGCAGTTGCGCCAGCAGCGACAGTGCTGATTACTCGCCCGCCAGTGCCTCGAGCTTGTCGCGAAAACCGGTGACGGAGATCGCGCGGTTGTCGGCGCGCCATCTGTCCTGAGCCGCGGGTGCAGAGCTCTGAACGCCAATCAGCTGCCAGCCATTTTCGGTTTTCAACATCAGCGGCGAACCGCTGTCGCCCGGCAGGGTATCGCACTGGTGCGACAGCACGGTGTTTTGCGCCCAGCCCGTCACCAGACAATTATTATGCGTATAAAGGGAATCCAGATGATCGAGAGGATAACCCGACTGCGTAACCTGGCGGTCGGCAGTTTTTAATGCCGCGGTGAGCGCATCTTTATCGCCGTTGAACAGCGGCAGCGGGGTGATCCCGGAAGGAGGGTTACGCAATACAATCAGCCCAAAATCCCAGGGTGCGGCGGATGAGGGAACAATCCAGCCCTCACCATCTGGCTTCAGGCGTTTCCCCAGCGACGGCTCCACGCGGCCTTCAATGTCATGAATCTCATAACGCCAGCCCCCTTTTTGCGAAATAAAGCGCAGCGCCACGGCTTTGTCTGACTTGCCTTTTGGCGGCGTCAGCAGACAGTGTCCGGCGGTGAGGGCCAGGTGTGGGGAAACCAGCGTGGCGGTACACAGGTTACCGCTCGCGGTTTCGAGTTGCCCAATTGCATCCCAGGGAGATTGCCCTGGATTCGTCACCCTGACGCGGTCGTCATGACCGAAAAATAAGGTTTTAAGATCTTTGGCACTGATGCCTGTATCGTCGCTGTCGTCGTCAGCGTGGGTCAGGGGAGAAAAAAGGCAAACGGCTCCCAGTACAACCACTATGGATCTGCGCATAACACTCTCTGAAGGGCGATTATGATTATTAAAAGGTAAACCCAATGAGATTACTATAGACGGGATGAATGAAAAGTGGGAGTAAAATCAGCGCACTACACTCAGTACAGGAAGAACCGGGTGGCTACCAGTGCACAGACGATCAGCAATAAAAGGATGAGCTCAAAGCGATAGCGGCGCAACATCATTGCTCTCCAGAAAAAAACGGCGCTGTAACAGCGCCGATTTAGTAGACAAGACCGTACTACCGGTTGCGAACTTATGCAGCTGGCTGAGCGGCTGGTTTAGCAGCTTCGTGTTTAGTTGCTTTTTTGTGGTGTTTTTTAGCAGCCTGAGCTTTCTGAGCTACAGCGGGTTTGGTTGCTGCTTTTTTGTGGTGTTTTTTAGCAGCCTGAGCTTTCTGAGCTACAGCGGGTTTAGTTGCTGCTTTTTTGTGGTGCTTTTTAGCGGCCTGAGCTTTCTGCTCTGCTGCTGGTTTTGCAGCGGCTTTTTTGTGGTGCTTTTTGGCAGCCTGAGCTTTCTGCGCTGGCGCTGCTTTTTTGTGTTTTTTGTGATGAGTGGTTTTCGCTGGAGCCGCGTGAGTAGCAGCAGGTGCAGCAGCCGGAGCGGTAGCAGTAGTGTCAGCAGCGAAAGCGGCAGAAGACAGACCCATAGCAGCGGCAACAACCAGAGCTAATACTTTTTTCATTCTGAAATCCTCGAATTTGGTTTCTATGTTCAACCCCACTGCGGGGCCGTTGAAATGAACTATAGACTTGTGGATCAACGCTTTCAGTGAGTGATTGGTATCGGCGTGTAACCGTTTGTACAAGGTGTACGGAGGTAAAAGCAAAAAGGCGCTTTTAAAGCGCCTTTTTTAGCGTGTGCTCCCTCTCCCTGAGGGAGGGCCGGGGCAACGTGTAGGCCGGGTAAGGCGCGAGCCGCCACCCGGCAAAGGATTACAAATAACGAGTCGTCAAATGCTCGCGGAAATAGCGGCTGTTGAGGTCTTCCCCGGTTGCGCGGGTAATCAGCTCTGAGGTACTGAAACGGCTGCCGTGCTGCCAGATATTCTCACGCAGCCAGCTGAACAGTGGGCTGAAGTTGCCTTCGGCCAGCTGACTGTCGAGGTCTGGCAGCGCTTTGCGCGCGGCCTGGAACAGCTGCGCGGCGTACATTGCACCTAAGGTGTAAGACGGGAAGTAGCCGAAGCCGCCGTCGGTCCAGTGAATGTCCTGCATGCAGCCGTTTCGGTAGTTGCCTTCTGTTGACAGCCCCAGGTACTGCTGCATTTTCTCATTCCACAGTCCCGGGATGTCATCCACTTCAATGTCACCGTCAATCAGCGCACGTTCGATTTCGTAGCGCAGAATGACGTGCGACGGGTAGCTGACTTCATCGGCATCTACGCGAATGAATCCGCGCTCAACGGTCTGACTCCAGGCGATAAAGTTGTCCAGGGTAAAGGCTGGTTGATTGCCGAAACGCTGCTGGATGAGCGGCAGAATGTGCTTCAGAAAGGCTGCACTGCGCCCGATCTGCATCTCAAAGAACAGACTTTGTGATTCATGTACGCCTGTTGAACGGGCAAGCGCCACCGGCTGTCCGGCCCACTGGCGGGGCAGGTTTTGCTCGTAGCGTGCATGGCCGGTTTCGTGGATCACGCCGAAAAGGGCGCTGAGCAGATCGTCTTCGTCATAGCGCGTGGTGATGCGGACATCCTCAGGTACACCGCCGCAAAAGGGGTGGGTGCTGACGTCCAGCCGACCGCCGTTAAAATCAAAGCCGAGCAGGCTCATCGCCTCAAGACCGAGATCGCGCTGTGATTCCGTGGCGAACGGGCCTTGCGGGTTGATAAGCGACCGGCTGGCCTGCTTATCGACTACGGTTTGCAGGAGGTCCGGCAGCCAGCTTTTCAGATCGGCAAACAGTACGTCCAGGCGCGCACTGGTCATGCCGGGTTCGTAGATATCAAGCAGGGCGTCGTAACGGGAACCGCCGCTGGCTTCTGCGCGGAGTTTCGCTTCCTCGCGGCTCAGGCGAACCACCTCTTTCAGGTTTGGTGCGAAGCCTGCCCAGTCATTGTTTTTACGCTGAGTACGCCAGGCGTGCTCGCAGCGGTTCCCGGCCAGGGATTTCGCTTCCACCAGACTCTCCGGCAGAAGGGCCGCCTGGTTGTATGAGCGCGCCATTTCGCGCAGGTTGGCGCGTTCATCGTCGCTCAGGTTTTCCTGTTGGGCTGCATCAAGCAGGACGGCGACGTTTTTGTCGGTCAGGATCTGGTGCTGAAGCACGCCGAGCTCTGCCAGTGCTTCACCACGAGCCTGACTGCCGCCCGGCGGCATCATGGCGGCCATATCCCAGCCAGCGATGGCGGACAGGTGTGAGAAATGCGATAAGCGCTGGAAAATACGGGTGAGTTGCGGGTAAGCGTTATTTGCCATTTTGCCTTAATCCAAAAAAGTGAAATATGACGACGCGAATGGTGAAAAATGCGACGAAAGTATGAGGCGAAGTGCGATTTTTAGATCATGATGATCACTATCACAGGTCAACAGGGGGCGGCAAACTATGAATCCGTTCGTCTGGATCTTTATCACGCTGCTGTCGATTGGCGCAGTGCAGGATATGGGCGGCTTAACCGCCATATTCAGCCAGTTGTAGAGCAGCCCGCCGGGCGCGGGCAACCCGAATTAGTGCAGGCGTTTGTGCAGACAAGAGCCGGTAATCAGCGCCAGGACGAGCATTGCTGCAATAAATCCGCCTACGCCATTCCATCCCCAGCTATGCCAGAACACCCCGCCGAGCGTCCCCGCAATACTTGAGCCAAGATAGTAACTGAACAGATAGAGCGATGAGGCCTGCCCGCGTGCGCGACGGGCGCGAGGGCCAATCCAGCTGCTGGCAACGGAGTGGGCGGCGAAGAAGCCTGCGGAAAAAAGCAGCATGCCGAAGAAAATCAGCCACAACGATGTGAACAGGGTCAGCAGCAAACCGCAAAGCATCACGGCGGTAAAGCCAACCATCACCGGACCGCGGCCATAGTGCTGGGTCATGGCACCTGCCTTCGGCGAACTCCATGTCCCGGTGAGATAGGCAACGGACAGCAGGCCTACCACCGCCTGGCTCAGTGACCACGGCGACATCATCAGGCGATAACCGATATAATTGAACAGCGTCACGAACGCACCCATCAGCAGAAATCCTTCGGCGAACAGCAGAGGCAGCCCTTTGTCACGCCAGTGAATGCGGAAATTGATGAACAGCGATTTCGGGCGCAGCGAGGCGGCCTTGAAGTGGCGGGAGTCCGGCAGAATACGCCAGAACATCAGGGCTGCGGCGAGCGCGAAGCAGCCAATCATGGCAATGGCCACGCGCCAGCCAAAGAAGTCGGTCATCACCCCGGTCAGCAGACGACCGCTCATCCCACCAATCGAGTTGCCGCTGATGTATAACCCCATCGAAAAGGCGACAAAGCTCGGATGAATCTCCTCGCTGAGATAGGTCATGCCGACGGCTGCGACGCCGCTCAGGGAGAGGCCAATCAGCGCGCGCATGATCAGAATGCCGTGCCAGCTGGTCATCATTGTTGACAGCAGAGTGCAGCAGGAAGCAAGCAGCAGTGCGGTAACCATCACCGGCTTGCGGCCGATGGCATCGGAAAGCGGTCCGGTAAACAGTAGCCCGACCGCCAGCAGCGCGGTCGATATCGACAGTGAAATACTTGAGCTGGCGGGCGAAACACCGAACTCATGCGAAAGCACCGGCAGGATAGGCTGCACGCAGTAAAGCAGGGCGAAGGTGGCGAGTCCGGCAGAGAAGAGCGCGAGGGTGACGCGGATAAACTGCGGCGTACCGCGCTGAATAAACTGGCCCGGCGCAGGAAGACGAATATCGCTGACGTCACGGGCCGGGGCGGTGTCAACGGTGGTAGTACGGCTCACGGAAGATCCTTGTATTGATGCGTTTTTTGCCAGGTGGCGGGCCTGGATGAGACGGGGAGGCCCGGTAATCGCAGCGCCACCGGGCGATGATGATGCGATGAATAACAGAGTAGGAAAATGTAAATATTCTGTCTAATATATTAATAATCTCAAATGATACATCTAAAATATGAATATTGAGCTACGACATTTACGCTACTTTGTGGCGGTGGCTGAAGAGCTGCACTTTGGGCGCGCTGCCGCCCGGTTGAACATCTCCCAGCCGCCGTTAAGTCAGCAGATTCAAATCCTTGAGCAGCAGATTGGCGCCCGGCTGTTCGCCCGAACGAACCGCAGCGTCAGTATGACCGCCGCCGGGAAGCAATTTCTTAATGATGCCAGGCAAATTCTGATGCAGGTAGAGGAAGCTGCTGCCCGAGCGGCCCGTTTGCACCACGGGGAAACGGGAGAATTGCGAATTGGTTTTACCTCCTCAGCGCCATTTATTCAGGCGGTATCCGATACGCTGTCACGCTTTCGGCGACAGTATCCGGACGTTCATCTTCAGACGCGTGAAAGCAATACCCGGGAGCAAATTGCTCCGCTGAATGAGGGCGCGCTCGATCTTGGCCTGATGCGTAAAACCCAGCTGCCGGACACGCTGGACTGGCAGGTTATTCTGCGTGAGCCGCTGCTGGCCATGGTGCCGCGCGATCACCGCCTGGCGCAGTGCGATGCGGTAACGCTGGCCGAACTGGTGCAGGAGCCGCTGGTGTTTTTCGATCCTCGCGTGGGCACCGGGCTTTACGACGATATCCTTGGCCTGCTGCGGCCTTATGGCGCGCCGATCATCACTCAGGAAGTGGGTGAGGCCATGACCATCATCGGGCTGGTTTCCGCCGGGCTGGGCGTGTCCATTCTTCCGGCTTCCTTCAAAAAAGTGCAGCTGAATGAAATGCGCTGGCTGCCGATCGCGGACGAAGAGGCTGTGTCAGAAATGTGGCTGGTGTGGTCCCGCCATCATGAACAAACGCAGGCGGCACAGCGTTTTCGTGAGCAGCTTCTGGCGGCGGCCAGCGTCGACTTTTTTGCCGAAAAGGCACGAAAAAATGTGCGGTAAATCACAAGCCTAAGTAAAAATTTGACGTGTTGCGTCGAAGTGATTCAACATAGCAAAAGTTTATTTCGAAGCGCGAAAATAAGGGAGTCTGCGGTGGTAGCAGAAAGTCAGCCAGGGCATATCGATCAGATTAAGCAGACCAACGCAGGCGCCGTGTATCGCCTAATTGATCAGCTCGGCCCGGTGTCCCGCATTGACCTTTCTCGCCTCGCCCAGCTTGCTCCTGCCAGCATCACCAAAATCGTTCGCGAAATGCTTGAAGCCCATCTGGTGCAGGAAACTGAAATCCAGGAGCCCGGCAGTCGTGGCCGCCCGGCGGTAGGGCTGATGGTGGAAACCGAGGCCTGGCACTATCTGTCGCTGCGCATCAGCCGGGGGGAAATCAATCTGGCGCTGCGCGATCTCAGCAGCAAACTCGTTGTGGAAGAAGAACAAACCCTGCCTTTGGTTGATGATAAATCGTTTCTCGACCGGGTCATTGAGCACATCGACTGCTTCTTTATTCGCCATCAGCAAAAACTGGAGCGATTAACGTCTATTGCGATAACGCTCCCTGGCATTATTGATACTGAAAACGGCATTATCCACCGCATGCCGTTTTACGATGACGTTAAGGACGTAGCGCTCGGTGAAGCGCTTGAATCCCGCACCGGCGTGCCGGTCTATCTGCAACACGATATCAGCGCATGGACCATGGCAGAGGCGCTGTTTGGTGCGTCACGCGGTGCGAGAGACGTGATTCAGGTGGTTATCGATCACAACGTAGGGGCGGGCGTGATCACCGACGGGCGTTTATTGCATGCGGGCAGCAGCAGTCTGGTCGAGATAGGTCACACTCAGGTTGACCCTTACGGCAAGCGTTGCTACTGCGGCAACCACGGTTGTCTGGAAACTATCGCAAGCGTTGAGAGCGTGCTGGAACTCACTCAGGTCCGCATGAAACAGTCGATGAGCTCGATGCTGCACCAGCAGCCTTTGACGGTGGAGTGGCTGTGCCAGGCGGCGCAGCAGGGCGATCTGCTGGCCAAAGATATCATCAGCGGCGTGGGCACCCACGTCGGGCGCATTCTGGCGATTATGGTGAATTTATTTAATCCGCAAAAAATTCTTATCGGTTCGCCGTTCAACCAGGCCTCAGACATTCTCTTTCCCGCCATCAGCGCCTGCATCCGTCAGCAGTCTCTGCCTGCCTACAGCAAGCATATTAGCGTCGAAAGCACCCAGTTCCGCAACCGTGGCACGATGACCGGCGCGGCGCTGGTGAAAGACGCGCTCTATAACGGCTCTCTGCTAATCAGACTGTTACAGGGGTAGCAAATTTTCATTGTTAAGCTAAAAATTGCGCTAACTCAAGCTGGCTTTTAGGTCGATCACGTACACTCTCCCCGCTCTGAATTATCACCCTGATTTATATATTCACCGTCAAAGCTGTGGAGTGAACATGCTTAAGCGTTTCTTTATTACGGGTACGGATACCTCTGTGGGCAAGACGGTCGTGTCTCGCGCACTGTTGCAGGCGCTGGCCGCGAGCGGCGGCAGCGTTGCGGGCTACAAGCCTGTCGCCAAAGGCAGCAAGGAAACGCCGGAAGGGTTGCGCAACAAAGATGCGCTGGTGCTGCAAAGCGTTTCCACCCCCGATTTACCCTATAGCGCCATCAATCCTGTCGCGCTGAGCGAAGATGAAAGCAGCGTGGCGCACAGCTGCCCGATTAACTATTCGCTGCTGTCGGAAGGGCTCGCCGCACTGAGCCAGCGCGTCGATCACGTGGTGATTGAAGGCACTGGCGGCTGGCGCAGCCTGATGAACGATCTGCGTCCGCTCTCTGACTGGGTCGTTCAGGAGCAGCTACCGGTATTACTGGTAGTTGGTATCCAGGAAGGCTGCATTAACCATGCGTTGCTGACGGCTCAGGCGATTGCCAATGACGATCTGCCGCTGATTGGCTGGGTGGCGAACCGCATCAACCCGGGCCTTGCGCACTACGCCGGGATCATTGATGTGCTGAGTAAAAAACTGCCCGCGCCGCTGGTGGGCGAGCTGCCTTATCTGCCGCGAGCGGAACAGCGCGAACTGAGCCAGTATATTGATTTAACCATGTTCGGCGACGTGCTGACGGTAGATGGAGTCAGCGCGTAGGGTTCGTGACAGCACCGACGCTACTACACGCGAAATCAGTAAACCGGGCAGTAGCGCATATTGCCCGGTCATTTCACAGATCATCAGCGTCGACATTATCGGCGCGTGGGTGGTCGCCGCCAGCAGCGTGGCCATCCCCGTCAATCCCATCAGAACCGCCATTTCATTGCCGTCCGGCAACCATAGCCCCCACATCCTCGCAAACAGCATGCCGATTGCCATACCGACAAACAGCGTCGGCGTGAAGACACCGCCCGGTGCACCCGATCCGCTGCTGGCGAGTACGGCCAGCAGTTTGCAGATAAACACGCCGCCAATCACCGCAAACAGCGGTGGTGCGAGCAGGTAACTTTGCACCACGCTGTAGCCGTTGCCCCATACCGCTGGCGTCAGCAACGACAGCAAACCGACAACGGTGCCGCCGAGTGCAAGCTGCAACGGGGGAGAAAGCTTCAGGTGTAAAAACAGATTGTGCGTTGCGCCCATCAGCCAGACGAACAGCGGCCCGCACAGGCCTGCGATAAGGCCTGTTGCCAGCATCATTGCGTAGGTGCCCGCGCTGTGCGGCGCATCCACATGAACGTTGTACAGCAGCGCCGGACCGCCGCTGAGCAGATTCGTCACCAGCAGGGCGATCACCGCAGAAACAACCACCGGCCCAAGCGATGCCAGCATCAGGGTGCCGAATAAGATTTCGGCGATGAACAGGCTTCCTGCCAGCGGTGCATGATAGGCGCTGGCCATCCCGGCTGCGGCACCGCAGGCAATCCACAGCTTCCATTCCGTTTTCGGCGTGAAGCGCTGGGCAAAGAAAGAGGCGGCGAGGGTGGCGAGCAGGATCATTGCCCCTTCACGGCCAATGGCGCTGCCGCTGACAACCACCAGTAACGATGCCAGCGATTTTACCAGGCTTGCGCCGAAGTCGAATTTGCCGTCCTCCGTTTCCAGCGCTTCCATGTAGTCGGTCGGGGCGTGAGGACGCTGACGCGTGTAGCGCTGCCAGCCCCACAGTAACAAACCTGCCGCCAGCCCGCCGAGTGCGGGCGTTAGCAGACGTCGCCACCAGGGCAGATTGCCTGCTGCATTGACCAGGCTGCGGCTGTCGTTGCTGAGCAGCAGCCATTCCAGGGTGTACATGGCATGGCGAAACAACGCGACGGCGAGCGCGGCAAGCATGCCGACAAGTGTCGCAATCAGCAGTCGGCGAAAGATAGCCTGAATATCGGGGTAAGCGTGAAGACGGCGCATGAGGTCAACAGGTCAGCAACAGGATACTGAATAATATACACAACACGCTGATGACGATTGATAAATGTCATTAAGCGAAAGAAAATCAGCCCTCAGGTTTCACCATCGGAATCGCCATTAAGGAAGATAACTCATGAAAACGTTTTTACTGGTAGCCACGCTGATTTTGGCAGGGTGTCAGTCTGCGGGGCAGAGCACAACGCCCGTTCCGGTTGATCAACAGATTGATGTGCAGGTGGACGATTTACTGGCGTCACTGGGCAAGCAAGATCGGCAAGGCATTAACGGATATGCGGCACAGCTTAAAGCGGCTGTTGAGAAAGAAGTGCGTATGGGGGATGCATTCAGAGGCAAAGCTTGCTCAGTTCAGATAGCGCTGGATCGGTATGGCACCGTGAAAAATGCCCGGGCTGTAGAGGGCGATCCCGCCTTCTGTGAAGCTATTCTGAAGGCAGTCCGTCAGGCAAAAATACCTCCGGCCCCTGACGAGAAGGTTTATCAGCGTTTCAACAATGCACGTCTGGATTTTGTATTCTGATAGTGCTGCCCGGCTGTGCAAACTTGAATGTATTCTGGGTGAGCACCATGAAATACGAGGGCAGTGCTGGTAGCAGATGTTATGGCAAATTCGGGCTGATTTTGTGATTATTAGACAGGTTAAATTATACAGATAAGGATGTTGATGTAATGACAATAGATTTTAGCAAAGAACGTCTTCTGGCTTCAGGGTTTACTGCGAAGGAGTTACAGAAGCTTCAGAACAATATTGATAACTTCGGGGGAACGATTGAGGACGTTATCAGGGATTTAGCGAAAAGATTTAAAAGGATATTTTTTATGATTATGTTTCTTTTTGTTTTTTTTATTTATGTTCTATTGTTTGACTCTATGAATGAGATCATCTCTTTTGGACTATCTTTTGCTATTGTATCTGTACTTATTGTATTCCTTCAACCACCAGTCATCTCATTTAAATGCTGGCGGTTTTGTAGGGGAAAATAAATTTAGTTCTTATCGGTGTTGATAAGGTCAAATATCACTTTGGCCTTCACACCGTAACCGACTATCTTCATAGTCAGTTTTGGGGTGCTCATAGTGTTTACTTTTCTGTAAAAGTCGGCTGGCAAGTAACGGAAAAGTCGCCAGGCTTCTGGTCTTCTGGATAATCCAGCAATACTATAAATGCTGGATGCTAATGAAATGGCATTATATACAGCAAGCCCTGACTCGTTTTTGAATCCCATAAACCTGGCTAACTCCATGCTTTTATCCGCAAAATATCCTTCTGTATTGGATCTATCACCATTTAACAACGAGTTGATTTCTTTTGATATACCATTAACCCCATCAACAATAAGTATTGCACCTGCCAGCATTCCTATAGGTTGCATGGTTGCGAGCATTACACCGCCGGCAATGGCTGTTAATCCAGATGCCACAACTTTAACGGCGCTGATCATATACCCGACAATCTTGTTATTTTCCCGAACGAACTCCACTTTGGCGTACAGTTTAGCTGCTTTCATCCGCAGCATCCTTCCCTGCTCTTCAAGGTTTTCGGTTTCTGCCCTCAGATTTTTGACGCATACCATACATTCTTCGTCTGATTTTGCCCGTCTGGCGATGGCAAACTGCTGTTCAACAACGGCCTGTATATCCCGGACAAAATTTATTCGTATCAGGCTGTCCTTAAGGTGGAAGGCAGACAGCGTATTCGCTGTACTCACCAGCTTTCTGGCCTCAAGGTTAACCATGCTTTCTGCCCAGGCTTTGTTTCTTCTGCCTGGGCCTGCCATCTCAAGTAACGCTGTATCCATTTGCATTTTCCCTGTTATATCTGAAGGTCATATGTACGCGGATTTTGTTACTGAGCTGATTAAAAATCAAACAATTGGCTATTTTTTAGGAATAAGCACCTTATGGTCCCGGCGGGTACGCCAGAAAGCGGGAGAGGAGCGACCAGCACCAGCCACCTTCTCAGAAGGTGGCTTTTTACTTTTATCTCCGTCGGGCAATACTCTATTCCTCCGAGCCTATATTCAGCGCCCGTCGTGTCCTGCCGGAGCTTAAATAGTCGGCGATATAATCCTGGGAAATCTCGCCGTTGTAGCGTCCTTCCTCATCGACAATCGGCATCCAGCTGGTGTTGCTTTCATACAGCTTCGAGAGCACCACGCGCAGGTTGTCGTCCGCTTTGCCCGTGGCGCGGAACGGGTGCAGGAGATCCGCACAGCTGCCTGATGCATTGCGCGCTTCGCGGCGCTTGACGAAGCCTAACGGTTTACCTCCGTTATCGACCACGGTAATAGCGCGAATATCGTTATCGTCCATCGTCGCAAAGGCTTCCGGCAGGGCGGTATCGCGCTTGACCGTAATGGTTGGCTGCCGATCGGTGACGTCACCCGCAGAAACCAGAAGCAGGCGCTTCAGCGTCCTGTCCTGACCAACAAATGAGCCGACAAACTCGTTCGCCGGTTTCGCCAGTAGCTCATCGGGGCTGGCGCACTGCACAATGCGGCCCTGGCGGAACACGGCGATGCGATCGCCAAGCTTCAGCGCTTCATCGATATCATGGCTCACCAGCATGACGGTTTTCTTCAGCTGGCGCTGCATCTCAAGGAACTGGTTCTGAATAACCTCGCGGTTGATGGGGTCGACCGCACCGAACGGTTCATCCATCAGCAGCACCGGAGGATCGGCCGCCAGCGCGCGAATCACGCCGATACGCTGCTGTTGTCCGCCGGACATCTCTTTCGGGTAGCGGCTGAGGAATTTCTTTGGATCCATCGCCACCATATCCATCAGCTCCTCGGCGCGAGCCTTGTAGCGGGCTTTCTCCCAGCCCAGCATGCGCGGCACGACGGTGATATTCTCTTCGATGGTCATGTTCGGGAACAGGCCAATCTGCTGGATGACGTAGCCGATATTGCGGCGCAGGCTGACGGTGTCCATTTCGCTGGTGTCCTGGCCGTTGATCAGGATTTTCCCGCTGCTTGCCGGGATCAGACGATTAATCATCTTTAGCGTCGTGGTTTTACCACAGCCGGACGGGCCCAGCAGAACGCACATTTCGCCTTCCGGCACGTTGAGATTGACGTTATCTACGGCGTTAAAGCTCTGGCCGTTCTTTTGCGTAAATTGTTTGGTCAGATTTTCTAACTTTATCATTATCGGATCCCCTTTGGTGTCAGGACAATCTGCAGGCGATGCAGCAACCAGTCGAGCACAATGGCCAGCAGGCAAATCATCAGCGCCCCGGCAATTAACAGACGAATATCACTCCCGCCGATGCCGTTCAGCAGCAGCAGGCCAAGGCCACCGGCACCGATGACTGCGGCAATCGCCATCACGCCGATATTCATGACGACGGCGGTACGAATGCCGCCGAAGATAACCGGCAGCGCCATCGGAATTTCCACCCAGCGCAGGCGTTGCCAGAAGGTCATACCGATGCCGCGGCCCGCTTCACGCAGCCCCGGTGGCAGGCTATCCAGCGCCGTGTAGGTATTGCGCACAATCGGCAGCAGCGAGTAGAGGAAGACCGCCGTAATGGCGGGCAGGGCACCAATACCCTGACCGATCAGCGAAAACAACGGAATCATCAGGCCAAACAGGGCGATGGAGGGAACGGTCAGCAAGATCGTGGTCACTCCCAGAATCGGCGTGGCGAGCCATTTGTGACGCACGATCAGTACGCCCAGCGGAACACCAATCACGATCGCCAGCCCCACAGCCAGCAGAACCAGCCACAGATGTTGCCAGGTCAGGGTGGCGAGATAGCCCCAGTTATCAATCATGTAATGCAGCGTTTCCATGGGTTCTCCTTACACCAGGCCTTTGCTGCGCAGGAAGTCCTGCGCCACTTGTTGCGGCGTCTGGTGATCGATATCCACGCGCTTGTTCAGCTCGGTGATCACCTCGTTATTCAGCAACCCGGACAGCGTATTCAGCGCCTCTTCCAGACCCGGATTGGCTTCCAGCGTGTCTTTGCGCACCACCGGCGTGACGGCGTAACTCGGGAAGAAGCCTTTGTCGTCTTTCAGAACCTTCAGGTCGAAGCCTTTTACCCGCCCGTCGGTGGTGTAAATCAGCCCGGCATTGACGAACCCGTCACGCACGGCGTTGTACACCAGACCCGGGTCCATCTGGCGGATCTGCGGCCTGTCGAGCGGCATCTGATAGGCCTGCTGGAGTGGTTTCATGCCGTCACTGCGTCCGGCAAACTCGAGGTCGAGCCCAAGCAGCCAGTTATTCTTTGGGTCGGTCTGACGGATATGCTCAATCTTCGCCACCATTTCCGACATGGTGTTGATGTTTTCTGCTTCGGCGCGCTTACGCTGCATCGCGAAGGCATAGGTGTTGTTCATCTCTGCAGGCTTCAGCCACACCAGGCCGTGCTTCGCTTCCAGGCGTTTCACCGTTTCGTATGACTCTTCCGGCGACATGCGTTTGTTAATGTGGTTGAAGATGATTAGCGCAGTGCCGGTGTATTCCCATGTAATATCAATCTGTTTGTTAATCATTGCGTTATGAGAAATAACCGTAGCAATGTTGGTCTGAGGCTGAACCTGAAATCCTTTCTTGCGCAGGTACTGCACGGTCATGGCCGACAAAATATGCTGCTCGGTAAAACTTTTGGTTGCCAGAATCAGCGGGGCTGCGTGTACCTGGCTGGCAAGCAGCGCAGCCGTAGCGGCGGCGACAAACAGGCGTGTCAGTCGTCTCATGGTTAGCTCCTTATTGTTGTTATTCGACGGTATGCGGGCTGAGTAAACGACCGAGACCTGCCAGCAGCGTATCGAGGATCAGCGCAAACAGCGCCGTGGCGACCGCACCCAGAATCAGCGTCGGGAAATCATTGAGATAAATGCCGGGGAAAATCAGCTCACCGTAGCTGCTGGCGCCAATCAGGAACGCCAGCGGTGCCGTACCGACGTTGATGGCGGTAGCGATACGAATGCCCGACAGCATCACGGGCCAGGCATTAGGCAGCTCGACCTGCATCAGCCGCTGCCACTTGGTCATGCCGATACCGTTGGCGGCTTCCAGCAGCGATCCTGGCACTGAACGCAGCCCGGCGTAGGTATTGCGCACAATGGGCAGAAGTGAAGCAAGGAACAGCGCCACGATGGCGGGTTTATCGCCGATGCCAACCACCACCATTGCCAGCGCCAGCACCGCCAAAGGAGGCAGGGTGTTACCGATATTGAAAATCTGCATCACGTATTCCGCTATGCCCCTGGCAGCAGGACGGCTGAGCAAAATTCCGCTGGGAATACCGACTAACAGTGCGAAAAACATCGAGGAAAAGACGAGGATCAGGTGCTGTTGGCCGAGATAGAGCAAATCTACTTTACGTTCGCGGATCGTCTCCAGGCCAATTCCCCACGTGAGTAACGCCAGGACCACGATAATTGCGCCGATAAACAGCAGCGCGCGGGTCAGTAATGAGCTTTGCATTGCAGATGTGTCTCCCTGTGCATGCTTATAAGTGTTGTAATGCCATGTTCCGGCAGGGTTTCAGACCTATAGCAAGCGATTGGGAAGGATTCCAGAAAGAGGCCGAAATAAGCGAGCAGGGCGCTGATTGTAAATGAGGTGTTACGCCTTAGAGCATAACGGCTGAAGGGTCAATGAACAGAAAAGTCTTAAAACGGAAAAGGAAAAGTGACATTGTCACAATTTAGGGCGGGCAGGTGGCTGAAATTTAAGTTAAGTCGCCCGCATGCGGCGGGCGTAAGGGCATTAGCGGTAAAGCTTTTTGTCGGCCACCGGCACCAGCAGCTGCGTTTGCCAGAAAGCCAGAGTCTGCTGCGTCAGCTTGCCGAGTGCTTCGTAAAACGGATGACCTGCCTGGGCCACAAACTCCTCAAGAAATCGGCCTGACCATGGCAGAAGGTGCCAGCTCAGGAGCTGTTGCCACGCCTCCTCGCGCTGGTTTTCTTTCAGCCATGCGGCCAGCATCAGCAGCGTGCCAAAGTGATCTTCCGGTTCGTTCTGCTGGGCTTCAAAAGCAACCCCGTTTTCGCGCATCCACTGACGCAGAGCGAGAGTAGAGTCACCAAACAGCACATTTTCCCGATCCAGCCAGACGGAGCCCCATGGCGGTGAGGGCAATGCGTAAGGGCCGATGAAAAGACGCTGAAAAGCGTCGCTTAGCGGCTCCGGGGATTCAGCCTGAAAGGCGTTGATCAGCGCTGCATTGAAGGGGATGGATTCTGGCCACTCCTGCGCCCAGCTGCCGTCGCGAAAGGCGCTGACCAGCGGGCGCATGTTTTCACTTTGTGGGTCGTAATAAAACAGACCGCCGAGCACGCGGCCCGTAACGGCAATGGCTTTAACGAATTTCGGTTGAGACATAACGATTTTCCTGATGTCGGCGGGATACCTTCCGCCGGGTTTTCAATGTGAGTAATTATAACCAACAGACAGCGCGGGGAGCATTGCCCGGTGGCGCTCTGCTTACCGGGCCTACAGGAATATGTAGGCCCGGCAAACAACGTGCCGCCGGGCGAGACTGAAGGTTCTACACCTTCTCAATCTGCACGAGGTTGGTGTGCTGAGGGTTACCTTTCGCCAGCGGCGAGGGTCGATGCGTTGTCAGGGTGTTAATGCAGGCACCATGATCGACACGATCGCCGCTCATGCTGGCGTCGTGCCACGCGCCCTGGCCCATCGCGCTGACGCCCGGCATGATACGCGGTGTGACTTTCGCCTCAATGCGCAGTTCGCCACGATCGTTAAACACGCGCACCTTATCACCATTGCGGATGCCGCGTTTGGCCGCGTCCAGTGGATTCAGCCACACTTCCTGACGGCAGGCGGCCTGCAGCACATCGACGTTGCCGTAGCTGGAGTGGGTCCGGGCTTTGTAGTGGAAGCCAAACAGCTGGAGCGGATATTCGCGGCGCTCGGGGGCATCCCAGCCGTCGAAGGTGGAGGCATAAACCGGCAGCGGGCTGATGGTGTCATCTTTTTCCAGATCCCAGCTTTCAGCAATTTTCGCCAGCCGTTCAGAGTAGATTTCAATTTTTCCCGACGGTGTTTTCAGCGGGTTTGCTTCTGGATCTTTGCGGAAGTCCTGGTAGGCAACAAAATGGCCTTTGGGGTCTTTGCGCTTGTAGATGCCCATCGCTTTAAGCGCTTCGTAAGACGGCAGCTGCGGGTCTTTGGCAACCATTTTGGCATACAGGTACTGCAGCCATTCGGCCTGGGTGCGGCCTTCAGTAAATTTCTGGTGAACGTCTGCGCCAAGCCGTTTAGCCACTTCGCTCAGGATCCAGTAAATCGGCTTACGCTCGAACTTCTCGCGGGTGGCGGGCTGGATGAAAATCAGATAGCCCATATTGCCTGCGTAGTCGTTGGGGATGATGTCTTCCTGCTCGACGGTCATCAGGTCCGGCAGCAGCAGATCGGCGTATTTCGCTGAGGCGGTCATGAAGTTTTCGATGACCACAATCATCTCGCATTTTTTGTCATCCTGGAGGATGTCATGAGTGCGGTTGATCTGCGAGTGCTGGTTGATGATGGTGTTACCCGCGTAGTTCCAGATGAACTTAATTGGTACGTCCAGCTTGTCTTTGCCGCGCACGCCGTCACGGGTTGCGGTCATTTCGGCTCCGCGCTCGATGGCATCGGTCCAGGTAAAGCAGGAGATGGCGGTTTTTACCGGGTTTGTCAGCACCGGCATGCGCTCGATGGTGATGGTGTAGGTGGATTCACGTGCGCCGCTGTTGCCGCCGCTAATACCGACGTTACCGGTCAGGATGGGTAGCATTGCGATGGCGCGGGCAGTGAGTTCGCCGTTGGCCTGGCGCTGTGGGCCCCAGCCCTGGCAGATATAGGCCGGCTTAGCGGTACCGATTTCACGCGCCAGCTTGATAATTTTATCCGCCGGAATACCGGTGATGCGTGAAGCCCATTCCGGTGTTTTGGCTGTTGCATCATCACTCTGGCCCAGAATCCAGGCTTTGTAATGGCCGTTAGCGGGTGCGCCTTCCGGCAGCGTTTTTTCATCGTAGCCGACGCAGTATTTATCAAGGAAAGGCTGATCCACGAGGTTTTCGCTGATTAACACCCATGCCATACCGGCGACCAGCGCGGCGTCCGTGCCCGGCCGGATTGGCACCCATTCGTCTTCACGGCCTGCGGCAGTATCGGTGTAGCGCGGGTCGATGACGATCATGCGGGCATTGGAACGTTCACGCGCCTGTTCCAGATAGTACGTGATGCCGCCGCCGCTCATGCGCGTTTCCGCCGGGTTATTACCGAACATCACCACCAGCTGGCTGTTTTCAATGTCCGAAGTGCTGTTGCCGTCGTTGGAGCCATAGGTGTAAGGCATGGCGCAGGCAATCTGCGCTGTACTGTAGGTTCCGTACTGATTAAGGGAGCCGCCGTAGCAGTTCATCAGGCGTGCCACCAGCGATGCGGAAGGAGAAGAGCGGGTGATGTTGCCGCCGACGATCCCGGATGTGTAGTTTATGTAGACGGCCTCATTGCCGTACTCTTTAACCACATGCTTCAGGCTGTCTGCCAGTATATCCAGCGCTTCCGTCCAGCTGATGCGCTCAAATTTTCCCTCTCCGCGTTTGCCAACGCGTTTCATCGGGTAGTTCAGGCGTTCCGGGTGATTAATGCGACGGCGGATGGAGCGCCCGCGCAGGCACGCACGGACCTGATGATCGCCGTAAATGTCTTCGCCGGTGTTATCGGTTTCAACCCAATAAACTTCATCATCGCGCACGTGCAGACGCAGCGCACACCGGCTGCCGCAGTTAACCGAACAGGCACCCCAGACGACTTTATCGTCAGCCTGAGTGGCTTGCTGGACGGCTGCCGCTGCGCTTTTAAGGGTAAAAGGTAAAGAGATGCCGCTGGCGGCGAGCGCCAGAGAACCGAGTGCGGAGGATTTGATCAAAGAACGGCGACTGATCCCGCCTGGGTGTTCATGCTGGTTTTGTTCAGACATTGTTCACTCCATCGTTGTCATTATTAGCCGGACGCGATCGCGGCTTTTGGATGGAGGGATGTTACTTACTTAGGAGTATGCAGATATTATCCCTGGTCAAGCCAGAGATAATATCTTTCGTTTGCAGGGGGCTATTGCTGATCGTTGCCGCTGCGGGTATAGAGAATTTTAAAGGTATCGTTGGCGCAGTGGCCGACGACCTGAGCATCCTGACGATCGGCCTGATCGTTGGGCACAATGTCCAGCGTAAAGCCGTTCTCCGGCACGCCGTTATTCACAATTTTCTGCTGAATGTCTTCCTTTACGCGCTCGCAGGACTCGGGGGCCGCGGCGAAGGCGGGCGCAGACACGGCCAGCAGCAGGGCAACCAGACAGTGAGTCGTTTTCATACGCATCTCCTTATCGCTGAGTGAGATAAAAGCATAGCACCCTTAGTGTAAAGTGCTGTATTTGCTAATATGATTGAGAAAATTCTAACGTGAAGGACGCGCTGTGAAGAAACTGCTGTTCGTGCTACCGCTGATGAGCCTGCTCACCGCCTGCGACAATGCCTCGGGGCCGGTAGCCTTTACGCCGGAGATGGCCAGTTTTTCCAATGAGTTTGATTTCGATCCCCTGCGTGGGCCGGTCAAAGATTTCAGGCAGACGCTGATGAATGAAAAGGGTGAAGTCACTAAGCGCGTCAGCGCCCGCCTTTCTGAAGAGGGCTGCTTTGATCTCATTGAGCTGCACGATCTGGAGAATAATACCGGGGCGACGCTCGTGCTGGACGCCAACTACTATCTCGACGGCACAACTCAGGAAAAGCGCATTTTGTTGCAGGGCAAATGCCAGCTTGCGGGGATGCCGACGGCGGGCGTAACGTGGGATACGGACGACAACGGCTTTATCGTTGCCGCGCACGGCAAAGAATTTACCGTGGATTATCGCTATGACAAAGACGGCTATCCGCTGGGTAAAACGACCGTCAGCGGCAAAGAAACGCTGAAGGTGATCGCCGCGCCGCCGAAAGACGCGCTTAAAAAGCTGGACTACACTGCGGTCAGCCTGCTGAATGACAAAACGATCGGTAACGTGGCGCAGACCTGCGACTACGACAGGCACAACAACCCGCTGAGCTGTGATTTAGAGATAGTGGATGACAGTGCAAAGCCGCCTGTTACCCGGCATTACACCATCAAAAACACCATTGAATATTATTGAGCCGTGGGTTTCAGCAGCGTGTGGCCCTTGTGTTTGGGCAGATACTGATGCTGGAACAGGCACATACGAATGGTGTTGCGGTATTCCCCGTTAATGAAAAACTCATGGATGAGTTCGCCTTCCACCTGGAAACCGAGCTTGCGATAGATATGGATCGCTTTTTCGTTCTCTTTATCCACAATCAGGTAGAGTTTGTAGAGATTGAGCACGGTGAAGCCGTAATCCATCGCCAGCTGCGCGGCTTTTGTGGCGAGCCCTTTACCCTGAAAGTCCGGGGAAATGATGATCTGGAACTCGGCGCGGCGGTGAACGTGGTTAATTTCCACTAATTCCACCAGACCCGCTTTCTCGCCGTTGCACTCGATAACAAATCGTCGTTCGCTCTGATCGTGAATGTGTTTATCGTAGAGGTCAGAAAGCTCAACAAACGCCTCGTAGGGTTCCTCGAACCAGTAGCGCATAACGCTGGCGTTGTTATCCAGCTGATGTACAAAGCGCAGATCTTCGCGTTCCAGCGGGCGCAGCCTAACGGTATAAGCATCGGCCATGTGATGTCCTTTTTAAGTCGACAGAAGAAGGGCGCCGATGGGCGCCCTTGAGGAATTACGGCACTAGCGGACGACCGGTGGTGCGGTCGAGGCAGCGCAGGGTATTCGGTTCCCAGTACGCGTTCAGGTTTGCGCTCTTCTCGCACTTGTCGCGGGTATCAAAGGCCACGTCGGTTTTATCCCACTCTTTCTCAACGCGGGTGTTCACCTTCTGACGAAGGGAACGGGTATCGTTCCACTGCTCCTTGTCCATCGCCGCATTCTGCTTACTCTGCGCGCTGTCACCGGACTCAATGATGAGTTTGCTGGTGTCCGCAGATGCAGTCGCGGTATACACGATGGCACCCAGTGCCAGCATAGCCGTCAGGCACAGGCGTTTGCTAAGGGTCACTTTCATTGCTGTTTCCTTTAGGGTGATAAAAACGGTAATCCCACACGCAGAGTTTACACCAACTCCTGAGCAGGGAATAGCCGCCTGGCGAGCTGACGCTGGGAGGGTCAGCAAGGACTGCTAAGCGTGGATTTATAGATTCGCACGGCCTCGTTTACGTCTTTGGTTTTAACGAAGCTGATTTTCTGCCCGTTGATGAAAATGTCGTAGCCGTCCAGGTTGTAGCGAAACACAATCGTACTCCCGCGAAACCGCACGACTTTATCCTTTACGCCAATGCCCTGGCGGCGGAGCACCATCTTCGCCATTCTGTCGATACTCATCTTACTGCACCTCAATGGCCTCGGGACTTTCAGAGAGAAAAGCGATTCTCCCTTTATAAAGATTAATTTATCCTTAAGAACTTTGCCGACTGTGGATGGAAATAATCCTTCATGCTGAAAACGAGTCTGCTCTTCTTTGCCACCGCGCTATGCGAAATCATTGGCTGCTACCTGCCATGGCTGTGGCTAAAACGCGGGGCAACAGTGTGGCTGCTGCTACCCGCGGGCGTTTCGCTGGCGCTGTTTGTCTGGCTTTTGAGCCTGCATCCGGCGGCGAGTGGTCGGGTCTATGCCGCGTACGGCGGCGTTTATGTCTGCACTGCGCTGCTGTGGTTGCGCTATGTTGATGGCGTGCGTCTGAGCGTCTACGATTGGGCCGGGGCGGCGACTGCCCTGTGCGGTATGTTAATTATCGTGGCGGGCTGGGGTCGAGCCTGACCCTGTTTCCCTCACTGTGGGACGGTGAGGGTTTCCTGAATGTTTCATAATTGTGATCGTTCTGCATTTTCTTACCTGTTGTTCTTGTATGGTAGTAGCCGGATTTGTTCCGCTACTTTGCGCATCCTGAACGGTGCGCACTCAAGACTGACAGGAGAGCGCGTATGGCAATTGATGTGGTGGCAGAGGCGGGGCCTGCAAAGCCTGCCCGAATAAAAACGATTCAGACGGTGACCCTGGCACTGCTGTTTATTGCCGGGATTGTGAATTTTCTCGACCGCTCATCGCTAAGCGTTGCCGGGGAGGCCATCCGCGGCGAGTTGGGCCTTTCGGCGACGGAATTTGGTGTGCTGCTTTCAGCCTTCTCACTCTCATACGGTTTTTCGCAGTTGCCTGCGGGGATCCTGCTCGACCGCTTCGGGCCACGCGTGGTACTCGGAGCCGGGCTGATTTTCTGGTCCGCCATGCAGGCGCTGACCGGCGTAGTTAACTCCTTCAGCCACTTCATTTTACTGCGTATTGGTCTTGGCATCGGCGAAGCACCGTTTATGCCCGCGGGGGTAAAGTCGATCAGTGACTGGTACGTACAAAAAGAACGCGGCACGGCGCTGGGTATCTTTAATTCTTCAACGGTGATTGGGCAGGCCATCGCCCCGCCAGCGCTGGTGGTGATGCAGCTGGCCTGGGGCTGGCGAACGATGTTTGTGGTGATTGGCCTGGCGGGGATTCTGGTCGGAATCTGCTGGTATGCCTGGTATCGCAACCGCGCGCAGTTCACCCTGAACGAGGACGAACGTGAGTACCTCTCCGCGCCCGTAGTGGCGAAGCCAAAGCTGGCGTTCAGCGAATGGCTGGCGTTATTTAAACGCCGGACCACCTGGGGCATGATCCTCGGCTTTTCTGGCGTGAACTATACCGGCTGGCTGTACATTGCCTGGCTCCCAGGATACCTGCAGGCGGAGCAGGGCCTCAGCCTGGCGAAAACAGGCTGGGTTGCTGCGATACCGTTTTTGGCCGCGGCGGTAGGCATGTGGACTAATGGCCTGGTGGTGGATGCGTTGGCGCGACGCGGCTATGACCTTGCGAAAACGCGTAAAACGGCCATCGTGTTGGGTCTCATCCTCTCGGCGCTGGGCACGCTGCTGGTGGTACAGTCGTCTTCTCCTGCCCAGGCCGTGGCCTTTATTTCGATGGCGCTGTTCTGCGTGCATTTTGCCGGAACGTCCGCCTGGGGACTGGTGCAGGTGATGGTCGCAGAAACCAAAGTGGCGTCCGTTGCGGCTATCCAGAACTTTGGCAGCTTTGTTTTTGCTTCCTTCGCGCCCATTGTCACCGGTTGGGTGGTCGACACCACGCACTCCTTTAACCTCGCACTGGTGATTGCCGCCTGTGTGACCTTTACCGGTGCGCTTTGCTATTTCTTCATCGTTAAAGACCGCATCGAATAACCCCTCTCTGGCCCGGTGCAGATCTGCTGCCGGGTTTCTCACTCCCTCGCTGGTTTCTTTTTTGTGATCTGCTGAACTCTTTTTGATCAATATACTTGTATGGTAGTTATCAAAGGCGCTAAGTTTCGCCCATAGACGATGAGACCTAAGGATCAAAAATGAAGATTGTAGCCGCAGAGGTATTTGTCACCAGCCCAGGGCGTAATTTCGTTACGCTGAAAATCACCACCGACGAAGGCATCACCGGTCTTGGTGATGCCACGTTAAACGGACGCGAGCTGTCCGTAGCATCCTACCTGAAAGATCATCTTTGCCCGCAGTTGATAGGGCGGGATGCTCACCGAATCGAGGATATCTGGCAGTTCTTTTATAAAGGAGCTTACTGGCGCCGCGGGCCGGTCACCATGTCGGCCATTTCTGCCGTTGATATGGCACTGTGGGACATCAAGGCCAAAGCCGCCAACATGCCGCTGTATCAGCTGCTCGGTGGCGCGTCACGCGAAGGCGTTATGGTTTACTGTCACACCACCGGGCACACCATTGACGACGTGCTGGAAGATTACGCGCGGCACAAAGAGATGGGCTTTAAAGCCATTCGTGTGCAATGTGGCGTGCCGGGCATGAAAACCACCTACGGCATGGCGAAAGGAAAAGGGCTGGCGTATGAACCGGCGACCAAAGGCCAGTGGCCGGAAGAGCAGCTGTGGTCGACGGAAAAATACCTCGACTTCACGCCAAAGCTGTTTGACGCCGTGCGCGAAAAATTCGGCTTCAACGAACACCTCCTGCATGACATGCACCACCGCCTGACGCCGATTGAGGCTGCGCGTTTTGGTAAAAGCATCGAAGACTACCGTCTGTTCTGGATGGAAGATCCGACCCCTGCGGAAAATCAGGAGTGTTTCCGCCTGATTCGTCAGCACACCGTCACGCCGATTGCGGTGGGTGAAGTATTTAACAGCATCTGGGACTGCAAGCAGCTGATAGAAGAGCAGCTTATCGACTATATCCGCACCACGATAACGCACGCGGGTGGGATCACCGGTATGCGCCGCATTGCAGATTTTGCCTCGCTTTACCAGGTCCGCACGGGTTCGCATGGCCCGTCAGACCTTTCACCTGTGTGCATGGCTGCTGCGCTGCACTTTGACCTGTGGGTGCCTAACTTCGGCGTGCAGGAATATATGGGCTATTCCGAACAGATGCTGGAAGTCTTCCCGCACAGCTGGACGTTTGACAACGGCTATATGCATCCAGGCAACAAGCCGGGTCTTGGCATTGAGTTCGATGAAAAGCTGGCTGCGAAATATCCCTACGATCCGGCTTATCTTCCGGTAGCGAGACTTGAAGACGGGACTTTATGGAACTGGTAAGGAATTAAGCACATTCATTCATAAGGGAAACAAACATGGACTTCATTAACGATCGGTTTATGATCAACAATGAAGTCGGTGTTCGGCTTTATAAAGAAGTAGCTTCGCAATTGCCGATCGTCGACTATCATTGCCATCTTGACGCAAAAGAAATTTATGAAAATAAAGAAATAAAAGATATTACACAGCTTTGGCTTTCCGGCGACCATTATAAATGGCGCGCGATGCGGGCGAATGGTGTGGATGAACGTTTTATTACAGGTGATGCTACCTCAGAAGAGAAATTTAAAGCATGGGCTGAAACCGTTGAATCGGCGTTTGGCAATCCGCTTTATCACTGGACCCATCTGGAACTGAGTAAATATTTTTCCTGTCATCTTCTTCTGGATAGCAGTAACTGGCGTGAGGTGATGGAACATTGCAATCGACTGTTAAAAACGGAGGCATTCAGACCACGGAGTTTAATTACGCGCTCGAATGTAGAAGTGATTTGTACAACAGATGCGCCCCTGGACTCACTGGAATATCATCGTCTGCTTCAAAAAGATAATTCCTTTAGCACAAAAGTATTACCGACATTTCGACCAGACGACATTTTTGAAGAATCATCGGCAGTATTTTCTGCCTTTGTGGATAAACTGGCTGCGTTAACCCATGTAAAGATAGCGTCATTTGCTGATTTTGATAAAGCCATTGCGCAGCGAATTGAGTGGTTCCATCAGTCCGGCTGTCGTATCTCCGATCACGGCCCCGTTAATATCACTTATTGCAGCGCTACACCTGAATGTATTGCCAGTCTGTTTACAAGAAAATGCGCTGGGGAAGAACTCACCGGGCATGAGCATGCACAGTTAAATAGTGCGATGTTTGTCATGTTATCTGCGCATTACAAAAAATACCGCTGGGCGATGCAAATTCATTTCGGCGCGCTTCGGAATAATAATAGTGACATGTACAGCAAGCTCGGAATCAACACGGGGTTCGATTCCATTAGCGATCAAAACGGACTGGCCTTGAATCTGAATCAGTTGCTTAACGCAATGAACCAGCATGCAGGCCTGCCAAAAACGATTATCTACAACCTTAACGCCAGCTACAACGATGTGGTGGCGACGACTATCGCCAACTTCCAGTCAGCCGAAGATGGGATTAAGTCCCCCATTCAGTTTGGTTCAGGCTGGTGGTTTAACGATACGCGAAGAGGTATGGAGAACCAGTTAACTTGTCTGGCGGACCAGGGATTACTAATGCACTTTGTGGGAATGCTGACGGATTCGCGCAGCCTTGTTTCATATCCGCGACATGATTATTTCCGTCGAATATTGTGCAACTTAATAGGCGAGTGGGTTCAGCGGGGCGAGGTCCCTGATAATAATAATATCCTGACCCGAATGGTTAAAAATATTTGCCACGATAACGCCTGTAACTACTTCAAATTTTAAAAATCTTCTCGTAAGAGGATAGAACATGGCTCGTACCTTTAAAAAAATAACAATACCTGTCAGCATCGGTTATGGTCTGACAGATATTATGGGCGGCGGTGCGTTTACCGTTATCGGTGCATGGTTATTATTTTACTACACCACTTTTGTTGGCCTCTCTCCCATGGAGGCCGCATCCATTGTGGCTATTGCCAGAGTCGTGGATGCAATAGTCAGTTTGTTTATGGGGAGTTTTACCGATCATTTTTATAAAAATGCGCTGGGTAAACGATTTGGTCGCCGCCGCTTCTTCTTGCTGATTGGGGCGCCGTTGATGCTGGTCTATATACTGCTCTGGGTAAATGGAATGAACTTCTGGTTCTACCTCGCCGTTTACCTTGCGTTTGAAGTGATTGCCGCCATGGTTTTAATTCCATGGGAAACGCTTCCTTCGGAAATGACTAAGGACTTCAACTCGCGGACCAAACTTTCAACGTGCCGGATGTTCCTTTCGGCGTCAGGAACGTTTTTGGCAACCTTTATTCCAGGACTGCTGATCGGTCATTTTGGTGAACAGGATCCTGACGCATACTTTATTAATGGTGTGGTATTCGCCGTGCTGTTTATGGTTTGCGTATTTATCTCCTGGAAGGTGACATGGGAGCGGGAACTGACGCCTGAAATGCTCGCGGAAATGGAAAAGGAGACAGCGCCACGTTCACTGAATGAAAAAATTGCCACCGTAGGGAATCTCTTCAGGGAATATTTATCAACCTTAAAGGTGAGGGCGTTTCGTAAACATCTGGCAATCTATCTGTTCTCCTTTACCGCAAAGGATGTTTATAACACCGTCTTTGTCTTCTTTTGTGTGTACTGCCTGAATGTCTCTTCATCGCTTTCGGGAACATTGCTGTCAATGAGTATTGTGGGGCTGCCGGTGACGTTACTGGCGGGCGTCGCCATCATTAAGTTCGGACCGTCCCGACTGTACGTTTTTGCCTATACCACGATGCTATTGTGTCTGGCGGGTCTCTTTATGGTTTATCAGTTCCCGCCTGATAACAAAGTGACAGTACTCCTTTGCCTTGCCGCTGTTTATCAGATTGGGCGTTGCGTTCTTGAGTTTACCCCCTGGAACGTCTTCCCGTTTATTCCCGATATTGACGAGATGATCACCCGGCAGCGTCGTGAGGGATTGTTTGCCGCAGTCATGACCTTCTCACGTAAGACGACGGTAGCCATCGCGACGTTTGTCGTTGGCGTGATGCTGCAAAGCGGCGGGTTTGTGAAAGGCAGTCTGGTCCAGCCTCAGGAAGCGATCTCCACCATTGCTGCAATGCTGTTCATCGGTACGGGAGGGCTATTGATCATAGCTCTGTGGCAGGCATGCACATTCCATCTTAACAAGCGCACACACAAGATTTTCGTCGACGAAGTGGAGCGGCTGAAGGCTCGCGGGCTGAAGAGCGACGTCAGCGACGAGACCCGTCAGGTCGTTGAAGATTTAACAGGCTACAGCTATGACGCGCTATGGCTTGAAAACGACACTGCGATGCGGGCAGGCAACCGGAAGACAGCATCCGTTACATCAGCTCACTGACGCAATGACGTCGTGATTACAGGAAACCTACAAAATGAAAAGCATAGTCATTCGTCAACCTGATGAATTAGTGATTGAAGAGCGCACACTGCCGACTCCGGCTGCTGGTGAGGTGAGGGTAAAAGTGAAGCTGGCGGGGATTTGTGGCTCCGACAGTCATATCTACCGCGGCCACAACCCGTTTGCGAAATACCCACGCGTGATTGGTCACGAATTTTTTGGCGTCATCGACGCGGTTGGCGAAGGGATAAGCGACGCCCGCCTGGGCGAGCGAGTCAGCGTCGACCCGGTCATCAGCTGCGGCCACTGTTACCCGTGTTCGGTCGGCAAACCGAACGTCTGTACTTCGCTTGTGGTGCTGGGCGTGCATCGGGACGGTGGGTTCAGTGAGTACGCCGTCGTGCCCGCAAAGAACGCCTGGCCGATTCCGGACGCTATTCAGGACAAGCACGCGGTCATGGTGGAACCATTCACCATCGCAGCGAACGTGACCGGGCAAGCAAAACCGACGCCGCAGGACGTAGCGCTGGTTTATGGCGCCGGGCCGATGGGGCTGGTGACCGTCCAGGCATTGAAGGGCGTCTATAAGGTCAGCCAGGTGATTGTCGTCGATCGTATTACGGAGCGCCTCGCGATGGCTGAGCAAAGCGGCGCGGACTGGGCGATCAACAATGCAGATCGGTCGTTACAGGTGGAGCTTGAGGCAAAAGGTATCAAGCCAACGCTGATTATCGACGCGGCCTGTCATCCGTCGATTTTGCAGGAGGCCGTGAACCTGGCTTCTCCGGCAGGGCGAATCGTGCTGATGGGCTTCTCTGGAGAACCTTCCCAGGTGGCGCAGCAGGGGATCACCGGCAAAGAGCTGACGGTCTACTCCTCGCGCCTCAACGCCAACAAGTTCCCGGTGGTTATCGACTGGCTGGAGAAAGGGCTTATAGACCCGGACAAGCTGGTTACCCACGTCATGGATTACCGACAGGTCGGTGAGGCCATCGGGGTGTTTGAAAAAGACCAGAAGCGTTGCTGCAAGGTGCTCTTGACCTTTGCAGAATAATTAAAACAGAGAGCGAGTGAGCCGTACGCCTCTTACTTTCGAGAACAACACTATGACGCAACATCAACCTGTACGAAGCACGAAAGATTTAACCCGCGCCGCGGTCTCCGGCTGGCTAGGCACCGCGCTGGAGTTCATGGATTTTCAACTCTATTCGCTTGGGGCTGCGCTGGTTTTCCATGAAATATTTTTCCCGGAGCAGTCGGCGGCGATGGCGCTGATTCTGGCGATGGGCACCTACGGCGCGGGCTACATTGCCCGCATCATCGGAGCCTTTATCTTCGGCAAAATGGGTGACAGGATCGGGCGCAAAAAGGTGCTGTTTATCACCATCACCATGATGGGGATCTGCACCACGCTTATCGGCGTGCTGCCGACTTACGCACAGATTGGTATTTTCGCGCCGGTGCTGCTGGTGACGCTGCGCATCATTCAGGGGCTGGGAGCCGGGGCCGAAATTTCCGGTGCGGGCACCATGCTGGCTGAGTACGCGCCGAAAGGTAAACGCGGGATTATCTCCTCGCTGGTGGCGATGGGTACTAACTGCGGTACGCTCAGCGCCACGGCCATCTGGGCATTGATGTTCTTCGTACTCGATCGCGAGTCGCTGGTGGCCTGGGGCTGGCGCGTGCCGTTCCTGGCAAGCGTAGTGGTGATGATTTTCGCTATCTGGCTGCGATTGAATCTCAAAGAGAGCCCGGTGTTTGAGAAAGTCAGCGAGAGCGGGGCCGTAGCAAACCAGAGTCAGCATGAGGAAAACACGCTTGGCGCGATGTTCCGCAGCAAAACCTTCTGGCTGGCGACAGGGCTGCGTTTCGGGCAGGCGGGTAACTCAGGATTGATTCAGACGTTCCTTGCGGGGTATCTGGTACAAACCCTGGTGTTTGATAAGGCGATTCCCACCGACGCCCTGATGATAAGTTCAGTCATTGGCTTTATCACCATCCCGCTGCTGGGCTGGCTTTCGGACAAATATGGCCGCCGCCTGCCGTACATCATTCTCAATATCTCGGCCATCATTCTGGCTTATCCGATGCTGGCGCTTATCGTCGACAAGAGCCACGCGCCGGGCGTCATCATGACCAGCCTGATTGTTATCCATAACGTGGCGGTGCTGGGCCTGTTTGCGCTGGAAAATATCACCATGGCGGAAATGTTTGGCTCGCGAAATCGCTTTACCCGGATGGCCATTGCCAAAGAGGCGGGTGGGCTGGTGGCCGTTGGATTCGGTCCGTTGCTGGCGGGGATTTTCTGCAACCTGACCGGAAGCTGGTGGCCGATGGTCGCGATGATTATCTGCTACTCGCTGATAGGCCTGATTTCTGCTGCGCTGATGCCAGAAGTGCGCGATCGCGATTTGAGTCTGTTGCAGGATGCTGCGGAGCAAGCGCCTGAACGCACTGCGGTGCCGTATGGGCAAACAGTGAACCGCTAGTACAACTTTACTGAGGTTAATGATATGGCGAACATAGACAATATTTCGTATCAGACGAGTAACGTGTCGACAATCCGCCGTGTTGCAACGGCATCGGCGATCGGTACGGCGGCAGAGTATTATGACTTTTTCGCTTACGGCACCGCAGCAGTCCTGTTTTTCGGCCACCTGTTTTTCCCAAGCAGCGATCCGCTGATTAGCACGCTGGCAGCATTTGCTACCTATGCCGTAGGGTTCCTTGCCCGGCCACTGGGTGGCATCGTATTCGGGCATATTGGCGATAAAGTCGGGCGCAAAAAAGCGCTGGTGATCACCATTCTCATCGTCGGCCTCGGGACGTTCTGCATCGGGCTGTTACCCACTTATGAGAAAATTGGTTTTTGGGCTCCCGCTTTGCTTATTTTCATTCGCGTGCTGCAAGGTTTTGGCGTAGGGGGCGAACAGGCTGGCGCAGTGTTAATGACCGCCGAATATGCCGAGCCGTCGCGGCGGGGATTCTATGCCAGCTGGGTACAGATTGGGGCACCGACAGGTTTTCTTTTGCCGATGGCGCTGTTTGCCATCCTGAATATGACCCTGACCAGTACAGAGATGATGGATTACGGCTGGCGCATTCCTTTTCTGCTGAGTGCGGTGCTGGTGTTTGTCGGGCTGTTTATCCGTCTGAAAATTGATGAATCGCCGGTCTTTGCCCAGATCCGCGATACCAAAGCGGCAGAATCGCGTCCGGTGGTGGAGGTTATACGCGACTATCCGGGGCTGGTGGTGAAGGGGGTCAGCGCCAAACTCATCGAAGCCTGCACTTTTGCGATGTTCACGGTGATCGTGCTTGCCTATGGAAAGGCGAACCAGCTCAATGCCACCTGGCTGATGGATGCAATGATCGTGGCCGTTTTACTGGAAATTGTCGCGATCCCCGCAATGGGCGCGCTAAGCGACCGTATCGGGCGAAAACCTGTTTACATCACCGGGGCAATCATTCAGGTCCTGGCGATCGTCCCGTTCTTTCTGGCGATTAATCAGGACAGCTTCTGGCTGACGCAGCTGGCGATGATTCTGGTGATCACCTTCGGCCACAGCATGTGTTATGCCCCTCAGGCCTCCTGGTTCCCGGAGCTGTTTCCAACCCATATTCGCTGTAGCGGTATCGCACTTATCTGGCAACTGGGGTCGCTGATTGGCAGCGGCATTCTGGGGCTGGTCGCGGTGAAAATCCTGCAGGCGACGGGCGGACATTACTACGGAATGGCTACCTACGTAATTGTGCTCGGCGCCGTTTCCCTGGTGGGGCTGGCGCTGATGCCGGAAACCGCACCGCTTAAAAGGAAGGCAGAATATCAACACTGGGGAGAAAAGTAGCTAATCGTTTTGCGGGGCAGGTCGCATTTGCCTGCTCTGCAACTCCCTTCTTGTATGGCAGTTGATGAAAATCAAAGATGTCATACCAATTGCATGAGATGGTCTACAGCCTAAAGTTCGACGACCTCTCACAACAATGAGCCTCATGATGACTAATAACCTGTTGAAAGCTAAAGCGTCACTCCCGAACTACGACCGTACAAAGCTGGTCTCCCGCATCGTTCACCTCGGCTTCGGCGCATTCCATCGCGCGCACCAGGCCGTTTATACCGATATTCTTGCCCAGGAGCACGGCAGCGACTGGGGCTACACCGAAGTTAACCTGATTGGCGGCGAGCAGCAGATTGCTGACCTGAAACGTCAGGACAACCTCTATACCGTGGCGGAAATGTCCGCCGATGCCTGGACCGCTCGCGTAGTTGGCGTAGTGAAAGACGCGCTGCACGCCCAGGTTGATGGTCTGGAAGCGGTTTTTGCAAAACTGTGCGAGCCGCAGGTGGCGATCGTTTCGTTAACCATCACCGAAAAAGGCTACTGCCATAATCCTGCCACGGGTGAGCTGAACCTCGATCACCCGATGATCGCCGCCGATCTGCAAAACCCACACCAGCCAACGTCCGCACCTGGCGTGGTGGTGGAAGCGCTGGCTCGCCGTAAAGCGGCTGGCCTGGCACCGTTCAGCGTGATGTCCTGTGACAATATGCCGGAAAACGGCCATGTGCTTGGCAACGTGGTACGCGCCTATGCCCGCGCGCTGGATGCAGATCTGGCCGCATGGATTGAAAAGCACGTCACCTTCCCGTCTACCATGGTGGACCGTATTGTGCCTGCCGTTACGCCAGATACGCTGGATAAAATCGAATCCATCACCGGCGTGCGCGATCCGGCTGGTGTGGCCTGTGAGCCATTCCGTCAGTGGGTGATTGAAGACAACTTCGTGGCGGGACGTCCGCAGTGGGAAAAAGCAGGCGCGGAACTGGTGGACGACGTCATCCCGTTTGAGGAAATGAAGCTGCGCATGCTGAACGGAAGTCACTCCTTCCTTGCATACCTCGGCTATCTGGCCGGTTATCAGCACATTAACGAATGCATGGAAGATGACAACTACCGCCGTGCTGCTCATGCGCTGATGCTGAAAGAGCAGGCGCCGACGCTGAAAGTGAAAGGGGTGGATCTGGCCCGTTATGCCGACCTGCTTATCGATCGCTACAGCAACCCGGCGCTGCGTCACCGCACGTGGCAGATTGCGATGGACGGCAGCCAGAAATTACCGCAGCGTATGCTCGATTCCGTCCGCTGGCATCTGGTGAAAAATAGCGATTTTTCCCTGCTGGCGCTGGGCGTGGCGGGTTGGATGCGCTACGTTGACGGCACCGACGAGCAAGGCGAAGCCATTGAGGTGTGCGACCCGCTGCTGACCACCATTCAGGCTGCTGTCAATGCCAGCGAGCAGGGCGAGGCTCGTGTGAAGGCGCTGTTGGGCATCGAAGCGATTTTCGGTAAAGAACTGCTGCTGGAAACCCGCTTTGTGCAGCAGGTTACAGAAGCTTATCTCACGCTGCTGGCGAAGGGAGCGAAAGCGACCGTGGCGGAGTTTACTGCGAAGCTGTAATAAAAAATGCCGCCTCATTCGGGGCGGCATTCTCTTTTTTGCCGGGGAGCTATTGCCAGCCCGGCCTGCAAGGCCTGTAGGCTTGCGCAAGCGTAGCGCCGCCAGGCAACGGCATTTCGCAGAACTATTCTTCGCTAAACCAGTCGCGGTTTTCCTGCCGAATCAACAGCACCGACTCGCTGATCTCCTGCAAATGTACGGTCATCGCTTTATCGACTGCATCAACGTCCCGTTTCTCCAGCGCGCTGAAAATGTCCTGATGCTGGCGCAGCAGCATATCCGGGGAGGAGACGTGGTCCAGGCTCATATAGCGCACGCGGTCGATGGCGGCTTTGATATTTTCGATGGTATCCCACGCGAGTTGGCAATCGGCAATTTGCGACAGCCGCTGGTGAAACTCGTCATCAAGCATAAAGAAGTCGTTAATCTGCTGTCTGTCGATGGCAATTCTTTGCTGGTGCAGGTCTTGCTCTAACTGATAGCACTGCGCATCGGTGATGAGCGTGGCCGCGCGGCGCACCACGGCACATTCGATGGCCTGGCGCACAAAACAGCCGTTGCGCACCTGTGAGAGCGAAATTTTGTTCACGTAGCTGCCACGCTGTGGGCGAATCTGAATCAGACCGTTTTCGGCAAGCTTAATAAAGGCTTCACGGACGGGCTGACGCGATACGTTGAACCTGACTGACACTTCTTTCTCAGACAGCGGCGTGCCCGGCGCTATCAGGCAATGCACGATATCCCGGCGCAAAATACGGTAGATTTGCTGGTTAACGGGCTGTGTCGGATTGAGTTGCGATTCTGCGGTCATTGCTCTGTCTTGATCCTGAAAGAAGTGTGTTATTTTACGCTGATTTTAACGCTGCGCCCAGCCCGGCACGTAGCCGGGAGGGCAGAACGGTATCAACCCTGACGGTGGACGCTCAGCCCGGCGTAGGTCTGGCTGACCGGCATCATTTCAAGGGTATTGATGTTGACGTGTTTTGGCAGCGTTGCCACCCACCACACGGCTTCGGACACATCTTCCGCAGACAGCGCATTGGCGTTCTCATAGGTTTTCCCGACTTTTGCATCGTCGCCCTTAAAGCGAACGTTGGAAAACTCGGTGCCGCCTACCAGGCCTGGTTCGATGTCGGTGACGCGAACGGCGGTGCCGTGCAGATCGGTGCGCAAATTCAGGCTGAACTGGCGAACGAACGCTTTGGTCGCGCCGTAAACGTTGCCGCCCGCATATGGCCAGCTGCCGGCAGTTGAGCCGATATTGATGATGTGGCCGGCGTTACGCTCCACCATGCCCGGCAGCACCGCGCGGGTCATGTAGATCAGACCTTTGTTGTTGGTGTCGATCATGGTTTCCCAGTCATCAACGTTCGCTTTTTGCGCAGGCTCCATGCCCAGCGCCAGCCCGGCGTTGTTGACCAGAATATCGATGTTGCGCCAGTCGGCGGGGAGGCCGGAAATCATCTCTTCAATCGCCGCACGGTTGCGGACATCGAGCTGTGCGGTTAACAGGTTATCGCCGAGTTCCTCTTTCAGCTCCTGCAGGCGCTCGTGGCGGCGACCCGTGGCAATCACTTTATGACCATTAGCGATAAAACGGCGGGTGATGCTTTCACCAAACCCGGCGGTGGCTCCGGTAACGAGTACAATCATTCTTCCTGTTCCTCAATGCTTTAACTGAACTCATACCATAGCACGCACCGCTGGCCATCGTTAACGGAACTTTGTTTCCAGTCACATCGTACAGTGAGGGGGGAATCGGCTATTGTATTGACCAGGGAAAAATGCTGAAGAGGAGAGCAGATGAAAATTTTTACCGTTATGAAGGATGGCGCTCTTAAGCCTCAGCAGGGAAGAAGCGTGGTGGCAGAGTTTGAAGACGGCAAAATACTGGAACTGACGGATAGTCAGCAACCTTTGCCTCCGGCCATACCCGACGGTATGACTATCTGGGGAGGGCGGGAACCCTCAGAGCACGCGCCAGCCATAAAACACGCCCAACTTAATATTACTTCCGTGGCCGCCAATGGGATTATCGTCGCGCCGTGCCGTGAAAACGTAATGAGCCCCATAAAAATGGATCTGTTCATTTCTGAAAACAATGGCCATCTGATTCCACTGACAAGTAAAAATGTGGTGATAGAGCTTAACAATGGGAAAACCCTCGAAGTCGTGGAAGACTACGCTAAAAAGGGGCTGCTCATCTGGGGTGGGCGTGAACCCGTATCCGGGCTTACGCTCAACGAAGCAAAGGAGAGAACCGAGTCTCTGGGGATTTACCCTTTAGCGGCCAATATGATTCACGTTTTTGCGTACAGGCTGGGGTAGTTGCTCAGGCCAGTGAAATCATTGCGATTTATCAAGGGGTTGCCTAATCTAAGGAAAATCCTGCGTTCCGGAGTAAGAGATGAGCTCAGAAAACCCGTTTTTGACCGTAAGCCTGCTGCCGTATCAGGCACCGAGATTTGATTTGATTGAGGATCAACACTACCGTCCGGCCTTTGATGAAGGCCTGCGGCGCAAGCGGGCAGAGATTGCTGCCATTGCCGGCAACCCACATACGGCCACTTTCGAAAACACCTTTGAGGCGCTGGAAAAAAGTGGTGAGCTGCTGGAGCGCGTCACATCGGTCTTTTTTGCGATGACCAACGCTCACACGAACGACACGCTCCAGCAGCTTGATGCCCAGTTTTCTGCCGAACTGGCGGAGCTTGCCAACGATATCTATCTGAATGACGTGCTTTTCGCCCGCGTCGAGCAAGTCTGGCAACAGCGTGAAGCGCTGGGTCTGGATGCTGAATCGAAGCGCCTGGTGGAGGTAGTTTATCAACGCTTTATTCTCTCAGGCGCGAAGCTCGGCGCACCGCAAAAAGCGCAGCTGCGTGAGCTGAATACCGAAGCCGCCACCCTCAGCACCCGATTCCACCAGAGCCTGCTGGCTGCGGCCAAATCTGGCGGGCTGGTGCTGGATTATCGCCATCAGTTGGACGGTCTGACGGAGGAAGAAATTTCCGCCGCCGCCAGCGCCGCGGTGGAGAAAGGGCTGAATGACAGATGGTTGATTCCGCTGCTGAACTTCACTCAGCATCCGATGCTCGCGCAGCTTCGCGACCGACAGACCCGTGAAAATCTGTTCAGTGCGGGCTGGATGCGTAACGAGAAGGGCGATCGCAACGATACCCGGGCCCTTATCCTGCGACTGGTGAACGTACGGGCTGCGCAGCCAAAACTGCTTGGTTATCCGGATTATGCAAGCTGGAGCATGGCGGATCAGATGGCGAAAACGCCGGAAGCCGCCTTCAGCTTTATGCGTAAAATTGCCCCTGCAGCTCGTGCCCGGGCGGAGCGTGAACTGGCAGATATTCAGCATATTATCGACGAGCAGCAGGGCGGATTTACCGCTCAGGCCTGGGACTGGACGTACTACGCCGAGCAGGTGCGTCTGGCCCGCTACTCTCTGGACGAAGCCCAAATTAAGCCTTATCTCGAGCTGAACCGCGTGCTGACGGAAGGCGTGTTCTGGGCGGCCTCCACGCTGTTTGGCATCCGTTTTGTCGAGCGCTTTGATATCCCCGTCTACCATCCTGATGTCCGGGTCTGGGAAATTTTTGACGCCAATGGTGAAGGGCTGGCGCTGTTCTACGGCGATTTCTTTGCCCGTGATTCCAAAGGCGGTGGCGCGTGGATGGACAACTTCGTTCAGCAGTCCACGCTGCTGGCACAGCGGCCGGTAATCTACAACGTCTGCAACTATCCAAAGCCGATGCCGGGTCATCCTGCATTGCTGAACTGGGATGATGTCGTCACGCTGTTCCATGAATTCGGCCACACGCTGCACGGTTTGTTCGCCACTCAACGCTATCCTGGCCTTTCCGGGACCCGCACGCCGCGTGACTTTGTGGAGTTCCCCTCACAGATCAATGAGCACTGGGCACGTCATCCGCAGGTGTTTGTGCGCTTCGCCCGTCACTGGCAGACAGGTGAACCGATGCCGGATGCATTACGCGACAGCATGATGCGTGCAGCCACTTTCAATAAGGGCTACGACATGAGCGAACTGGTTATTTCAGCGCTGCTCGACATGCACTGGCATAGCCTGAATACCGACAGCCTTCCCGATGACGTAAACCTGTTCGAACAGCAGGCCATTGAGGCTGAAGGACTCACTATGGCAGCCGTGCCGCCACGCTACCGCAGCAGCTATTTTGCGCATATTTTTGGCGGCGGCTATGCGGCGGGCTACTACGCCTATATCTGGACGCAAATGCTGGCAGATGACGGCTATCAGTGGTTTGTGGAGCAGGGTGGATTAACCCGTGAAAACGGTCAGCGCTTCCGCGAAGGTATTTTGTCGCGCGGAAACAGCAGCGATCTGGAAGCGCTTTACCACAGCTGGCGCGGGCACGATCCACGCCCGGAACCGATGCTGAAAAACCGCGGGCTGAGTGAATAACATCTCATGTTGGCGTAAGCGTTACGTGAAAGACCCTCCGGGGTCTTTTTTGCGTCAGTCGTCAGCAAGCGAACAGGCGGTGCCGTTCGGCCCGCCGCTTTCGCCGATGTAAGTCAGAACTGATAGTTAATGCCTATGCCTCCTCCGGCTTCGTCGCTGAAAAGCGTACCGGTACGGTAGCTCATTCTGGCGCTGGCCGACCAGTTCGCCGCGAGCTGTCCCTGGAGCCCCAGCTCTGCAAGCATGCTGCTGTCGGTGCCCTCCCTGTAGGACCTGCTTCCGTGACTGTCGGTAAGCATCAGCGTGGATCCTCCTTCATCACCTGAATATTGCCAGGCGAGATCGGCCGTTACCGCCAGCGGCAATTCGCCCAGCGGCTTACTTGCTGACAGGCCGGAGGCAAAGCGCCAGGGCGTTCCGGAACTTAGCGAAATTCGGGCATCTTTCCCTGTCATCGAATAGCCGGAAACCGCAGCAGCACCCAGCTCCGCGTATGGGGTCAACGTGAATCCCCATGGGCTGACCGGAAGCCGGTAGCCTGTGCGCAGGCTGGCGGCCAGAATGTCGCTGTCCTGTTTCTGTTTCCCCATCTCCAGAGAGGGATCGAGGCTAAAGTCCTGTGTCAGGCGCATATACTGGGCTGAAAGATCGACGCTCAGTCCCTGGCTTTCCCAACCGTAGTAGGCACCTGCGGCATAGAGGTTATGCTGCTCGCGTCCAGCGCCTTTGACGTTGCCCTGAGTAATGCTGGCGCTGAGTCCATACAGCTGGTTATCGACAAAATTGTCTACGCCCACGTTCAGCACGCTGCGGGTGATATCCGACCGGCCATATCCACCGCGCGTTTGCTCTATGTTTGCCCAGGCCCCGTCCGGTGACTCCGCCTGGTGCAGCTGACGCGGGCGGCTCTGAAGCTCATTCGATGCTCTGTCCAGAAGATAGCGGCGCGTGTCCATCAGCGTCCGCGTATCCTGAATAAGGCGGAGATTATCGCTGGCAATCAGCCAGCTTCCCTTGTCGCTGTCTGGTGCAGGTTTTTCATCCGGCTTAGCTTCTGGTGACGGTTTTACCTCGTGGCCATCGTCCGGTGAGGCGGTGTTGTTATCAGGCGGAGTGTTACTACCGTTGTCCGATGGGGTTGCGTTGCCGTTATCAGACGGAATATCACTGCCGTTATCCGGTGGGGTGGTGTCGTCATCAGGTTTGTGTTCCTCCTCACCGCGAAGCAGCCACCGTACTCGCCCGTCAGCATCCTGAATTTGATAGTCAGGGGTGTAGAGCGTGAAGCCGCGAGGCATCGAGGCCAGACGGAAGTAGTCGTGGCTCGTTCCTCCTGGCGCGTCGGCGAACACCACGTTCTGTTTTAGCGACGATAAATTCTGAATATCGCCCTCGGGCACTATATTCAGCGTATTGCTGCCGCCGGTGACTTTATTGCGGATCGTCAGCGTATCGCTGGTTCCGGCGGCGGCATCCAGACCTAAGCTCAGCAGCGCGCCCGTGGCGTTGAGTTCGTCGACCGTCAGTGTTTTGGCGCGCCAGGCGGCGTTCTGTGCCGGTAAAAAAGAGATTCGGCTTCCCGACACCGCGGCCAGAGATGAGACCGTGCTGCTGTCCGTCATTTGCCACAGGGAGGTTTTCGCCATGTTCATGCTGCTCTGCGCCTGGCCGCTGAGCATACCCTGCCAGGCGACTTTACCAAGCTGGAGGTACGCGCCGTTGTCGAGAGTAATATCGCCCCGGAGAGTGCTCTGCGGCAGGGCATCTGCCACCGCCTGCGAAAGAGGGGTCTGGCCACAGCTGGCATCAGCGGCGTTTATCACGGCAAAGCAGCGCCACAACGGTGAGCCGCCGTCTTCTGCATCACGATACCCCAGCATAATCTGTGCCCCGTTGGCGGCGTTGATATTCGCATCTACCCGGGCCCAGGTACCGACCTGCAGGGCGGCACCCGGTTGAACGTTGATGGCACGGGCCCTGAAATCGGCGGTCTGCCAGTCGTCGTCATAGACCACGCTCCCCGCATGGGGAACCGGCTGACCGGAGAGCAGCAGCGTTCCGGCCTTCACGTTAATGGTGCCGTTGATGTTCGAGCCGCCGGTCAGTGCCATCACCGAACGGGTGCTTTCAGGCATCGCTACGTTGAGGTTCAGTGTGCCCTGGGAGCGTGTCGGATCCCGCTCGCCGAGGAAGCCCCGGAACACCAGACGATTGCGCTCCCCTGTAATCACAGAGACGGCCTGCTCCTGATTTTCTCCCATATATTCCCAGGTATCAGTACTCATTCCGTCTGTCGGGAAATAGGAGTAGGAGGACTTTTTCAGTCGGAAATACTCGGTCTTATGGCTGTGGGGATTGTTATAGACATAAAGATCGCCGGGCGTTCCTTTACGGGCCGAGGTCCAGCTGTGTATCTCTGTTTCATCCCGGGAGTGGCCCGTCAGCGTGAGCGTGGAGGCGGCAGAAAGGCTATGGTTTATCAGCGTGGCGCCGTCATCAGTGTGGTTTATCTCCCGAAAGCTGAGGCTGGTGCCGTTTAAATCCAGCGAGCCGCCGCGGTAGCCAAAAAAGATAGCATCGGGGCTGACCTGATTCGCATCGCCGAGCACCACCGTTGGGCGTCCGCTGACCAGAGTGACGGAGGAGAATGCCTGCTTGTTTCCCGCGCCGTCCGGCTGCTGGTCAAGTACGACGGTGCCGTCACCGGTGTTCAGGGAGCCAGGGTTAATTCCGATAGCGTTGACGCGCAGCGTTCCTTTGCCGATCTTATGCAACGCATCACTGGCAACGCCATTGACTCCCCACAGAACCTGGCGTCCTGCATCGACCTCAATCCCGCCTCCTGCCCAGGTTGCCGCCGGATTGCTACCGGGCTGAACGGCGTAATCGGCAGAAAACTGTAGCTTACCGGCACCCATATTAATGGCGTCGTCAAGCATAAGGCGGCCGCCGGCGCCGTTAAAGCGAAGATCTTTAGTTGCGTCAAGCTCCTCATTGCTCGCCTGTGACGGGGCCAGATTTTTATATTTTTCAGCAAGCCCCGCCCAGCGCCAGCGGCTGCTGCCCTGGGTGATAGCATCCTGCGCCCAGAGGATGTCTCCGGTACCGGTTGTATCGGTGACATCGGGAACGCTATTTATGGCCGGGATATCCTGCAGATAATTATCCGGTATGTACTCTGCGCCACTGATGCGTTGGTAGATGCCTTTGTTACTGATGCTGGCGTGATGTACGCCCGCCAGCTTCCACATTTCTTCCAGTTCGTCATAAACGAAAATTGGGCTTCCGCTATCGCCACTAATCGCGGCGGCACTGAAAGGGGTGGAGTTTGGGGTATCCGGCCCGTCGTTCTTCCAGCGCAGGGTGCCATCCGGCAGAGTCACTGAGGCGTTAGCGAAGGTACCGCCGCTTTTCCACTTGTACGCACCGGCGATCGCCAGTTCCTCGGTTTGTTTGATCGTCGCTGATTTGCTTCTGCGTGCCGCCGCCGGTGCGGGCATACCAGTAATAGCGCGCCCGGTCGCCTGAACGAATAGTGGATTTATCGACGATGGTCGCCGGGGCTGCATCCGTCACGACTTTATTCAGGCGGGGAAGGTGGAAGTCGATATTGGATATCTGGCTTTCATTTCGGTTGATGAGCTTATAGCTGGCCGCGTATTTTGCACCATTGCCAAATGAGACGCTTTGATACCCTGTATTATGGCGAACGCTGGCAACATAGGAAGGCGAAACCAGCGTGGAATAGCCGCCGTTTACGACCATTCCGAAATCAGGAATACGAAATTGCAGATAGTCATCAAGCGTGCCGTCCTTTCGATATACCGGTATATGGGTAGCTCCAACCTGGTATTTACCCAGATTTTCTCCGAAGTCCCTGTAGTCCTGAACGGAAATATCATGGCGCATAACGCTGGCGCACGTTCCGGCAGAAACCGCCAGGGAACAATAAAAGAGCGTGTTTATTTTTTTCAAAGCTAAGCCTTAGTATCCATCAATTATTTTTATTATTCCGAAGAGGGGCAATATGGCTTCAGGAGTGATAGTGCGCGATAATTCTCCCTGAGGTACTGCACTCCATTTTTGCAAACCCACATCCGAATGTGTGTGCATATTTCTGCTGCCGTGGCGGCGCCACAGAAATTAAATATAGCCGCAGCGGTCAGGCTGAAAGGTGGAATGTATCCTGGCAATGAGCGCGGATCGTGTCAATGGCGAACAGACTAAGGGAACGGGCAGATTACGTCATTGCGGGCCAGCGGAAAGAAAGTAAATATGTAGCAATGCTTAACAAGCTGAGCGGAAGCCAAATAGCCTTCATCGGCAAATAATAGCCAGATTGTGGCTGGCATCGGATGTTAGTTCGCCTGACTTTGATGAGCGTTTTTCTGAAGAGGATCCTTTTTTAGGAATATTCCACAGGAATGATTAGTGACGTTTTATTTATTTCCCCCGGCCTGCGTGATTAGCAGCTGTAACCTTCCGTTTTTTTTCAGAATATTCTCGGGCTGGTTGATGCAACAGGAATATCAGGTAGCGGCGGGAAAAATTCAGTTTGAGTGCGGAAAGTTATCTGAAGTCATATAAGAAAGTGTCGAGTCCTGCGGTCTGCTCATTCCGTTCAGGTGCGCACTTTGTGTGCCTGTTCTCATGCTCTTCCGACGCTGCTGGCCAGGACAGCGCGACAGCCACACGAAGAAAAAGGCATGGCAAAGGGCGTGAGAGGCTGAACCCTGTTCGTTTAGTCTTTATTGAGGTTATGCGTGATAGGATTACATCACGATGCAACCAGGCAAGGAATAGCCTGTACTGCAGACTAACCAAAACACAAATCTATCCATGCAAGCATTTACCGCCACACCGTTGGCGGTTTTTTTCGTCTTTTTCGGGGCAAATAAAAAGCCCCTTGCACAGACTGCAGCAAGGGGCTGTTAAGGGTGGGGATTGTCAGTATTCATCAGTCATCCCATTTATGGCTGAAATATGCAGCAAGGAAACCGGAAAAAACGATGATTCCTAATACTGCGATAAAGACATGCATATTTCCGAGCATGGTAACCTCCATTGAAATTAAAGTTAAACGATAACGCCTCTCTTACCTTTTTTAGCCGCGATGAACACAGATTAACCGAATCAACCTAAACGAATCATGAATTATGTGGACTATTTTGTTAATTACGTAAATTTTTTGCGATAAGCCTGTGGGCTAATGGCGAACTGCTGTTGGAAATGATGACGTAAGGCGCTGGCGCTACCAAAGCCACTGTTCAGGGCGACTTGCTCAATGCTGATGCGACTCTCGCTAAGCGCCTGCTGAGCCTGACGCAGGCGCTCATTAAGCAGCCAGTGGGCAGGGGTAACGCCGGTGGCTTCCCGGAAGCGGCGCAGCAGCGTGCGCTGACTCATGCCGACGCGGCGTGAAAGTGACGCCAGCGAATGGGGTTCTGCAAGATGCAGATGTAGCCAGTCGAACAGCTGGCCGAGTCGCTCGCTCTCCCGGCTGCGCGCCACCGGCCGTTCAAGATGCTGCGTCTGCCTTCCATCCCGGTGCGGCTGTACCACCAGCCTGCGGGCGACATTGTTCGCCACTTCTAACCCAAAATCCTCACGCACCACGTGCAGGCACAAATCGATCCCTGCGGCGCTGCCCGCCGAGGTCATTAGCTGCGAGTCACCCACGTACAGGACATCGTCCACCACCTTTATGGCCGGAAAACGCTGACGAAGTTCATCGGTATAGCGCCAGTGAGTGGTGGCCTGCTGTCCGTTCAGCAGGCCGCTTGCCGCAAGGACGAACACGCCGGAGCAGATTGAGATCAGCCGACAACCTCTCTGATGCGCCAGGCGCAGGGCACTGCACAGCTTTTCCGGCACAGGCATATTCGCACCGCGCCATCCGGGGATAACAATCGTATCGGCCTGTTCAAGCAGCTCATAGCCACCGTCTGTCATCAGCCGCACGCCGCCCGTGGCTCGCAGCTCGCCTTCATCGACGGCCGCCACCGCAAAGCGGTACCAGCTATCGCCAAGCTCCGGGCGTGGCAAACCGAAAATTTCAACGGACACGCCAAATTCAAATGTGCAAAGGCCATCATAGGCGAGAGTGACAACAAGCGGTCGGGAAGCGGCAGGGCAGCCAGGCGCGGTCATGGGCGGTTTCATCTCAATAACTCAGAAGGCTTTAACATGCCTGTGGCGGCAGCTTCAAGTCAAACGGCTTCCCTTCCCGAAGCTGAGGATAAAACCATCAGTCCATGCATGAACAGGGTGAAAAACATAACTGCCCGGGCCGAACTTTGTTAAGGTAAACGTTTGCGCATGGAGGATTAATTGAATGCACCCTAAAAAAGTACTTTTTCAGGCAATAACCGCCTGTTGCCTGACGCTCCCGGTAATCACTTTTGCACAATCTCAGGAAAAAAGGCCGATTGTGGTACAGGGCGCTATGCCTGTTGAGGCTGAACGTTTTGCTCAACGTCTGGACAATGCGAAAGAGGAACACATTGGCGAGTGGCGCTTCTGGCGCGGTACGGTGGATGGCTATCCGGTGGTGGTATCCGAAACGCTGAAGGGAATGTCCAACGCGGCGGCGGCTACCGCGATTGCCGCCACGCAGTTCCAGCCTGCGGCGTTTATCAATCAGGGTACCGCAGGTGGGCACGATCCTGCGCTGAACGTTTATGACATCGTGCTGGGCAAGTATTCGGTCAACCTCGGTGCATTCAAAACGCCGCATAAGCTGAAAGGGGAAGGTAGCGATTCCACGCAGTGGAAACCGATGGATCTTCTGGCGTCGAAGGGCAGCGCCGGGGAGGATAAAAACCCGCATACTATCCGCAAATTCCCGGCTGACCCGCAGCTATTGGCGATCGCTGAGAGCGTTAAAGACAGCTACAGCAAAGGAAAAGTAGTTGAAGGCGTTATTGGTTCGGCGGATCTCTGGAACAGCGAGCTCGATCGCATCAGCCATTTCCATAAGGATTATCAGACCTCAGTTGAAGAGATGGAAACTGCTTCAGCAGCCCAGGTTGCCGCGGCGTTCTCCGTGCCGTTCATCGGCATCCGCGTGTTGTCCAATAACATCACCAACAACGGCAAGTACGATCCCAATACGGGACTGGCCTGCCAGGACTATGTTTATCAGGTGGTGAAGACCTACATAAGCAAGCTGCCATCCGCGAAAGAGTAAAGACCCGCCAGGATTGTCACGATCCTGGCGATTTTTGGCCGGAGTGAGGGCGGCAAGGGGATGCTGGTTCATGGTGAGATAGTGGCCTGTTAACACAAGCCAAAGGAAAAACCATGAGCTATGTTTCTGAATTCTCTGCTGCCACTCCTGATGAAGCCATTGCCCATTTCCAGCGTCGCCTGAACGTCGAGACGGACTGCGCGGACGTACATGCCGCTATCGAAAATCACGATATGGACTTTGTTCTGCTGCATGTGGTCGGCTCTGCGCAGGCTTTTGCCCGTCGGCATATTCCTGGAGCACTGCATCTGCCGCATCGCCTGATGACCGCCGAACGAATGAACGAATGGCCGCCGGAGACGCTGTTTGTCGTCTATTGTGCTGGTCCGCACTGCAACGGGGCGGACCGGGCCGCACTGAAGCTGGCACAGCTCGGCAGGCCCGTGAAGCTTATGATCGGTGGACTGACCGGTTGGGAGGATGAAGGATTAGCCTTCGCGACATCATGAATTTTCTTCACGGCTGATGAATTTATCTCGTTTGCCTGCGCCTCTCCCGCATGGCAAGTTGAATATATAGCCATCCAGAAGTCTAAATTAATATCGTTAATTATCACGCCAGGCAATCAGTTGCCTGGCGTCAAGGAGAGACCATGACCCAGTTCGCTGCACCATACCGCGCCGATATTGTCGGCAGTTTCCTGCGCCCGGACAGCATTAAGCACGCCCGTCAGCAGTTTGCAGAAGGGGAAATTGATGCCCTGACGCTGCGCGCCGTAGAGGATGAAGCGATCCTGCGTGTGGTTCAACAGCAGTGCGACTGCGGCCTGCATGTAGTGACCGACGGTGAGTTTCGTCGGGCCTGGTGGCATTTCGATTTTTTCGATGGCCTCCAGGGCGTTGAGTGTTATGACTCAGACAAGGGGATTCAGTTCAACGGCGTTCAGACAAAAGCCCACGGCGTGCGCGTCACCGGGAAACTGGGCTTCGGCGACCACCCGATGCTCAATGACTTCCGCTACCTGAAAAGCATCAGCGGTAATGCACAGCCAAAAATGACGATTCCGAGCCCGAGCGTGCTGCATTTTCGCGGTGGTCGTAAAGACATTGATGCCACCGTTTATCCCGATCTGGCCGATTATTTCAACGACCTTGCCACGACCTGGCGTGATGCCATCCGTGCTTTCTACGATGCAGGCTGCCGCTACTTACAGCTTGATGACACCGTCTGGGCCTATCTGTGCTCCGACGAGCAGCGTCAGCAGGTGCGCGAGCGCGGCGACGATCCGGATGAGCTGGCAAAAACCTATGCCCGCGTGCTGAATAAAGCGCTGGAAGGCAAGCCGGATGATTTGACCATTGGACTGCACGTTTGCCGGGGCAATTTCCGTTCAACCTGGATCTCTTCCGGTGGCTACGAGCCCGTGGCGGAGGTGCTGTTCGGCACCGTGAACGTCGATGCCTTCTTCCTCGAATACGACAACGACCGTTCAGGTGATTTCCAGCCGCTGCGCTTCGTGCGTCCAGGCCATCAGCAGGTGGTTCTGGGGCTGATAACCACTAAAAACGGCGAGCTGGAAAACCCGGAAGGGGTGAAGGCTCGCCTTGAGGAAGCCGCGCAGTTTGTCGCGAAATCACAGATTTGCCTGAGCCCGCAGTGCGGCTTTGCTTCAACTGAAGAAGGCAACAGCCTGAGCGAAGCTCAGCAGTGGCAAAAAGTACGCCTGGTAACGGAGATCGCCGCTCAGATCTGGTAATCCGCTCAAAAGGAGGCAGCGTTGCACCGTTTTAAAGCAGCGCTGCCGCTGAATTTGCCGTTCTACTCTGTAATCACAGCGATACCCCGCCTGCAAACCACCTGTTTTTCTGAACCTTTACGACCTGGCATCCTTTTTGCCTGACTCCTGATGACTACACCGATGTTATTAATCCTTGTTGCCTTTATCTCAGGAGTGAACCATGCGCCGTCGAACACTGCTTAAAGCTTTTGCTCTCTCTGCCTCCACGATTGCCCTGGGTTTTAGCGTCAGCGTCTATGCGGCTGACACCATTAAAGTGGGGATCATGCATTCGCTCTCCGGCACCATGGCGATTTCAGAAACGCCGCTGAAGGACGTGGCGCTGATGACCATTGATGAAATCAATGCCAAAGGTGGCGTGCTCGGCAAAAAGCTGGAGCCTGTGGTGGTGGACCCGGCCTCGAACTGGCCGCTGTTTGCCGAAAAGGCCCGCCAGCTGCTGACCAAGGATAAAGTCGCGGTCGTGTTTGGCTGCTGGACGTCCGTGTCACGGAAATCGGTCCTGCCGGTATTTGAGGAGCTGAACGGCCTGCTGTTCTACCCGGTGCAGTACGAAGGCGAAGAAATGTCGCCGAATGTGTTCTATACCGGAGCGGCGCCAAACCAGCAGGCCATCCCTGCGGTGGAATATCTGATGAGCGAAGACGGCGGGGCGGCTAAGCGCTTCTTCCTGCTGGGCACGGATTACGTCTATCCGCGCACCACCAACAAAATTCTGCGTGCTTACCTGCATTCTAAAGGCGTTCAGGATAAAGACATCGAAGAGGTCTACACGCCGTTTGGCTACAGCGATTACCAGACTATCGTCGCCAACATCAAGAAATTCTCCGCAGGGGGCAAAACGGCGGTGGTCTCGACCATTAACGGCGATTCGAACGTTCCCTTCTATAAAGAGCTCGCTAACCAGGGCGTGAAGGCCACTGACGTGCCGGTAGTGGCGTTCTCCGTAGGTGAAGAGGAGCTGCGCGGCATTGATACCAAACCACTGGTCGGCAATCTGGCCGCGTGGAACTATTTCGAGTCCGTGGACAATCCGACCAACCAAAGCTTCGTCGCGGACTACCGCGCATACGCGAAGGCGCACAAGCTGCCTAATGCCGATACCGTAGTGACTAACGATCCAATGGAGGCGACCTGGGTCGGCATTCATATGTGGGCGCAGGCGGTGGAGAAAGCGGGCACCACGGACGTCGACAAAGTCCGTGCTGCGATGGCCGGACAAACCTTTAAAGCACCGTCGGGCTATACGCTGACGATGGATGCCACCAACCACCATCTGCACAAGCCGGTGATGATCGGCGAAATCGAAAGCAACGGCCAGTTCAACGTGGTGTGGCAGACCGACAAACCGGTTCGCGCGCAGCCGTGGAGTCCGTACATTCCTGGCAACGACAAAAAGCCGGATCGGCCAATGAAAATGGCGAGCAACTGACAGGGCTGTCTGGTGGATGAATAGTGAGGCTGCCTTTCTCCCTCTCCCTTTGGGAGAGGGAGCGTACAGGACATTGAATCGCACTTTCGCCACTCAAAATGAAACGGTGCCACAGGAGGCGACCATGACATTGATTCGCAGGCTGCTTACCGTCGCCTGGCTGCTGCCATGTTTCGCCCATGCGGGCGACGCAGATGACTTCGTGGCGGCAAACCGCAGCCAGCAGTCGGCATTGCTGGAAAAATGGGCGGCAGATCCGCAGCCGCAACGCGTACCATTGCTACAGGCTTTGAGCGCGGAGAATCTGCGTTCTGACAGCGCCCGCCACGCCTTTGTACTGGACAAAGGTGAACCCCGCGCGCTGGATTCCGCAGCCCGGTCGCAGGGGGAACTGAAACCTGTGCGCCTGACCAACCGTCTGCGCAATTTAGTCGCGGGCGCGCTGGCTCCGCATCAGCTGGTGAGTGACAGTGTCACTAAACGTCTGGCGGCGGCGAAAACGCTTCAGCGAGACGCCTCGCCGGATCTTATCCCTTTGTTGCAAAAACGGCTGTCCGTGGAAACGGATGCCACCGTGAAGCAGCAGCTGGAACTGGCACTCGCCAATTTACAGCTCACCAGCCCGGATGCCGCGGTTCGCAGACAAGCGATGACGCTGCTGGGGCACTCAGCCGATCCGGAAACCCAGGCGCGCCTTCAGCCTTTTACTGATGAACAGCACGAACCGGATGCCAGCGTGCGCGTGGCGGCAGAAAAAAGCCTGAAGCAAATTCAGCATCGTCTGTTCTGGGGGGACATTCTTGGTCAGGCGTTTATGGGGATTTCGCTGGGATCGATTCTGCTTCTGGCCGCACTGGGGCTGGCTATCACCTATGGCCTGCTTGGTGTTATCAACATGGCGCACGGTGAAATGCTGATGCTTGGAGCGTACAGCACCTGGCTGGTGCAGCAGGCGCTCAGCCAGTTTGCACCGCAGTGGCTGGCCTTTTATCCACTGCTGGCGCTGCCGGTGGCTTTTGCCGTCACCGGAGGGATCGGCATGCTGCTGGAGCGCACGGTGATCCGCCATCTCTATGGTCGTCCGCTGGAAACGCTGCTGGCGACGTGGGGTATCAGTCTGATGCTAATCCAGCTGGTGCGCATGCTGTTTGGCGCGCAGAACGTCGAGGTAGCCAACCCGGCCTGGTTGTCTGGCGGGATTCAGGCGTTGCCGAACCTCATTCTGCCGTGGAACCGCATCGTGGTCATTGGCTTTGTGTTGCTGGTGCTGTGCTTTACCTGGCTCATCCTTAACAAAACCCGGCTCGGATTGCGCGTGCGGGCAGTAACGCAAAACCGCGCGATGGCGGCCTGCTGCGGCGTGCCGACAGGGCGAGTCGATATGCTGGCCTTTGGGCTCGGCTCCGGTATTGCCGGTCTCGGCGGCGTGGCGCTTTCTCAGTTAGGTAACGTTGGGCCGGAACTCGGCCAGGGCTACATTATTGATTCCTTCCTGGTGGTGGTGCTCGGCGGCGTCGGGCAGCTGGCAGGGAGCGTGGCGGCCGCATTTGGACTTGGGATCTTCAATAAAATTCTTGAGCCGCAGATGGGCGCTGTACTGGGCAAGATTTTGATTCTGGTGCTGATTATTCTGTTTATACAGAAGCGTCCGCAGGGGCTGTTTGCACTGAAAGGGAGGGTCATTGACTGATGAGCCAGCCACTCACCTTAACGCTTGCCCGCCGGGCGCCGCAACCGCTGCGCTGGGCCGGCATTTTCGCTGTTCTGGCACTGCTGATGATGCCGTTTCTGGCGCTGCTGCCTGCCTCGCACCCGCTGGCAGTTTCCACCTGGACGCTGACGCTGGTGGGGAAAATCCTTTGTTACGCGGTGGTCGCGGTAGCGCTGGATTTAGTGTGGGGCTACGCAGGGATGCTGTCACTGGGGCACGGTTTATTCTTTGCGCTGGGCGGTTATGCAATGGGCATGTACCTGATGCGCCAGGCTGCGGGCGATGGTTTGCCTGCTTTTATGTCTTTTTTATCGTGGAACGACCTGCCGTGGTTCTGGTGGGGTACGCAGCATTTTGCCTGGGCGATGCTGCTGGTCGTGCTGGTGCCAGGTCTACTGGCGTTGGTTTTTGGCTGGTTCGCTTTTCGCTCGAAAATCAAAGGCGTCTATTTCTCGATCATGACTCAGGCACTGACGTACGCGGGCATGCTGCTGTTCTTTCGTAACGAAACCGGGTTTGGTGGCAACAACGGTTTTACCGGGTTTACCACCATTCTGGGTTTCCCGGTGACGGCAACCGGCACACGCGCAGCGCTGTTTCTTGCCACGGTGATCCTGCTGCTGGTGACGCTTGCCATCGGCATGCTGCTCGCCCGCAGCAAGTTTGGCCGCATCCTGACGGCGGTGCGCGATGCGGAAAACCGGCTGATGTTCTGCGGCTACGATCCGCGTGGCTTCAAGCTGCTGGTGTGGACGCTTTCTGCCGTGCTGTGCGGCCTTGCAGGCGCGCTTTACGTGCCACAGGTTGGCATTATCAACCCCGGAGAAATGTCGCCGACCAACTCAATTGAGGCTGCTATCTGGGTAGCGCTCGGCGGTCGCGGTACGCTTGTGGGGCCTATTCTTGGCGCCGGGCTGGTGAACGGCGCAAAAAGCCTGTTTACGGTGGCGATGCCGGAGTACTGGCAGCTGTTCCTCGGCCTGATTTTCATCGGGGTGACGCTGTTTCTGCCCCGTGGCGTGATTGGCCTGCTGCGCAAAGGAGATAAATAATGCATCCCGATGAAGGACTTTTTACTCGCCAGCTGCCAGGGGATCGCTATCGCGACCAAACGGATCCGGTGCTGTTGCTGGAAAATATCAACGTCAATTTCGACGGTTTTCAGGCGTTGACCAACCTCTCATTACAGATAGGCGTAGGCGAACTGCGCTGTGTGATTGGTCCGAATGGTGCTGGTAAAACCACGCTGATGGACGTGATCACCGGTAAAACGCGGCCCCAGAGCGGCAGGGCCATTTACGACCAGTCGGTGGATTTGACCACGCTGAACCCTATAGCCATCGCCCGTCAGGGCATCGGTCGAAAGTTTCAGAAGCCAACGGTGTTCGAAGCCTTAACCGTGGCGGAGAACCTGGAGCTGGCAATGCGTGGCGATAAGTCCGTCTGGGCGAGCCTGCGGGCAAAACTCTCCGGCGAGCAGCAGGACCGAATCGATGAAGTCCTGCAATTACTGCGTCTGGAGGGCGAGCGTGCGCGGCGAGCCGGACTGCTGTCGCATGGCCAAAAGCAGTTTCTGGAAATCGGCATGCTGCTGGTGCAGGAGCCACACCTGCTGCTGCTCGACGAACCGGCTGCGGGCATGACCGACGCGGAAACCGAATACACCGCTGAGCTGTTTCGCACGCTATCCGGCAGGCATTCATTAATGGTGGTTGAGCACGATATGGGGTTTGTTGAAACCATCGCCGATCGCGTTACGGTACTGCATCAGGGACAGGTGTTAGCGGAAGGCTCGCTGAAGGACGTACAGGCCAACGAGCAGGTGATTGAAGTGTATTTAGGGCGCTAAGGAGGCGGGATGTTAGAGGTTCAGGAACTGCATCAGTACTACAGCGGCAGCCATATTCTGCGCGGCGTCAGCTTTACGGCGAAGCCGGGGGAAATCACCTGCCTGCTGGGGCGAAACGGGGCCGGAAAAACCACGCTGCTGAAATGCCTGATGGGGCTAATTCCGGCGCGTAGCGGCACGGTAAACTGGCAAAGTAGCAACATCACTCAGCGCAAGCCACACCAGCGTGTGCAGGCCGGAATGGCCTATGTTCCGCAGGGGCGAGAGATTTTCCCGCGCCTGACGGTAGAAGAAAATCTGCTGCTGGGCATGTCCCGTTTTTCGGCCCGCGAAGCGGCCAGGGTGCCGGAAGACATCTATCAGCTTTTCCCGGTGCTGCGGGAAATGAAACACCGCCGAGGGGGCGATCTGTCCGGAGGGCAGCAGCAACAGCTTGCTATCGGTCGCGCGCTGGCCAGTCGGCCTCAGCTGCTGATACTGGATGAACCGACGGAAGGCATCCAGCCATCGGTGATCAAAGAGATCGGGGAAGTGATCCGTGAGCTGTCCCGACGTGGTGAGATGGCTATTCTGCTGGTGGAGCAGTTCTACGATTTTGCTGCCGGTCTGGCCGATCAGTATCTGGTGATGTCTCGCGGCACGATCGTTCAGCAGGGGCGCGGAGAAAACATGGAAAATGACGGCGTGCGGGGAATGGTAACGATTTGATTTGTTGTTGCCCGGTGGCGATTTGCTGGCCGGGCCTGTGCGTTATTCAGGAACTGTAGGCCGGGTAAGGCGAAAGCCGCTACCCGGCGCTGGGTTTAAGATTGGGCTGAATAATCCATTTTGCTCAAATCAGCGATAAGCCCTGGGCCCTGCGGCTGCCAGCCGAGCTGCTGGCGCGTCCACTCACCGCTGGCACGCAAATCTATTGTTGCGAAGGCGGCGAACCAGCCGAAATGCTCCGCGGCCTGTTCCGGTTTCAGCGAAACAGCAGGGATGCCCAGCCCTGTTGCCACGGTTTCCGCAATCAACCGTGAGGTAATGCTTTCCTCCGCCACCGCATGATAGCGTTCGCCATGTTTGCCTTGCTCAAGCACTTTCACATAGAGTTCAGCCACGTCATCCACGTGTGCGGCACACCAGGCATTTTCACCTTCGCCAATGTACGCTGCGACGCCTTTTTCCCGCGCAAGCGGAATGTAATAGCTGATTAAGCCCTGACGCTCCGTGTTATGTACCTGGGGCAAACGCACCACGCGCACGTCGATGCCGGAATCCAGCAACTGATTGCCTTCCAGCTCTGAGGCTACGCGAGGGTTCGGATGGGCCGGGTTAAAATACTTTTCAAGAGCAGGCTGGCCGTCGCCATTATCGCCCATTCCCGTGCCGGAAGTGATAAGCAGTGGGCGCTGGCTGCCCTGCAACACAGAACCGATAGCGCGAATAACGCGGCGATCCTTCTCGCAATTTTCTACAAAGCGACTGAAGTCATGATCGAAAGCGGTGTGGATCACCGCATCACAGTGTTCAATGCCTGCTACCCACGCCTGTGGATCTTCCAGCGTGCCGTGCTGGGCGGTTGCGCCCTTGTCGGTCAACTGACGGGCGGCTTCCTCCGAACGTACAAGCCCTGTCACCTGATGGCCACGTGCCAGCAGAGTCGATACCACACGCGAGCCAATAAAGCCCGTCGCACCGGTTACAAAAATACGCATAGCCTGTCTCCTGAGTGATTTACCGGGACAGCGTAAGCCCGGATCTCTTACTATTAAAGTAGTGACTTTATCAGGGTATAAACATTAACAGGCTAATCTATGACGCTGCTTTCTGAGAATCCATTGGGTGAGTTTTTACGGGCCCGTCGTCTGGGCATTGACCCGGCTTCGTTTGGCTTTTTACCCGGACGTCGCCGCACGCCGGGCCTGCGCCGCGAAGAGGTGGCCCAGCTCGCCAATATCAGCCCGACCTGGTATACCTGGCTTGAGCAAGGCCGTGGAGGTGCCCCTTCCCGGGAGGTGCTTAACCGTATTGCCGCCGGGCTGCGGCTGACGTCGCCCGAACGCGATCATCTGTTTATCCTGGCTTTTGGGCATCCACCGGAAAACCGGGTGAGCCCCTCCGACAGCATCACGCCGCGGTTACAGCGCGTACTGGACAGCATGATGATTCCGGCGATTATCAAAACCGCGACCTGGGACGTGGTGGCATGGAACCACCCGGCATCGATTGTACTGAAGGATTATGGTCAGCTCGAGCCCGGGCGGCGCAATATTCTGCGCCTGCTGTTCACTGACCCGGAAGCGAAGGAGATGCAGGAAGATTGGGAGGGCGTGGCGCGGCTTATCGTCAATGCTTTTCGGGCGGATGCCGCGCGCCTGGGCGCTTCAGACGAAATCGATCGACTGGTGGCGGAGCTGTCCGCTCAAAGCGCCGATTTTGCCCGCCTGTGGCGTAATAACGATGTCGCCGGGCACGGGGAAGGGTTAAAGCGGCTGAACCACCCGCAAATCGGGACCATTGCGCTGGAGTTCTCCACCTTCTCGGTTGAAGGGCGGCCGGACCTGACGATGATGGTCTTCAATCCGGCAACCGGGGACAGTAAAGAGAAAATAGAGCGCTGGATCGCCACGAACCCGCTCCGATGCTGAGTCAGGCGGTTTTCAGCTCGCGATCCCACGCTTTGACGCTCATCCCGCGCAGGATCATCAGCCAGGCCAGGACGATAGCCAGCATCATGATGGCAAACAGCGTCCAGGCCGGCAGAGAAGTCAGAATCAGGCCAGTGATCATCGGGTTGGCTGCCGCGCCGAGCCAGCCCAGCGCCTGAGCAGAGAAATAGCTCGCCTTCATGCCCGGCGGCGCAATGCTGTCGATAAGCATGTATTCGCCAGGCGCATAGATGATTTCACCAATGGTAAACACCGCGGCGGCAATGCCCCAGTACACCAAATTTTCGCCCGAGAAAATAAATCCGCCAAGGCCCAGCAGGAAGCAGAGCGTCCCCACGACCATCAATGGGCGAATGTTGCTGGCCGTGATCTTCCGGCCAACAACATATTGCAGGCTGACCACCACCACGGCGTTCACCGGCAGCACAACCGATACTACCTTTTGCGCGAAATCTGCGTCATCGGCCACCGTCAGCACATACTGCGAAATACAGGTGGCAAACGAGCCACCGACGTAAGAGGCCAGCAGCCCGGAGAGCGTAAACCAGAACAGCGCTTTATCCTTCAGCAGCACCGAAGGCTGCCAGACGGTGGCAACTTTCTCTTCACTGCTCTCCTGGCTGCGCTGGACGTAAAACTGAATAAATACCAGCGGGAAGGCGGCACAGACGGCAGCAAGCCAGAAGGGCAACTGCAGGCTGTACATCACAAGCCAGGTGCCAATCGGCGGCCCCACGGTCCAGCCGATATTCAGAAAGCTGTAGTTGAGTGAGAAAATACGCGCTTTTTCACCGACGCTCAGCACATCGGCAAACCAGGCTTTCAGCACCGTGGAGAAGACGGAGTAGGCGCAGTTGATCAGCGAAAAGAAAAACACCACAAGGATGACGTTGTTGACCAGCGGTATGGCGGCAAAACCGGCGATAAAAGCCTCAATGGCGACGATCATGTAGCGTTTTTTGTCGAACTTATCGGCGAGAATGCCAAAGCCGAGGCTGAATAACACCCCGACGGTCAGGGCTACCGTTAAGGCGTAGCCAATCGCTTCGACGCTCATGCCGTACTGGCGCGTCAGATAAATGGTCATGAAGGGCAGTGTCGCACCGCGGCCGATAGTTAACAGCAACGACGACGCCAGCAACGCTGAGGTTGAACGCTTAACAGAGGGTGTCATTGTTTATCCGACAATTGCTTATGTGATCGTTATGTTGTGTCGTATCAGGATTATCACGCGCTAAGGGGCTTGTACAGACCCCAATTTATTCATCAGTGCCTTGAATACCTGCCAGAATTAATGATCTGTTCCTCGCGCGTTTTTTTCGTTACCTTGAATCTGTTTACAAAAATTTAATAATTCAGAGGCAGGGTATGACGCGGAAAGACGGGTTGTTGGCGCTGTTGGTGGTGGTGGTCTGGGGACTGAACTTTGTGGTCATCAAACTAGGGCTGCACAACATGCCGCCGCTGATGTTGGCCGGTTTACGTTTTATGCTGGTCGCCGTGCCCGCCATTTTCTTCGTCGCCCGCCCGAAAATTCCGCTCTCATTGTTGCTCGGCTATGGCCTGACCATCAGCTTCGGTCAGTTTGCCTTCCTGTTCTGCGCCATTAAATCTGGAATGCCCGCCGGGCTGGCTTCTTTGGTGCTTCAGGCGCAGGCGTTTTTCACCATTATTCTTGGCGCATTTGTCTTCGGTGAACGGCTTCAGGGCAAGCAGCTGGCGGGCATTACGCTTGCCGTCTTTGGTGTGCTGGTGCTGATTGAGGCCAGCCTCAACGGGCAGCACGTCGCAATACTCGGCTTTTTCCTGACGCTGGCGGCAGCCTTCAGCTGGGCATGCGGGAATATTTTTAACAAGAAAATTATGCAGCATGAGGCGCGTCCGGCGGTGATGTCGCTGGTGGTGTGGAGTGCGCTGATCCCGATTCTGCCGTTTATGCTGGCCTCTTATCTGCTGGAGGGGCCGACGGCGATGGTGCAAAGCCTGGTGAACATCGATCTCACAACGATTTTGTCGCTGGTCTATCTTGCGTTTGTGGCGACCATTATCGGCTATGGCATCTGGGGTTCGCTGCTGGGACGTTATGAAACCTGGCGCGTGGCACCGCTCTCTTTGCTGGTACCGGTTGTCGGAATTGCCAGCGCGGCACTGCTGCTGGGTGAAACGCTGTCAACGCTTCAGCTGCTGGGGGCGCTGCTGATTATGGCGGGGCTGTATATCAACGTGTTTGGCCTGAGGATCCGGCGGGTAAAAGCAGTGCAGGGGTAAGGCTAAAAGAAAAAAGCCCCGCAAAAGCGGGGCAAAAAAGTTACTGGGAGTTTCCGTTATAGTAAGGTACGCCCAGTTCGTCGGATTTGTCGCTGCCGGAACCCATGTGGTTGAAGTCAAACGGTGACTTGTCCTGGGTTGACGGCATAATCATGGTGTCGTGGCTACCGTGACTCGCCGGTAACGTGGATTGCTCCGCAAAACTCTGGCCGGAGACCAGCACCAATAAGGTGAGGGCGGCGGAGGCGAACAGTTTCATTTTTTCCTCGATACGTCTTGTGCAGGCGATTAACAATTACAGTGGTTTAGTGGCATCAGATAACGCGACTCGCCGGGCATATTGGTGATGCGGTATTTGTGCGGCGGTACGTCGAAATAGTTCTTAAAGGTGCGCGTCAGCGTCTGCTGGGATTCGAAACCATAGCGTTCGGCCAGATACAGGATCGGCTCGTTGCTTTGCTTAAGCTTCTGTGCGATTTCAGTGAGCTTACGGCTGCGAATATACTGCCCCAGGGAGTGTCCTGTTTCTTTCTTGAACATCCGCTGCAGGTGCCACTTCGAGTAACCGGAGCGTTCTGACACCTTTTCAAGCGACAGTGGTGACTCCAGATTGCTCTCGATCCAGTCCAAAATGCTATGAATAGTGATAGCGTCAGTATTACGTCTGGACATCGTCTTACCTCTTTTTTCTTCTGTTACGGCAGGATTTTCTTGAGCAGAAGCTCAAGGGCTGCGACCTCGTCCGCCGTTAAGTTTTTTGTTAATTCCTGATGCAGGTTCTGTCCCACCAGCTGGTGGCATTGCTCACATATTGCTGCGCCGTCCGGTGTCAGTTGCACCAGCACGCCGCGCTTATCATTCGGGTTAGGCAGACGTTCAATCCAGCCTTTGCAAGCCAGGCGGTCAAGCATTCGGGTCAGGGCACCGAGATCGACCGACAGCGCTTTTTTCAGCTCAACCGGAGTGATGCACACTGCGCAGCGAACAGAACAAAGCGTTTTAAACTGCGAAGCGGTGATATCCATTGGCGACAGATAGTCGTTCAGTAAACGATCTTTTTTCTGGTTGACCATATGGATCAAGCGACCAAGTGGAATGATTTCGTTAAACAGGTCACTGGTGCTTTTCACAAAGGTTGCCCTGGCAAGTAGTTTAGTTGCTGGCGATATTATTGCCCAGGCAACCATAAGTCAATCGAATGAATAAGCTAATCACACTTTTTGCTAAAGTCAGATGGATCACACTTTTACGTCTTTATTCTGCTTATTTGATAACTGTCCGTTATGTGTTTGCATGGCAAAAAAAAGACAACATTTAACCATGGCATGGGCTGCGGGAATGCTCTTATACTCAGCCGGCAGGTGACTGCTATCACAGGAGTGTTTTTTATGCTGGATTTGTTTAAAGCCATTGGCCTTGGGCTGGTGGTAATTTTGCCGCTGGCAAACCCGCTGACCACCGTGGCGTTGTTCCTTGGCCTTGCCGGGAATATGAACAGCGCCGAACGCAATCGTCAGTCGCTGATGGCCTCGGTGTACGTGTTCGCGATCATGATGGTGGCGTACTACGCCGGCCAGGTGGTGATGAACACCTTCGGGATCTCTATTCCCGGTCTGCGTATTGCCGGTGGCCTTATCGTGGCGTTTATTGGTTTCCGGATGCTGTTCCCGCAGCAAAAAGCCCACGATTCGCCTGAAGCGCGGCACAAGTCGGAAGAACTGGAGGATGAGCCAACGGCGAATATCGCCTTTGTGCCGCTGGCGATGCCAAGTACGGCCGGGCCGGGGACGATTGCGATGATCATCAGTTCGGCGTCTACCGTGAAGCACGGCGTCGATTTCCCGGACTGGGTGGTATGGATAGCCCCGCCGCTGATTTTCCTGTCGGTGTCAGTGATTCTGTGGGGCTGTCTGCGCAGCTCCGGGGCAATTATGCGCCTGGTCGGAAAGGGCGGCATCGAAGCCATCTCCCGCCTGATGGGCTTCCTGCTGGTCTGCATGGGCGTGCAGTTCATTATTAACGGCGTGCTGGAAATTATTTCGACGTATCCGGCATGATCTTATTTTAAAAGCATCATTCACACCCAAGGAAGAGTATTTTATGCCACTTGTTCGTCTTTCTCTTATTCCTCTGCTGGCCGCTTTTTGCGTGCCAGCGTTTGCCCAGACGCTGCCTCTGGATAAAGCCAAAGAAGCGGAGACGCAACTTAAAGCGCGCGTGGGTTATGCAGAGCTGGAGCTCTCCAGCGGTAAAGTATTGAGTGGCTACCGTGCTACTGAACGTTTTCCGATGATGAGTACGTTCAAAGTGCTGCTCTGCGGCGCGGTTCTGGCCCGGGTTGACGAAGGTAAAGAACAACTCGATCGACGTGTCAGCTATCAAAAAAGCGATCTTATCGTCTACTCACCCGTGACTGAAAAACATCTGACTGACGGGATGACCCTCGGCGAATTATGTGAAGCCGCCATCACCATGAGCGATAACACAGCGGCGAATTTGCTGCTTAAGGCCATTGGTGGCCCGCAAAAGCTCACCGATTTCTTGCGTAAAGCGGGTGACAATGTAACGCGCCTCGACCGTTGGGAGCCTGAACTGAACGAGGCGCTACCTGGCGATAGCCGTGATACAACGACCCCGGAGCATATGGCGCAGACGCTGCGTCAACTTTTAACCGGTAATGTGCTGACTGCCGCCTCGCAAAAGCAATTAATCAACTGGATGACAGCGGACAAAGTCGCGGGGCCACTGTTGCGCTCGGTGCTTCCTCAGGGATGGTTTATTGCCGACAAATCCGGGGCGGGTGAGCGCGGCGCTCGTGGCATCGTGGCGGCGATGGGGCCTGACGGAAAACCTTCACGCATTGTGGTGATTTACTTAACCGAGACCCAGGCCACGATGAACGAGCGTAATGCTCAGATTGCAGAGATTGGCGATGCGCTGATTAAACACTGGTAAGCTGGTAGAAAGAAAAAGGTGGCAAACGCCACCTTTTTTTACTGCTGCGGTTGTTCCTCGAGCGCCACCGGCCAGCGGCGGAAAATAATCACCGACCAGATAAGTGCGGCCAGCGCGGGCACCGCGCCGATATAGCCAATATCGGCCATGGATAAGTGCAAACTTATTTGATTCCCGACCAGCGCACCGGCGCCAATCCCGATGTTAAAGATCCCCGAAAACAACGCCATCGCCACGTCCGTGGCATCGGGTGCAATCGCCAGCACCTTCACCTGCATTCCAAGACCGATCACCATAATGGCAATACCCCACACAATGCTCAGGAGAGTCAGGTGTAGTTCGCTTTGCGCCGCAGCCAGCAGCAGCACCAGGCAGACCGTCATCAGGGCGATGGCACCGCTGACGAGTGATGAAGCATGACGATTACCCAGCTTACCGAACACGATTGAACCGATAATGCCCGCACCGCCAAGGGTAAGCAGCAGCAAGGTGGCGAAGTTGGCGTTAAACCCGGCGACGTTAATCACAAAAGGTTCGATATAGCTGTAGGCCGTGTAATGGGCAGTGATGACGACGACGGTCAGTAAATAGAGGCTCATCAGCGCCGGGCGGCGGAACAACAGCGGCAGGCTTTTCAACGAACCGGAATGCTCGCTCGGTATCTTCGGCAGCAGTTTGATCAGCGCCATCAGAGTGATGAGCGCGCCGAGGCCGATAACAAAGAAGGTCGTACGCCAGCCGAAATACTGCCCAACGACGCGACCAATCGGCAGGCCAAGCACCATCGCCAGCGCCGTGCCGGTGGCGATCAGGCTAAGCGCCTGCGCGCGTTTCCCGGCCGGAGCAAGCCGGATAGCCAGCGATGCGGTAATCGACCAGAATACCGCGTGGGCGAATGCGATGCCGATACGACTAATTACGAGCACGTTAAAATTCCACGCCAGGAAAGAGAGTACATGGCTTGCAATAAATAACACAAATAACCCGATCAGCAGCTTACGGCGCTCCATCTGGCTGGTGAGCAGCATAAACGGCAGGGACATCAGCGCCACGACCCAGGCGTAGATGGTCAGCATGATGCCAACCTGTGCGGTTTCCATTGAGAAACTACGGGCAATATCAGACAGCAGTCCTACCGGGACAAACTCAGTGGTGTTGAAAATAAAGGCGGCGATGGCAAGGGTAACCACGCGCAGCCACGCGACCTTGCGGGAGACTGTGTTTGTTGTCATAGCACTTGTCTTGATGGTTTGCGGGAGGAAGAGAAGGCGATCTTAAAACCATCGTTGTGCAAAACACAATCGTTTTGTGACTGAGATCGCATAACGGAAGCTTGTGGCCGAAGATGCGTCATCCGCTCGTATTTTGCCGCCAAAGGCGCTATTAATGTTGCTAAGTCGTTATAAAAACAAAGGATAGAGACTATGCAGGAAATTCCGTTTTACATGGTAGATGCCTTCAGCGACCGCACGTTTGGCGGCAATGCGGCGGCGGTTTGCCCGCTTGTGGAGTGGCTGCCGGATGCGACTTTGCTGAAGATGGCGCAGGAGCATAACCAGTCAGAAACCGCCTTCTTTGTGCGAACCGACGGCGGCTTCGAGCTACGCTGGTTCACCACTCAGGGGGAAATCAATCTCTGCGGTCACGCCACGCTTGCCAGCGCCCACGTTATTTTTGAATTTCTGGATTATCCCCATACGGAAATCCGTTTCTCTACCCGTTTTGTTGGCGAGCTGATCGTCACCCGCAGCGGCGACTGGCTGACGCTTAATTTCCCGGCGTGGAAAACGGAACCCGCGGATCCGCCTGCGCTTCTGCTGAAGGCGCTTGGCATTGAAAACTATGAAGAAGTACGTGTCGCTCGGGATTACCTGGTGGTGCTGAATAATCAGCATCAGGTGGAGGCGCTCACGCCCGATATCCATGCCATGCTGCCGCTTGGCAAAATGGTCTGCGTGACGGCACCGGGCGATAAGCATGACTTCGTGAGTCGATTCTTCTGTCCGGGCGAAAGCGTGGCGGAAGATCCTGTTACCGGCTCGGCGCACAGTATGCTGATTCCCTACTGGGGGGAGAAACTGAGCAAAACGCAGATGATGGCCCGCCAGGTTTCCGCCAGAGGCGGTGAGCTGCGCTGCGAATGGAAGGGCGATCGTGTGCTGATTGGCGGGCAGGCGACCACTTATCTGATCGGCAGCGTTTTTCTGCGTGAAGGAGAGATGTGATGCAAACGCTCCCCGTCTGGCTGGTCGACGCCTTCAGCGAGAATAATTTTACCGGAAACCCTGCCGCCGTCTGCGCGCTTGAGCGCTGGCTGCCGGACGACCAGCTGTTGCAAATGGCGCAGCAGCACAATCAATCCGAAACGGCTTTCTTTATTCCGGCGAAAGGCGGCTTCGAACTGCGCTGGTTCACCACGCTCGTGGAGGTCAATCTGTGCGGTCACGCTACGCTTGCCACCGCGCATGTCATCTTTAACCATCTCGATTACCCGGATGCGCGCATTCATTTTGATACCGCCTCTGGTCGTTTGACGGTCAGTCGCGATGGGGAATGGATGACGCTCGATTTCCCGGCAGGACAAACGGCAGAACTGACGCCACCGCCTGATATGCTGAAAGCGCTTGGGGTTACGCACTATCGCCACGCACGCAAGGGGCGCGCCTGGCTCATTGAGCTGGATAATCGTGAGCAGGTCGAGGTGCTTATGCCTGATTTCGCTGCCATGCTCCCGGATGAACACAAAGTTTGCGTGACGGCGAAGGGCGATGATAAGTACGATTTTGTCAGCCGCTTCTTCTCGCCGGGCGTGGCGGTGCCTGAAGATCCGGTCACGGGCTCGGCGCACACGATGCTGATTCCCTACTGGAGTGAAAAACTCGGGAAAACGACCATGCTGGCGCGTCAGGTTTCGGCACGCGGCGGCGATGTGCGCTGTGAACTCCGGGGTGACCGCGTGCAGATGAGCGGCACGGCGGTCACCTGGATGCAGGGCAAGATCCTGCTGCGTTAAGCTTGTGTATCGGAAGGCTGCGCTTCATCCAGCAGGGTAATAAACGCCTCAAGCTGGCGGGTCATGCCACCGCGTCGCCAGACGAGCCAGGTGGTCAGCCAGCGCCATTTTTCGGCCAGCGGCCAGGCATCCACCTGATGATGTCCCGGCATGCTTTCCAGCATGCTGCGGGGGATCATCGCCAGCCCCGCGCCAGCAATCACGCACGCCAGCATGCCGTGATAGGACTCCATCTCATGAATGCGTCCTGGCGTCGCGCGGTCTGCGTGGAACCAGCTTTCAAAATGACGGCGGTAGGAGCAGTTGGCGCGAAAGGCGTAAATGCTGGTGCCGTTGACGTCGCTGGCTCGCGTAACCTGCGGGTGACCTTTTGGGGCGACGATCATCATCTCTTCCTGATAGACCGGCACGCCTTCAAGATTTGGATGTACCACCGGGCCGTCGACAAAAGCGGCGCTGAGCCTGCCTTCCGTCACGCCGTCAATCATCGTACCCGACGGGCCGGTTGCCAGATCGAACTGAATCTTCGGATAGCGCTGGTTATATAACGCGAGCGTCGGCGGAATACGCACTGCGGCGGTACTTTCCAGCGAGCCGAGCGAGAACAGTCCCTGCGGCTCATCTCCGGCAACCACCATCCTCGCTTCATCCACCAGGGCTAAAATCTGCTGGCTGTAGCGCAGAAAGCTGTGCCCGGCGGGGGAAAGACGCAGGCGCTGATTCTCACGAATGAACAGCTCAACACCCAGATCGGCCTCCAGCTGACGAATACGGGTTGTCAGGTTTGAGGGCACGCGATGCACTTTCTGCGCGGCCTGGGTAATGCTGCCGGTCTGCGCGACGGCGTTGAACATCTCAAGCTGGGTCAAATCCATTGTGTTCTCATATTGTGAATAGGGTGGTTAATATTATTCATTATTCATAAATAGCAGAGTGGGGCAGTATCAGGCAACAGCCTCACTGAACAGAGAGAACAAAATGACATCACCTGCAACTCACGCTATTTCCCTCAACCCGGCAACGGGCGAGACTTTTTTCAGTCTGCCGTGGGCGACAAGCGACGAAGTCAACCAGGCCGTAGCGCTGGCCGATTCTGGGTTCCGCCAGTGGAAACGTATTCCCGTGGCGGAACGTGCAGATGCATTGCGCAAGGTTGGCGCTGTGCTCCGCCAGCACGCTGAAGAGATGGCGCTGCTCATCAGCCGTGAAATCGGCAAGCCGATTGCACAGGCTCGGGGTGAAGTGGCCAAGTCAGCCAACCTCTGCGACTGGTATGCGGAGCACGGTCCGGCGATGCTTGCCACCGAAGCGACTCAGGTCGAGCAGAACAAAGCAGTGATCGAATATCGCCCGCTGGGCCCGATTATGGCGGTGATGCCGTGGAACTTCCCGCTTTGGCAGGTAATGCGCGGCGCTGTGCCGATTCTGCTGGCCGGTAACAGCTACCTGCTGAAGCACGCCCCAAACGTGATGGGCAGTGCAAAGCTGATTGGTGAGATCTTCACGGAAGCGGGCATTCCTGCTGGCGTGTTCGGCTGGGTGAATGCCACCAATGACGGTGTATCGCAGATGATTAACGACCCGCGTGTTGCCGCCGTCACGCTGACCGGCAGCATGCGTGCCGGGAAGGTGATTGGCGCGCAGGCCGGTGCGGCGCTCAAAAAATGCGTGCTTGAACTGGGCGGATCCGATCCGTTTATCGTCCTTAACGATGCCGATATTGATGAGGCAGTTAAAGCGGCGGTAGTTGGCCGTTATCAGAATACCGGGCAGGTCTGCGCCGCCGCGAAACGTTTTATCGTCGAAGCCGGTATTGCTGATGCCTTCACTGAGAAGTTTGTGGCTGCGGCTGCGAAGCTCAAAATGGGCAATCCGGAAGACGAGCAAAACTATCTCGGTCCTATGGCCCGGTACGATCTGCGTGATGAACTGCACAACCAGGTGACGGCCACACTGGAAGAGGGCGCGACCCTGCTGCTCGGCGGCGAGAAGATAGCCGGGAAGGGCAACTACTACGCGGCGACGGTGTTAGGCAACGTCACGCCATCCATGACGGCCTTCCGTCAGGAGATGTTTGGCCCGGTTGCGGCAATTACCGTCGCCCGCGATGCCGAGCATGCTCTGGCGCTGGCGAACGACAGCGACTTCGGCCTGTCGGCAACCGTCTACACGGCGGATGAAAAGCTGGCGCAGCGCTTTGCTGACGAGCTGGAGTGCGGCGGCGTGTTCATCAACGGCTACAGCGCCTCGGATGCCCGCGTGGCGTTTGGCGGCGTGAAGAAAAGCGGTTTCGGCCGCGAACTGTCGCATTTTGGTCTGCACGAGTTCTGTAATGTGCAAACCGTGTGGAAGGATCGTCACTGATTCTCTGAATCCTTTGCCCGGCGGCGCAGGCTTGCCGGGCCTACAATATTGCAGGCCCGGCAAGCAGCGGCGCCGCCAGCCACATCCCACACCTTTCCTGTCATGGTTCTGTCATTTTCATTTCGTACACTCGTGTCTAACATGTTGTTATAGATGAAAATTATGAACTTAATACAAATTCCTCGTCGTTTTCTCCGTCGCTTTTTCCCGCAGCATTTTGGTTTACTTGCCGGCGTGTTTACCATCATTGGGCTGTTCTGCGCGCTGCAAATAGCCTCTTCGTTTTTGCTCTCCTGGTCGCTGCATAATGCACGCCTGAGCGAGCAGCATAATCAAAGAGCACATTTGCAGCAGGTCCACGTCGATCGGGCTCGCGTGTCTTTGCTCGCGGCAAGCGATCTGCTCAATCGCGCGGGCGTCTATTTCATGCAGGATAAAGAAACAGGCTCGGTGGGCAGCTCTGATGGCTTGCTGCAGGATGCACGCGCGAGTCTTAAGGTCTCGCAAAAAGCCTGGCAGGCGTGGCTGGCAATGAGCCCGCCGCGGGATGAAGCTTTGATCGACAGCTATAAGCAGTTTTATGGCGCTATTGAAGAGCAGCTTAACGGCCTGCAAAAGACGCAATCCATCGATGCCTTTTTTGCCGTGCCGGTGCAGGCTTTCCAGAGCGACTTCAACGACAACTACGCCCGCTTTCAGGCCGCCAGTGAACGGCAAGCTTCAGAGGGGCGTGAATCCCTGATGGCAAGTCTTACGCATCTCCAGCAGCTGTTTATGCTGGCCCCGGCGGCTTTACTTGTGGTGGCTCTGCTGATGTGGCGTGGGATGTCGCGCTGGGTGATCGTGCCGCTGCGACGTTTAATCACGCATATTAAAAGCCTGGCTGATGGCGATCTCTCTCAGCCGTTGCCGCAAGTTTCGCAGGTAAACCGTGAGGTGGCGCAAATCAGCACTACGCTTGCCGATATGCAAAGCGGTCTGCAACGGCTCGTGGCCCAGGTCAGCGATGCCACCGGATCGATTACCGGTAATGTTTCGCGTCTGGCGCAGAGCAATGAGGCGCTCTCCCTGCAGGCAGAAAAGCAGACGCAGGAGCTTGACGACGTGACGCGTCATATTGCCTCACTGGAATCGCATGTGGAAGGGAACGCCGGCTATGCGGGGCTCGCCCGTGAGCGGGCGGAGGAGGCGAGTCAGATGGTGGCGGGCGGCGATCGCATGATGGTCACGGTGAACGCTTCCATGCAGGCAATCGTGGCGCGTTCCGCCGAAATGCGAGGGATCGTTGCGATGATCGACAGCGTGGCGTTTCAGACCAATATTCTGGCGCTCAATGCGGCGATTGAAGCGGCTCATGCGGGCAACCAGGGGCGCGGTTTCGCGGTGGTGGCCAGAGAAGTTGGGCTGCTGGCCCGACAGAGCAGCGAATCGACGCAGACCATTCAGGGACTCATCAATCACTCATTACAGGGAATTGAAGAGGGCTCACAGGCGGTCGGGCGACTGGAAGATAACCTGCAGCAGGTGACTCTGCTGGTGAGCAATCTGAGTACGCTACTGACGGAGATTTCACAGGCCACGCTGAATCAGGGTGAAAATATTCATCAGGTGACGCGCCAGCTGCATTCCCTTAATCAGGTTGCCGGAAAAACGGGAGACCTGGTGATGGCCAGTGCCGCCTCATCCCGCCATCTTGAAACCAGCGCACAGCAGCTGATGCAGGCGGTAATGCGCTTTCGTCTGCCGGCCTGACGCTGCTATACTCGCAGGCCGAAAAAGGCCTGCGGGCAAGGAGCTACAGTGGCAATGGTCATCAATAACGACATGCTGGCATCGATTCTGGCAGAGGTAAAACCGCTGATAGGACAAGGCAAAGTGGCGGATTACATTCCGGCTCTCGCCTGCGTGGATGGCAATAAGCTCGGGATCGCCATCAGCACCGTTGACGGCCAGTATTTCTGTGCCGGAGATGCGCAGGAGCGTTTTTCCGTGCAGTCGATCTCAAAAGTCCTGAGCCTGGTGGTGGCGATGAATCACTACGAGGAAGAGGAGATTTGGCAGCGCGTTGGTAAAGATCCCTCCGGGCAGCCGTTTAACTCGCTGTTGCAGCTTGAGATTGAGCAGGGGATCCCGCGCAATCCGTTCATCAATGCCGGGGCGCTGGTCGTTTGCGACATGCTGCAAAGCCGCCTCAGCGCGCCGCGTCAGCGAATGCTGGAGATTGTCCGTGAGCTTTCTGGCGTGGACGACATCGCCTATGACGCCGTAGTGGCACGCTCTGAGTTCGATCATTCTGCTCGTAACGCCGCCATTGCCTGGCTCATGAAGTCGTTCGGCAACTTTCATAATGACGTCACGACCGTTTTACAAAACTACTTCCATTACTGCTCGCTGAAGATGAGCTGCGCTGAACTTGCGCGCACTTTCCTGTTCCTCGCCAACCAGGGCCACTTCCCGGAGCGCGATCGTCCTGTTATCACGCCATTACAGACCCGCCAGGTCAACGCCCTGATGGCGACCAGCGGCATGTATCAGAACGCCGGAGAGTTTGCCTGGCGCGTGGGGCTGCCGGCGAAATCCGGCGTGGGCGGCGGAATTGTGGCGATTGTGCCGCATGAAATGGCGATTGCGGTCTGGAGCCCTCAGCTCGATGCGGCAGGGAACTCCCTGGCGGGGATCGCGGTGCTCGAGAAGCTTTCCCAGCGTCTGGGGCGGTCGATTTACTGATGGTTTCTCTGGAAAGCTTATTCGGTCGACTTTCCCGTTCGCCGTTTCGTGCCCGCTTTCGTTTAGGCGAGAAAGAGCGGCAATACTGTTGGGATAAAGGCGCGGAAGTTATCGACCAGCACGCCGCCGATTTTGTCGCAAAGCGTCTTGCACCTGCCCATCCGCATAATGACGGCAAACAGACGCCCATGCGCGGTCATCCGGTATTTATCGCTCAGCATGCCACAGCCACCTGCTGTCGGGGCTGCCTCGCGAAATGGCATAACATTGACGCGGGCAGGGAACTCACTTCGCAGGAACAGCACTATATCGTCGGGGTCATCCACCACTGGTTGGTATTGCAAATGAATAACAAATAACTAACACGGAGAATTGTTAATACGCGCATTGTGATCAATAGTAGATACTATTACCGATCATTTACCTGTAATTCCCTGAATAATTGCCCCTCGCGATTATATGGAAAGATAATTAATGCGTTCGATTTCCGTCCCCCGGTTTACCGTATTCAGCGAAGCACACGCCCTGCGTAATGCCTTTTTCCTGTTTGTTATTACCACGCTGTTTTACGCCGTTGGGGCCATGCTTCGGCTTGTGCAGGAGCTGTCGCTATTCTGGCCGTTGAACGCAGTTATGGCGGCAATATTTGCCCGCTACGTTTGGCTGAACCGCTGGCATTATTACGCCATCTGCTATGGCGCGATGCTGCTCTTTGACGTGATGACCACGCAATGGGGGCTGGCGTCGCTGGTGATTAACGCCTCGAATATGGTGTTTATCGTTATGGTGGCGCAGCTGGTGATGCGCGATAAGCGGCAGGCGGGAACGGAGCCCGGGCCAATGAATGCGCTACGGCTGTTCTATTATTGCCTTATTTCAGCCGTCTTTTGTGCGCTGTTGGGGGCATTAGGATCCGAGGGGATCGATCGGCAATCTTTTATGCCGCTGTTTGCGGACTGGTTCAGCGAGCAATTTTCTACAGGCGTGCTGATTTTGCCTTGCGTAATGACCATGACGCTGCCGCATGAAATTCCTCGCATTCGCTGGAATCTGCTTCTTCCGGCGCTAACGCTGGTGCTTTCCGTTGTAGCGGCCATCGCCGTGGGCGGCGCGGGGAGCCTTGCTTTTCCACTCCCGGCGCTTATCTGGTGCGCCATTCGCTACCCGCTGCCGGTAACCTGTGCGCTGACGCTGGTGACGGGCGCAAGTGAAATCATCCTGGTGGCGAACTCGATTATCAACCTTGCGGTTTCCGGGCCCCTGCAAACCCCACAGCTGTTTTCCACGCGTCTGGGTATCGCCACGCTTGCGATTAGCCCGGTGATTGTCGCGACCAGCGTGGCGGCCATCAATAACCTGATTCGTCAGGTATCGCTACGTGCCGATTTCGATTTTCTGACCCGTGTTTATTCACGTTCAGGTCTTTATGAAGCGCTGAAAAACCAGTCGGGAAGCGCCGGACAGCACCTGACGGTGATGCTGCTGGATATCGACTTCTTCAAAAGCGTGAACGACAACTATGGCCATGAATGCGGCGATTACGTGCTGGCCGCGTTTGCCCGCCAGGTACATGATGCGGTCGGAGATGAGGGGCTGGTGGCTCGAATGGGGGGAGAAGAGTTTGTGATAGCGGCCAGAACCGACAATCCGCTGAACGGTTTTCATCTGGCAGAGAAAATTCGCCTGCGCATTGAGTCTTATGTCTTCCAGTGGCGACAGCAGCCGCTGCGCGTGACGGTCAGCATTGGTACCGGCAACGGAACGCAGGGAGACAGAGCGGTGATTGACGTCTTTAACGAACTGCTGGTGGAAGCCGATGAATACCTTTATCGCGCTAAAAAAGCAGGGCGAAACAAAACCTGTGCCCGACACCTCGCTGAAGAGGGTGTCCTGAATTCAGTCGCCTCCTGATGCAGGGTGACACTGTCACCTTCAGGCTTGATAATTGAGCCAAAACAGTCAACTATCTCAAGTGATAGCGTGTGGGCTCAGGTCAAAGAAAATACGATAACGCTGACCTCTCATCGGAAAAGTTGCATTCAATGAACGATTTTGACCAACAGAATACGAATGATAAGGTCCCCGGAATGCGGTTCGTTCGCCGTATGTATCTGATGCGCATTTTGGGTACATTTCTCTGTTTTTTCCCCATTCTTTCCACTCTCGATGAACTCGATCGTGCGCTCTGGCTGCGTGTGCTGCTGACCGTGAATGCTTTCGTCTGGCCGACGCTGGCTTATCTGCGCGCCCGCAATGCGCGCGTGCCGCTGGTGGCTGAACATCAGAATCTGCTTATCGAGGCCGGCGCGGGCGGATTCTGGATAGCCATGATGGCGCTTAACCCTCTGCCTTCCGTAGTGATTGCCACGATCCTCCTCGCCGATCGCATGGCGGCGGGAGGCGTGGTGCTGATGCGTAAAGCCGCAGTGATAATGCTCAGCGTTTTCGCCGTTACCTGGCTCTGCACTGGAATGGACATTCGCCCTGACGTATCGCCGCGAACGATGTTTGCCACGCTGCCGCTGATCGCCATTTATCTGCTGGCGCTGTGCACATTAACGGACATTCTGGCGGCTAAGCTCAGACAAAAAAGCCAGGAGCTGGAGCGGATTGCGATGAAGGACCCACTGCTGGACATTGCCAACCGTCGCCTGCTGGAGAAACGTATCGCCTGGGAGCTGAGCCGCCTGCAAAATGCCTGCGGCGATTCGGCGCTGGTGTTTATCGATCTGGATAACTTTAAGGACGTAAACGATCGTTATGGTCATAAAGTGGGTGACGCGATGCTCCAGACGGTATCGCAGATTTTACACGTTGCCACCCGCAGCACCGACACGCCGGCCCGGCTTGGCGGCGATGAATTTGTGGTTTTGCTCCCTGATACCTCGCAGGAAGAGGCCGTCATGATTGCCCACCGCATTATGGAAGCGACCGCCGTCATTACCGTGCTGCCGGACAGCAAGCTACCGCTGACGTTGAGCATCGGTGTGGCCTGCGCGCGGCCGGATATGGAGGACGTCGATGCCTGGCTGAAAGCCGCCGATGACGCCCTTTATGAAGCAAAAAGGCGTGGGAAGAATCAAATCTTCGCTCACTGATTTTCCGTTCCCGTAAAAACGATTCAATCCAGGCTAAGCTGTTAATACTTCTGCATGAGGAGAGATGATGAAGAGTCCAGATATCCCGGCAAATGAAGTCCAGCGCCTGACCTCTCTGCGGGAGTCTGGCATTCTCAATACGGGTGAACCGGCTCGTTTCGATCGCCTGACGCGCCTTGCCCGTCACCTTTTCAACGTGCCGATGGCGATGGTGAGCCTGGTGGATGCCGAATCGCTGGTGTTTAAGTCCTGTGACGGGCTGTGCTATGCCACATTGCCGCGTCAGCTCTCTTTTTGCGGCCACGTTATTCTCAGCGACAACCCGCTTATTGTGCCCGATGCAATGCAGGATTCGCGCTTCAGCGATAACCCTCTGGTGACCGGCGACCCGCATATCCGCTTTTACGCTGGCCATCCGCTGAGACTGCCTGACGGAGCCATGGTTGGGGCGTTCTGCTTACTCGGCCATGACGCACGTTCGTTTAGCAGCGAAGAACAGGCGCTGCTGCACGATCTGGCGGCGATTGTGGAAGATGAATTTAAGGCGATAAGCGAAGCCACCACCGATTCCCTGACCGGGTTATTCAACCGTCGTGGCTTCGAGCATCTGGCGAACTTCGCCATTGCCTCCGCTGAACGTCGCGCTGAACCGCTGACGCTCGGCTGGCTCGACCTCGACAAATTCAAACAGATTAACGATCGCTATGGTCATGCTGAAGGCGATTGTGCGCTGAGGGAAATGGCGAGGCTGCTGACTAAAGCGTTTCGTAATACCGATTTGCTGGTCCGCCATGGTGGCGACGAATTTGGGATTTTGTTTTCCGATACGGACGAAAGCGGGGCATGGATCGCGATGCAGCACCTGACTGAAGAGGCCAATGCGTTCAACCAGACGTCCGGCAAACCCTGGGCGCTGGCGTTTTCCTGGGGAGTGAGTGAAGTCAACCATGATGATGTTCGCGACGTATCAGGCCTGCTGCGCACGGCGGACAAACGCATGTACGCCATGAAGCAGCAGCATGAAGCCGACTTGCCGATGAATAAGTAATCCCTCTGGCTGAAACGTTGTGTTATCAAACTGTTAAGTAGATAGTGAGGGGTCTTCATAAGGAGCCCTCATGACCTCGTCCATTCGTCTGATTTCCCTTTCACAATCTGATATTTTACAGCGCCTTCCTGAACTGACCGGGATGCTTGTCGATAGCGTTATCGGCGGGGCCTCCGTCAGCTTTATGCTGCCGTTCCATCCCGATAAAGCCGTGGCCTTCTGGCAGAAGGTTGCGCAAAGCGTTGCCGCCGGTGAACGCACGGTTCTTGCCGCTGAACAGGCTGATGGCACTTTGGTAGGGACGGTGCAGCTGATCACCGATCTGCCTGAAAATCAACCCCATCGGGCCGAAGTGGCAAAGCTGTTGGTCCACTCTCGCGGTCGTCGGCAGGGCATTGCCCGTAAGCTGATGGCTGAGCTGGAAGCTGAAGCAAAGCGGCAGGGGAAAACGGTGCTTGTGCTGGATACTTCAACCGGCAGCGGCGCGGAGCATTTCTATCAACAGTGCGGCTGGCAAAAGGCCGGGGAAATCCCACGCTATGCGCTGATGCCGGAAGGGGAACTCACCGCGACCTCGGTGTTTTACAAATTTGTTTAAACCGCGCAGAAAAGCTGCCGCCCTTTGATCAAAACAGGGTTTCCTGGTTTTAAAGTCTGCTAAGTTATTGGACCAATAACGAAGGCTATATGACCAATCAATAAGGGAAACCCATGATGAAAACCGTTAACCGCCTCGACTTTCCCGGCGCTCAGTACCCTGAACGCATTATTCAGTTTGGCGAAGGCAACTTTTTACGCGCGTTTGTCGACTGGCAAATTGACCTTCTGAACGAACACACCGATCTCAACGCTGGTGTGACGGTGGTTCGTCCTATCGACAGCGACTTTCCGCCGTCGCTCAGCACCCAGGATGGCCTCTACACCACCCTTATTCGCGGCCTGAACGAGCAGGGTGAAGCGGTCAGTGAGACAAGACTTATCCGTTCCGTTAACCGTGAAATCAGCGCTTACCGCGATTACGCCGAATTCCTCAGGCTGGCCCACAACCCGGACATCCGTTTCGTGTTCTCTAACACCACGGAAGCGGGCATTAGCTATCACGCGGGCGATAAGTTCGATGACGCGCCGGCCGTGAGCTATCCGGCAAAACTGACCCGGCTGCTGTTCGAGCGCTACAGCTACTTCAACGGTGCCGCAGATAAAGGCTGGATCATCATTCCGTGTGAACTGATTGATTACAACGGTGAGGCGCTGCGTGAGCTGGTACTGCGCTACGCACAGGAATGGGCGCTTCCGGCAGAATTTGTGGCATGGCTGAATACCGCTAATGCGTTTTGCTCCACGCTGGTCGACCGTATCGTGACGGGTTATCCGCGAGAAGAGGCTGCCCAGCTTGAAGCAGAACTGGGTTATAAAGATGCCTTCCTTGATACCGCTGAACATTTCTACTTATTCGTTATTCAGGGACCAAAAACGCTGGCCAGCGAACTGCGGCTTGATAAATTTCCGCTCAACGTGCTGATTGTTGATGACATCAAACCGTACAAAGAGCGCAAAGTGGCGATTCTGAACGGCGCTCACACGGCGCTGGTGCCGGTCGCTTATCAGGCCGGGCTGGATACCGTCGGTGAGGCGATGAACGATGCGCAAGTGTGCGCGTTTGTTGAAAAAGCGATTTGTCAGGAAATCATCCCGGTGCTGGATTTACCGCGAGATGAGCTGGCGTCGTTCGCCAGTGCGGTGACGGGGCGTTTCCGCAACCCGTACATTAAGCACCAGCTTCTGTCGATTGCGCTTAACGGCATGACCAAATTCCGCACCCGTATTTTGCCGCAGCTGCTGGCAGGGCAGGCTACAAACGGAAAACTCCCCCCACGCCTGACCTTTGCGCTTGCGGCGCTGATTGCGTTTTACCGGGCTGAACGTAACGGTGAGGGCTATCCCGTTCAGGATGACGCCTACTGGATCGAGCGCTATCAACAGCTCTGGATGCTACACCGTGATAAGCAAATCAGCACCGCATCGCTGGTTGAGTCGGTACTGGCGGTGAAAGAGCACTGGGAGGAGAATCTGACGCAGGTACCAGGGCTGGTGCAACAGGTCACCCACGATCTGGATGCAATCCTCACGCAGGGTATGCGGGAAGCCGTTAAGCCGCTTTGTTGATAACACACCCGGCCATCGTGCCGGGTTTAAAACAGAACTAATTAGTTACAACATACATTTTGTTTGCTTTACTATTACTCATCAAACTCCTCTGCAAATATTCGTCTGGAAGGGCGTCATGAGCCGAATCTGCATTTTATTTGGCTCAGCCTGAAAAACGAATCTGATAGCGAGTATTACGCCCACGGCCTGGCGGTTTTTCGAGTAGCCCCTGTTCCGGTAGAAAGTAAAAATTTATCTTGTTATTAAAATGTAGCGAAATGTCGATATAAACTTGAAAGAGTGATTTGGATCACGTTAAAGTAACGCGCTTCCTTTTTGCAGAACCTCACTCATGATCCTCAGACCTCAAGAACACTGGCTGTCACGCATCTTCGTCTGGCATGGCTCGGTGCTATCGAAAATTTTCTCACGCCTGCTGCTGAATTTCCTGCTTTCCGTGGCCGTTATTGCCATGCTGCCGTGGTATACCTCGCTTGGCGTGAAGCTGACCGTCGCACCGTTCAGTATTCTTGGTGTGGCAATTGCCATTTTTCTCGGCTTTCGCAATAACGCCTGCTACGCACGCTACGTCGAGGCCCGTTTGCTGTGGGGGCAACTGATGATCGCCTCGCGCTCATTGTTGCGTGAAGTGAAAAATACGCTGCCGGATAATACAGACTGCGGACCGTTTGTCAGGCTGCAGGTTGCTTTCGTGCATTCGCTACGTATGCAGCTCCGGCGTTTACCGCAGGAACAGACGCTGGCGAAATACCTGACGGACGAGCAGCTCGCGCAAGTTGTGGCGGTACAGTCACCCGCGAACCACATTCTTTTGTTGATGGGAAACTGGCTGGCGGAATACCGTCAGAAGGGCGCGCTGTCGGATATTCTTTTCCATAGCCTCAACAACCGCCTGAACGATATGTCAGTCGTGCTGGCGGGCTGTGAGCGTATTGCGAACACGCCCGTACCGTTCGCCTATTCGTTAATTCTGCACCGTACCGTGTATCTGTTCTGCATCATGCTGCCGTTTGCGCTGGTGAGTGACCTCCACTACATGACACCGTTTGTTTCGATGCTAATTTCTTACACCTTTATCGCGCTGGACGTTCTGGCAGAAGAACTTGAAGAACCGTTCGGCGTGGAAAATAATGATCTGCCGCTGGATGCCATCAGCAACACCATAGAAATCGATCTGCTGCAGATGAACAACGAAACCCATATTCCGGCGAAAATCCTTCCCGACAAATGCTATCAGCTGACTTAAGGACTTCCGATGGACGTTGTGATTCGCGAAATTCAGGCCGCAGATAAAGCTCAGTGGCGCACGCTGTGGAACGGCTATAACCAGTTTTATGCGTCAACCGTCAGCGAAGCGATCACCGAAAAAACCTGGCAGCGCATACTGGATGAACGTTCATCCATTTATGGCCGGGTTGCGGTAGTGAACGGGGACGTGCAGGGCTTTGCCCATATTGTGCTGCATGAAGGAACGTGGGTCATCGCCCCCATTTGCTATCTTGAGGACCTGTTTGTTGCTCCTGAAACGCGCGGCCGCGGTCTTGCACGAAAGCTGATTCAGTCTTTGGTTGATGAAGGTAAAGCGGAGGGTTGGTCACGGCTGTACTGGCACACGCGGGAAAGTAACCCTGCCAGAAAGCTGTATGACCAGTTTACCGACGTTGAGGATTTTGTGCTTTATCGGATGAATCTATAGCCGTAGCCTTTAAGAAATCATTAAGATTTTCACTGTGTAATGGTCAACGGGCCATCAGGAGAATCATCATGGAAAAGAAAATAGAGACCGTCGTAAACATCATTATTTTTGTTTCCCTGTTTGCGACGGCCTGGGACCTCTCGTTAGTACGCGACTTTAGCTGGTAACCCGTCTTGCAATGATAAACAGGCGCGGGAACGCCAGCAGGATCTGACCGTTTTGTTGACGAGGATAGTGCTCTTCCAGCAGTTGCAGATAGCGCTTCAGAAACGCCTGCTGGCTGACGTTGTCCAGATCCTGCAAATAAGGCCGCAGTCCGGTTGCGCTCAGCCAGTCAATAATTGCCTGATGCGACGCCATCGGATGGAAATAGGTCGTTCGCCAGATATCCACCTCACAGCCGTTACTGCTCAGTAAATCGTAATACGTCTGCACACTCTCAAGCGGAACCCTGCCGCGCGCCGGATGCCCCAGCTCGCTTGCCGTCTGCCGCATCAATGCGTGCGATGGCTCCTGCCAGTTATCCGGCATTTGCACCGCCAGAACACCTTCATCACCGAGCAAAGTGGTCAGGTGCGGGAACAGCGTTGAATGATCGCTCAGCCATTGCAGCGAGGCGTTGGCGTAAAGGACATCCAGAGGCTGCTCTGGCCGCCACTGATTGATATCGGCGTTGACGAACTGGCAGTCCGGGAGTGCCTTTTGCGCTTTTTCCAGCATCGCCGGAGAGTTATCCACGCCGGTTATCACTGCTTCTGGCCAGGCTGCACGCAGCAATTCCGTGCTGTTACCCGGGCCGCAGCCCAAATCCGCCACATATTTTGCCGCGGGTTTAGCAATGCGGGCGAGTAGCTCTGCCGCCGGGCGGGTACGTTCAGATGCAAACTGCAAATACAGAGAGGGATTCCAGTCGGCCATTTTCGTTCCTCGAGGCTTGTTGAGACGAAGCAAATCTTAGACCAGCGATGCTTTAAGATAGCCACAAAGTTTGCAGCACGCCGAAAGAATTCTGACCATTCAGGCGAAAAAACCTGAATCACCCTGTACGTCGACTGAGATCGGGCAAGGCGTGCTGCTTCGTCATTATCCGTTAATAAATGCGCAATAGAGTGGCTGTATTTGTTACCGGAGTGACCCGTTCATGAAAACCGTAAAACTGGCAGAAGCGTCTATCGACAGCAGCGTGCGTCTGCGTGAGTGCCGCATTGGCCAGCAGTGCGAAGTACTGGCGCACAGCGTAATGGAATATGCATCGTTGGGAGATTTTTCGTACGTCGGGGAATATTGCACGATTGCCGATGCGCAGATTGGTCGGTTTGTGGCGATCGCCAACCAGGTGCGTATTGGCGCGCCTAATCATCCGATGCAGCGAGCTTCACAGCACCGTATTACATACTGTCCGGAATACTATTCTCCGGATGCCACGCGCGACCATGATTTCTTCGCGGCACGCCGACAGGACACGGTCGTGATTGGCCACGACGTCTGACTCGGTCATGGGGTCATTGTCCTGCCGGGCGTCACAGTGGGTGAGGGTGCCGTACTTGCGGCGGGAGCCGTAGTAACGAAAGACGTTGCGCCTTACAGCATTGTCGGAGGCGTCCCGGCTAAAGTGCTGCGCATGCGTTTTTCTGAAGAGATCGCTAAGGAGCTGCAGCGTATCGCCTGGTGGGACTGGCCGCTGGAGACAATTATCGGACGACTGAGTGATTTTCAGCAGGATGACGTTTCGCGGTTTTGTGAGAAATATCGCTGAGCGTCAAACAGAAGCGACGGTGAGCCGCAAAACGACTCACCGGTGTGCAGGCCTTAGCCTGGATAGATACCGCGATCTTTACGCGCCAGCAGAATACGCTCACAGGCCACGATATATGCGGCGGTACGCAGGGAGCAGGACTTTTCCGCCGCTTTTTCCCAAACGTGAACCATGGCATCGGTCATGATTTTGTCCATGCGCTCGTTGATCTCTTCTTCACTCCAGAAGAAGCTCGCCATGTCCTGAACCCATTCGAAGTAGCTGACGGTGACGCCGCCGGCGTTACAAACCACGTCCGGTACGACGATAATGCCGCGGCTGGCCAGTACGTCGTCGGCATCCGGGTAGGTCGGGCCGTTTGCGCCTTCGAGGATAAGCTTACATTTCAGTACTTCGGCACGGTGGCGGGTGATCTGACCCTCCAGCGCGGCCGGAATCAAGATATCCATATCCACATCCCAGAAAGCTTCGCTGGCGATGGTGTCCGCGCCCGGGAATCCGGCGATTTGTTTATGCTCAATCTGCCAGGCGGTGAGGGCGTTCATGTCAATACCCGTCGCGTTGAACAGCGTCGCGGTATGGTCCTGAATAGCCACCACGCGAGCACCGGATGCGGCGAACAGACGTGCGGCTTCGCTGCCGACGTTACCGAAACCTTGCACTGCCACGCGAGCGCCTTCTACCGGAATATTGGCACGACGCGCCACTTCACGACCGCTGATCCATACGCCACGGCCGGTGGCTTTTTCACGTCCCAGCGAGCCGCCGAGGTGAATCGGTTTGCCCGTTACAACGCCGGTAATGGTGGTGCCGTGGTTCATGGAATAGGTATCCATCATCCACGCCATAACCTTGCCGTTGGTGCCGACGTCCGGCGCAGGAATATCTTTTTGCGGCCCAATAATGATGCCGATTTCGCTGGTATAGCGGCGGGTCAGACGCTCCAGTTCACCTTCAGAGAGCTTGAACGGGTCGACGCGAATACCGCCCTTTGCGCCGCCGTAGGGCAGGTTCAGCGCCGCACATTTAATGGTCATCCAGGCAGAGAGCGCCATTACTTCGTTCAGATCCACATCCGGGTGGTAGCGAACACCGCCTTTGCCCGGGCCGCGGGAGAGGTTGTGCTGCACGCGATAACCTTCAAAGTGACGGATGGTGCCATCGTCCATCTGAACAGGAATATCCACAATCAGGGCGCGCTTCGGATGACGAAGCGTATCAACCCAGCGGGAAAGTTCGCCGAGGTGAGGGGCAACGCGCTCGATTTGTTGCAGGTAGGTATTCCAGGCAGATGTGTTGCTATCTGAAGCGTAAGATAACTTATCCATGATGAACCTTAGTTTTGTAAGTAATATGTTCTTAATTAGCCGTGGAGCATAGTGTTACTCACTATGTGAGTATAAATTTAACACTTTTTTAAAATTTAGCATCAGGCGAAACGCGGAAATGAGAGGGAGTGGAATTAATTTTTGACAGAGGAATTGAATAGTTATCCAGCCTGAAAAGGCGTTATAGCCCCTTTTCAGGCCCAAATTCATTCACTTTAAGTGCATAATAAGCGCTGGCGGCTATTTACCAGAAGTATGACGCACCTCAAAAAGTAAATATAATGATAATTAACTGTGTTGACTTTGTTTCACGATCGACGAAGAGCCTGACGCCGCTTCAGCAGCAGCACGGTATCAAGAATCTTACCCGTTTCACCAGCAGGCCCGGTCGCCAGCCGTTCAATATTTCCGACAAAAACCGATTCCCATTCCCCGGCGTCAAGCTGCAGTTCCGCCAGTGCTTCTTCAGGTGTGGGGAAGGGCGTATGACGATGGTCGGACCATGTTGCCGCCGAACCGTGAGAGGTGATGAGCAATGAACCCCCTTGTGCCACAAGGGCTGCGGCCTTTCTCAGCACCTGCGGACGGCCAAAGTCGACGGGGGATTCAAGAAACGAGGCGGTGACGAGATCATATTCTCCCTCTGGAAAAGTTTGTGAAAGATCGTGTTGTTCGAAGCGGATGCGCCCGGCGACGTCATTTCGACGAGCATTGTCGGCGGCATAGGCCAGCGCCTGTTGGGCAATATCGACCGCTTTTACCTGCCACCCTTGCTTTGCAAGCCAGACAGCATCATCGCCACGGGCGCAGCCTAATTCCAGCGCACGGCCTGCGGGGAGATGCTCAGTGAAACGCACCAGCACCGTTCCGGGTTTGCCGCTGGAATGCGGGGAAGCGCTGGCGTAGCGATCGTCCCAGAACCGGGCTGAGGTAAGTGATTGAGTCATGACGTTCTCCAATGGCAGAATGATTATTTCACGTGACTTATAAAATCACATGACTTCAGAGCTTGTCAATCTCACGTATCATTGTAAGATACATGAAACGTTAACCGGAGGGACTGACCATGCGTCAGGACAACAAACTTTCACGCATGCTGCACGTTCTGCTGCACATGGCCAGAAACAACGAAGCGTACACTTCAGAACAGATCGCAATGATGCTCGGCAGCAACAGCGCGGTTGTCAGGCGCACCCTGGCAGGCCTGCGCGATGCGGGTTTTGTCGCGTCGGAAAAGGGGCATCATGGCGGCTGGCGAATTGCCCGCGATCTCAGCGAGATAACACTACTGGATATTTATCAGGGGGTCGGCATAAAGCAGCTTTTTGCCATCGGCCGTGGAGACGAACACCCGAACTGCGCCGTCGAAGCGGCGGTAAATGAAGAGTTGGGCAGCGTGCTGGCAGAGGCAGAACAGAAGCTACTGACGAAGTTCGGCGAAATTACCCTGGCGAACCTGGCTGAACGCTTTGATAAGCGTGCAGCATCAGAGTTCGCAGAGTGATTCAGGCGTAAGGCGTCCCAGCCAGAGCCGCTTTTTGTCCGGCGGCGCCTTTGTCTATCAGAGCCAGAAACGTGGCGGCGGCCTGTTCTGCATCTCGGCTTTCGCCGTACTCTGTATGGGCACGAGTCAGCGCCACGCTCCACGTTGCCAGCAGCAGGGCGGCGGCCAGCTGCGCGTCGGGGTCAGTTTCGTCCCGGCCTGCTCCGCGAGCCAGCTCTGCGGCAATGCCGTTCGCCACCTCATCTCGAATGGCCCTTGCTCTGGCTTTCAGGGTTTCGCTGGCGGTAATAATGGCAATAAACCCCTGGCTGTCTTCAGAGAATTGCAGGTAAGGGCGCTTTTCGGCGACCAGACGGTGTGCCAGCAGGCGCAGCGATTCCAGCGGCGATTCTGCCGGTTTTCGCTGATGCAGCGCTTCAGCAAGCGTCGTGCGGATCTCCTCGTCACGGTCGAAAAACATATCTTCTTTACGCGGGAAATGGTTAAACACCGTCATGCGTCCGACGTCGGCCGCGGAGGCGATCTGGTCGATGGTGACGTTATCGAACCCTTTTTCAGCGAACAGTTGCGTGGCGGCCCAGGAAATAGCCCGACGGGTTTCCAGGCGTTTTCTGGCGCGACGATCGGCGAGGTCACTCATCTTTTCTCCTTTTATTAAGCGACAGGGGCAGATTCCGCAGGTGGAGCCTTGCGGGTGCCAAGAATAATCAGCGGTACAGCCAGCGCATACACGCCGACCACGGAAAGCCAGATAGCGCCCGGCCAGCTCTGCTGAACCAGGTAGTAAATACCTGAAAAACCGAGCGGGGCGACGATCGACGCCAGGCTGATAGCCGATCCTAACACGCCCTGGAATTGCCCCTGGCGATTTACGTCGACCTGACGAGTCGCGAGCGCCTGCAGCGCCGGTGTGCCAATCCCGCCAAGCGCAAACAGCGGCATAATGGCAAACACAATCCAGCTTTGCTGCGCGAAGGCAAGAATGGTCAGCGCTACGCAGGAACAGGCAACCCCAACGAGCACGGCACCGCGCTCCCCGAAAAGGCGGGCCGCAGGGCCGGGCAGAAAGGCCTGCACCAGCGCCTGACAGAGCCCAAAGGCACACAGCGACAGGCCAATCCACATGCCGTTCCACTGGAACGTGTCGGTTCCCCAAAGCGCCCAGCAAATGCCGTACACTTCGCCAATACCGCTCAGAATGAAAAACACGGCGACAAGAGGCAACAGCTTGCGCATCGAGAACGCCCAGCGCAGTGGTTTCAGCGGGTTGAATGCCGCCAGATGAAGGCTATGATGCGTCGGGGTGCGCGACTCCGGCAGAATGAACAGCGCCATCAGCAGATTCACGCCCGTCAGCACGGCGGCGACCAGAAACGGCAAGCGGATCCAGATATCCCCCAAAATTCCGCCCAGCACCGGACCGATAATAAAACCGACGCCAAACATGGCATTGAACAAACCAAAGCGGCGAGCGCGTTTGTCCGGGGGAGTAATATCTGTGATGTAGGCTGTGGCAACGGACATATTGGCGCTGGTGAGACCGGCGATGGCACGCCCGATAAACAAAATCCACAGCTGCGGCGAGAAGGCCAGAATCAGGTAGTTCACCGCGGCACCTGCCAGCGAAACCAGCAGGACTGGGCGGCGCCCGTGATTGTCGCTCAATGCACCGAGCACCGGCGCGAAAATAAACTGCATCACGGCGTAAAGCGCCGTCATAATGCCCATCCAGGGCGCAATGTTGCTGGCATGCACCACATCTTCCAGCAGGCGGGGAAGGATCGGAATGATGAGGCCAATGCCGACCGCATCAAGACAGATTGTTGTGAAGATAACAATCAAAGATTTATTCATAGGTGTCCCGAAAGAAGTAAGAAAGTATACTCAGAACAAAAATGTACCCAGTACAATTTAATTCTGTGCGATCGTTGACCGCTTGTCAACGCCAGTCTGAAAAGGGCAAACAATGGAACGCGATCATCCGTCTGCGGAAAACATCATCGCGCTGTACCACGAAGGGGCGGAAGCCTGGGACAGCGTGCGAAAGGGGAACTGTATCGAGCTGGCGTGGCTCGAACGCTACCGTGCCTTGCTGCCGGCAAAAGCACACATTCTGGATTTGGGCTGCGGCGGTGGCGATCCGATTGCCGGATATTTCGTGCAGCACGGCTATCACGTCTGTGGCGTCGACAGCTCAGCGCCGCTGCTTGCACTCTGCCAGCAGCGTTTTCCCGATGCCGAGTGGCATCTGGCGGATATGCGGCGTATTGCATTGCGTAAAACGTTCGGCGGCATTCTCGCCTGGGACAGCTTTTTCCATCTGACGCGCCGCGATCAGCGCCACATGTTTTCCGTTTTTCACCATCACAGCGAACAGGAAACGGTGCTGATGTTTACTTCCGGACCCGACAACGGCGAAGCTATCGGCGAATTTATGGGGCAACCTCTTTATCATGCGAGTCTCGATCACGATGAGTACCGGCAGCTGCTGGCAGATAATGGCTTTCGCGTTTTGAGGCAGGTAACGGAGGATCCTGACTGCGGTGGGCGGACGGTTTGGCTGGCGCAAAGAGAGAAGTGAGGCTGCCCCGAATATTTCCTGGGCAGGCTCGTTAACGCCTGGGAGGTTTTATCGTGTCAGGACAGGCCACTGCCAGGATCGAAAAGTACGCCAGCACGGTTTTTTGCTTTTGTTGGTCAAAGGCATTGCTTATTCATTTGCGGGCTATGTATATTTCAAATGAATAAAAACCAGAGAAAACAATATGAGCAAGAGCAACCACCTCGCAGACCGTATCCAGCAGCTTCAGCCTTCCGCCATCCGTGAATTACTCAAACACAGCAAAATGCCGGGTGTCATTTCCCTGGCGGGCGGTATCCCCTCAGGCGAATTATTCGATAAAGAAGGGCTGGCAAGCGCCACTCAGCGCGTGCTTGATGAAAGCTTCGCCGACGCCTTCCAGTATGGCCTGACCGAAGGCAACGTTGGGCTTCGTGAGCAGCTGGTCGGGCTGTGCAAAGCGCGTGGAATGACAACTTCGGTAGACCAGCTATTGATCACTTCCGGCTCGCAGCAGGCGCTGGATCTGCTTATTCGTGCGCTGGCAAATCCGGGTGATGTGTTCGTGGTTGAGCGCCCTACGTATCTGGCTACTTTGCAAATTTTAAGTCTGACAGACGCCACCGTTCAGTCGGTTGGCAGCGATGCCGACGGCATGATCGTCGATGAACTTGAAGCGCTGCTCAGCACCACGCGTATTAAAGCGGTGTATATCGTCCCCACCTTCGGTAACCCAAGCGGTACAACGTTAAGCGCCGAACGTCGTGAGAAACTGGTTAAACTGGCGGTAAAACACGACTTCGTGATTATTGAAGACGATCCGTACGGCGCCATCAGCTTTACCGAAGAGCGCCAGAAAACCCTGTTCCAGACCGCCGCTGAAATGGGCGATCGTGACAGCGTGGTGTACACCTCAACGTTCTCGAAAATTCTCGCACCGGGCCTGCGCGTGGGCTGGATTATTCTGCCGGAATGGATGAAGCAAAAAGTGGCGATCGTGAAGCAGGCCACCGACCTGCACGCGAACTCCTTCGCTCAGTCTCTGGTCGCGGCGTATCTCTCCACCAACCGACTCGAACCGCAGATCGCACTGATTCGCGAAGCCTACAAGCAGAAGTGCCAGGCGCTTTCCCGCTTCCTGAAGGCGGAGCTCGACGAGCACATCACCTTCAACCAGCCGCAGGGCGGGATGTTCCTGTGGGCGCAGTTCCGTTACGATTTTGACACCACGAAGTGGCTGCAGCAGACGCTGGAAAAAGGCGTTGTGTATGTACCGGGTGAATTTTTCTTCAGCGATCGTGCCGACAAGAAAACGCTGCGTTTCTCCTACGCAACCGCGACTGAAGAACAACTGTTTGAGGCAGTACAGCGTTTGAAATCGGCGCTGTAATCCCGATTGTCGTGTGGCCTGACTTTGTAGGTCGGGCCCGCGTCAGCGCCACCCGGCAAGATTTAGCCCATCTCACAGGCATTAACCCGCATCCAGTCGGCCAGTGAATCCAGCGTCGGACGCAGTGATTTTCCAAGCGTTGTTATCTGATATTCCACTCGCGGCGGGACCTCCGCATAAACCTGCCGATGAACCAGACCTCGCGCTTCAAACTGGCGCAGCTGTCTGGTGAGTTCTTTCTGAGTGATAGGCTCAACGGCACGCTGCAATTCGCTGAAGCGGACCGGTCTATCAATCATGATCAGACGATACAGGATTGGGATAGCCCACTTTCCGGCGATGAGGTTCACAAAACTCACCATCGGACATGCCTGTTCTGTACCAGGCATAAGAGAAATTTTTTTTGTCATTCAAACTCCCGCTATTCGGCAATGCATTCCACGATGCGCCTTAGTATCCAAAAGGTGCCTACTACCCAAAGGATACTATAGCGGAAATAATGCCTTCACCAATACAAAGTGAGAGAGGCAGCAATGGGCAGACTCAGCGGCAAATATGCATTAATCACTGGCGGCTCCAGCGGAATCGGGCTGGAAACCGCGCGGCAGTTTCTGGCCGAGGGCGCAAAAGTGGCGATTACCGGTCGCAGTGAAACGGCACTGGAGGAAATACGACAGCAGCTTGGCGATGTGCTTGTTTTTCAGAGCGATGCGGGGAATGTCTTTCAGCAGCAGGAACTGATTAAAACATTACAGGCGCAGTGGCCGAGGCTGGATATTCTTTTCGCCAACGCTGGAGACGTCACGCATCGCAGCCTGGAGGAGTGGGATGAGGCCGCCTATGAGCGACTGATGAATACGAACTTCAAAGGGCCACTTTTCCTCATTCAGTCGGCATTGCCTCTGCTGGCGAACCCGTCGTCGGTGATTGTTTGTGGCTCGGTCAGCGCCCGAATTGGGCTACCGCAGAGCAGCGTCTATGCGGCGAGTAAAGCGGCTATTCTGTCGCTGGCGCGTACGCTCTCGGCAGAGTTACATCCGCGTGGCATTCGCGTCAATGGCTTAAGCCCGGGTCCAACGGAAACGCCGGCGCTGGGGAAACTCGGCAACGGCGTGGAAGATGACAAACTACGCGAAGAAATCCGTTCACTGGTCCCGATTGGGCGGCTCGGCACCGCTACGGAAATGGCGAAGGCGGCCGTGTTTCTGGCATCTGATGAGTCGGCATATGTGGTCGGTACCGATTTACTGGTCGATGGTGGAGTAGGGAATTTGTAAGCCCATCGGCTATGCCCGCCAGTTATCACAAAAAAGTGATTATTTGGCGAGGATCCCGTAATCACTCTGCGGCTACAGTCAGGGCATCAACATCCCGTTGTCCTGACTGAGGCCTTTACCATGCTGGTTATTATCCTTGCTTATCTCGGCGGTCTGCTGACCATTGCCAGCCCGTGCATCCTGCCGGTGTTACCTTTTGTTTTCGCGCGCTCGGACCAGCCTTTTGTCCGTTCCGGGCTTCCGCTGCTGCTTGGCATGGCGCTGACGTTTACGCTGTTTGCTACGCTTGCAGCCGTGGGCGGTGGATGGGTTGTCGCCGCCAATCAGTACGGGCGAATAGCCGCCCTGGTGCTGATGGCCGTATTTGGCGTGACGCTGCTGTTTCCGCAGCTCGGCGAACGGCTGATGCACCCACTGGTCAACGCCGGTAATTCTCTCTCTGAAAAAATTGCCGCCAACCGCTCTGCGGGGCCGGGCAGCTCGCTGCTGTTAGGCGTGGCGACCGGGCTGCTGTGGGCGCCTTGCGCCGGGCCGATTCTGGGACTGGTGTTAACAGGCGCCGCGCTTCAGGGAGCCAACGCCGGTTCAACGCTGTTGTTGCTGGCTTACGCCGCAGGTGCCGTCACCTCGCTGGCGCTGGCATTGCTGATTGGCGGCAAAGTGTTCAGCGCAATGAAACGCTCGCTGGGGGTTGGTGAATGGCTCCGCCGTGGGCTTGGAGCGGCAATGTTACTCGGTGTGGCGGCGATTTCACTCGGTCTTGATACTGGCGTGCTGGCGAGGCTGTCTACCGTGTCCACAGGCGGTATTGAGCAGACGTTGGTCGAAAAGCTGAAGCCACAGAGCACTCTTTCCCCGGCCGCGCCGCCGGTTTCGCTGGCAGCCGCCAGTTCCGATTCGCCGCAGTTGATTGATGCTGGCATGATGCCGCCACTGAGCGGAGCCGTGCAGTGGCTCAACTCACCGCCGCTGACGTCGGAATCGCTGCGGGGCAAAGTGGTATTGGTGGATTTCTGGACATACTCCTGCATCAACTGTCTGCGTACGCTGCCTTATGTTAAAGCCTGGGCTGAAAAGTATCGCGACCAGGGCCTGGTGGTGATTGGCGTGCATTCTCCTGAGTTTGCCTTTGAACGCGATATCAGCAACGTGACGAAAGAGGCCAAAAAGCTCGGCGTGACGTATCCGATTGCCATTGATAACAACTTCAGCATCTGGCAGGCGTTTAACAACCAGTACTGGCCTGCGCACTACTTTATCGACGCCAACGGGCATGTCCGCTATATGCATTTTGGTGAGGGAAACTATGCCGAATCGGAACGCGTCATTCAGGAACTGCTGCGCCAGGCTGGAGCAAAGAACGTTAACGATAATATCGCAAACGTAGCGGGTAAAGGCGTGGAGCAGGCGGCGAGCGGGATGAATGACATTTCGCCCGAAACGTATCTTGGCTATCAGCGCGCGGAAAATTTTGCCTCCGGCAGCGTAAGCGAGGATGAACCGGCGGATTATCACAAGCCGGTAGCTTTACCCCTGAACGCATGGGGATTGGAAGGGCGCTGGACCATCGGCGGAGAACACATCACGCTCGATGGCGAGAAAGGCAGGATTGTGTATCAGTTCCGGGGGCGCGATCTGCATCTGGTTTTAGGCCCGGGAGACAACGGTCAGCCCATTAATTTTACGGTAATGCTGGATGGTAAAGCACCTGGCTCGCAGCACGGCAGCGACATTGCCCCGGATGGCCGCGGCACGGTTTCCGATCAGCGTCTGTATCAGCTGATTCGCCAGACCGACGGCGAAGGCGAGCACACCTTCAGCATTGAGTTCGACAAGCCTGGGGTGACAGCTTTCGCCTTCACGTTCGGTTGAGAAGGAGGGGAAAATGATGAACCTGAAAAGCTTTATCGTCGCCGCAGCAGTGTTGACCACTACCGTATTATTCCAGAGCGCGGGCTGGTCACAAACGAAGGCTATCCCGTTACCTGCACAGGATGAAGCGCCCGTTAAATCAGGTAATGAAACTGCCGTCTTCGCGGGTGGCTGTTTCTGGGGCGTACAGGGCGTGTTCCAGCACGTAAAAGGCGTGACTAATGCCGTGTCAGGCTATGCGGGTGGCAAAGCGCGAACGGCCAACTATCCGACCGTCAGCACGGGTATGACGGGCCATGCTGAATCCGTCAGCGTCACCTACGATCCAACGAAGGTGACCTATGGCCAACTGTTGCAGATTTTCTTTTCGGTGACACATGACCCGACCGAGCTGAATAAGCAAGGGCCGGACTATGGCACTCAGTATCGCAGCGCGCTGTTTGTTCAGAATCCGGAGCAGGAGAAAGTGGCGAAGGCTTACATCGCACAGCTCAACGCCGGGCACTATTTCCCCGCGCCCATCGTGACACGCATTGAGGCGAAGGCAACCTTTTATCCGGCAGAAAAATATCACCAGAATTTCCTTCACGACAATCCTGATTATCCATACATCGTCATCAACGATCTGCCCAAAGTACAGCAGCTAAAAGCAGCTTTCCCTGCGCTCTGGCAATCGGATCCGACCCTGGTCAAAGAGTAGGGGTGAAGCCACGAAAACGGTTTATAAAATTCTGGAAGACGAAAAGGTCGTATAAAACGACCTTTCATAAAGTGCGACTTATTGAGTGCGTTTAGCCAGTTGTGGGCACTGCGAAGACCATTTAACAAATTTGGCATTGTAGATAATGATTATTAAGTTCTGTAAGGCCCAACGTCGGCGAAAGTGGACAATCTTGAGCAGCTTCCTTCTGGATGAAATCGCCCGCAAACAGAAGGCAATGAAAGGCCTGCAGCCGGAAGGCGAAGCGACGAGCGTCCAGACCGGGGCCGTGAAACCATAGCCGCGGACGCCGGACGCTCGGCAATCAACGCTTACTCATTTCCCCACTGATTCAGGAAGTTTGCAATATCGTCGATGCGGAAGTCAGCAATCCCGGCTTCGTGGGCAAGTTCGCCCTGGGTCTCTTCACTGATTTCTTCATTGTTGTTCAGGCGGGTGATCAGCGCCTGGAAATAATGGGCGAGCGCATCGCGCTCGGCGTCTTTCACCGGCGTGGCGGTCTCGTCTGAATATTCGTCAACGATGTCGTAAAACTTCAGCGGGATTGCATTGTTCATTTTCGCGTCCTTTTAAGGCGATTCAGCGGATGTGCGTGCTATTTTAGCATTGTTAGCAAGGCGGCAGCATCCCGTTGAATGAAAAGAGCAGGGCGGACCTTACTGCATCGAGGCGGGTAAAAACGCGACGGGACCCGTCAGCACATCAGGAAATCCCGTAATACTAAGTGAGAGCCTGGGTCATGAAATGGCGATTGCGACCCGGCTCAGTTGAAATATCTGCTCAGAACCCAGGACTGATATAACGTATCAGCGCCGTTCTCTTATCAGGTGACATTATTTTCCTGACAGTTCCCGGCGAATAATATCGGCGCCTGCGCTTAATGCATTAAGTTTTCCAGTTGCGACCTTTCGGGACAACGGCGTCATGCCACAATTGGTTGAAGGGTAGAGTTTATCAGCATCAACAAATTGCAGTGCTTTACGTAAAGTATCCGCGACTTCCTCAGGGGTTTCGATATTATTCGTCGCCACGTCGATCGCTCCAACCATTACTTTTTTACCGCGAATAAGCTCGAGCAGGTCCATTGGCACTCGTGAGTTATGGCACTCCAGTGAAACAATATCGATATTGGACGTTTGCAGTTTAGGGAACGCTTCTTCGTATTGTCTCCACTCTGAGCCCAATGTTTGCTTCCAGTCGGTATTGGCTTTGATGCCATATCCGTAGCAGATATGCACAGCCGTTTCACATTTTAGCCCCTCAATGGCTCTTTCCAGTGCGGCAATACCCCAGTCATTGACTTCATCAAAGAAAACATTAAAGGCAGGCTCATCAAACTGAATAATATCAACGCCAGCTGCTTCTAATTCTTTTGCTTCCTGATTGAGGATTTTGGCAAATTCCCATGCCAGTTTCTCGCGGCTTTTATAGTGGGCATCATAAAGCGTATCAATCATCGTCATAGGCCCAGGGAGTGCCCACTTGATGGGTTTGTTGGTTAACTGACGTAAAAAACGAGCATCTTCAACGAATACCGGTTTTTGGCGTTCAACTGCACCAACGACCGTCGGCACGCTCGCCTCATAACGATTACGGATTTTAACGACTTCGCGTTTTTCAAAGTCGACACCGCTGAGGTGCTCGATAAAGGTCGTGACAAAGTGTTGACGCGTTTGCTCGCCGTCGCTGACGATATCAATCCCCGCGCGCAGTTGATCAAACAGGGCAAGGCTCAGCGCATCTTTTTTCCCGTCAATTAACTCTTCATTTTGCAGTTTCCAGGGGGACCAAAGTTTCTCCGGTTCCGCAAGCCAGGAAGGTTTCGGTAAGCTGCCAGCGGTGGACGTGGGAAGTAAGATTGTCATAATAAAGCGCCTTGTATTTCCGGTTAATTAAAGAGCGTAGTGAGTAGACCAGGACTCAAAAACATGCTTGTAAGGTTTAATAAAGTGCTCTTCAGTAAATTGTCCCTGAATAATTGCCAGCTGGCTGCGTTCTTCCCGATCGTAAACAATTTTTGTTAATGAATGATCCTGATGATTCAGGCTGGGTTGATAAACCAGGCCTGCCGCCGAATTAGCATTGTAAATTTCCGGGCGGTAGATCTTCTGGAAGGTCTCCATCGTACTGATAGTGCCGATCAACTCCAGTGAAGTGTAATCGTGAAGTAAATCACCGGTAAAATAGAATGCTAACGGCGCAACGCTGTTTTTAGGCATAAAATAGCGAACCTGCAGCCCCATTTTACTAAAGTATTGTTCAGTTAAAGATGCGCCTGTTTTTTGCTCATACTCGATGCCCAATATCGGATGTTCATTTCCTGTACGGTGATAAACCTCTTTGCTTGAAATACTCAGGCAAATTACCGGGGACTTTTTAAATCGCTGTTTGTACTCGTTTGAATGGATGAAATGTTTGAAGATATTGCCATGCAAATCACCAAAATCATCCGGGATGCTGAAGTCACGCAGGCCTTTATTGTGATCTAACAATAATACGCTGAAGTCATAATCACGGACATAGGAGGAGAAGTTATTACCGACAATGCCTTCAATACGTTCATTCGTTTTTTTATCAATGATGCAGGTTTGTAAAATTTCAATTGCCGGGAAACTTTCGCCAGTCTCGCCGAGATTCAGTTCAGCTGAAATAATATCAAGTTCGACGCTATAGCGATCGCTTTTAGGGTTATCCCAATAAGCTAAGCTGTTGAAACGATTGTCGATCATCACCAACGTGTTGCGCAGATTTTGCTGGCGGTTTTGTCCTCTGGCCAGATTCGCAAAATTGGTCGTAATACGCGTATTCTCAGAAGGGTTATAGTTCTCGTCGAAACGGCTGCTTTTAATCGTAAATGTGATATCTGTTTTCATGGTGACGCGGCATCCTGAGGATTAAACAGAAAATGGCGCTGGTTTTCTGCTTACCCGTACGTGATGGGAGCAGTAGCGCAATGTCATTTTCTTGTTATCAATTAATTAACATATGTCTTTTATGCCAGAGCCAGTGGCGGAGTGAAAGCGACTAAATTTCAATGCTGCATGAGCCAACTTCATCATGAGAAATGCGACGTAATGTGAACGCTCGGTTTGCCGCAGCAGAGATGGTGATGTAACCAAAGTACGCATAATCTGAGACGAAATGCCGGAAAAAGAGTTTTAGTTCGTTGTGGACTGGACAAGCAGGAGCATGTCAGCATGCCGTTTGCGAACGACCGATGAGCATAGAGGAAAGTGAAATCGTACGAACAAGTGCGTCGTGGAAAACATTGCGGCGAGCAGATTAGCCATCAGACGGACAGAGCGAAGAGATCAACACGGAAGAAAGAGCGTTCAGAGGCCATCAGCGACCAGGTCAACGATGCCCACAAAACCCCGGATTCTGTCTAATTCCATATTGGTGCGCATAATGTATATTATGTTAAATCACATGACACATGAGCAATAAGCTCATGCACTACATCCCGGTGACCAGAAATCATGCATTAAAATCCCAACCATATCGCCTCCTCCTCTGTAATAATGATAAGTATCAATGCGTTCTGATAAACCTTAAAGGGAAAGTATGTCTAAGTTTCCGCTGTTCATGTTGATCATGTTCTGGAGCCTGACGCTTCGGGCCGAGCCTCTGTTCACTCAACAGGAGCAGTCCTGGATAGCGGCTCACCCGCGCGTCTATTACACGGTCAAAGATCTGTGGCCCCAGGAAACGGTACGCAATGGTATCCACAACGGAATCAGCCGTGAAGTTCTGGATGCGGTTTCCCAGCGCACCGGCCTGACGTTTGTGTTTGTGCCGCCAGATAAAATGGCAAAAACGCCGGTGATGATGGTCAGTGCTGTTAACGATAACTTACTTACTGATGAAGAACGGAAAAAATGGCTATTCACGTTTCCGTGGGCCAATACTATGCCGATGATCGTCAGTAAAAAAGAGGCTGTTCAGGTGCGTACGTTGCAACAGCTCCAGGATAAACAGATTGCCGTAGTCAAAGATTCTGATTTTACCCCCTGGCTGCAACGTCATTTCCCCGCCATGAATCTGGATGAGCAGCCCGATATCCTCACTGCTTTACAGTCTGTTGAATCAGGTAAAAACAACGCGGTTATTGCCTCCGGCCTGGTCATGCTCCCTATCCTTCAGCGTCACTATCTCCACCGGCTGGCGATCGTTGCACAAATCCCGGAGATGGCCAGTGGCATCAGCATGGCGATTAATCCAGCTTATCCTGAGCTGCAATCGATTCTGAATAAAAGCATGGAGCAAATTACGGCTGGCGATGCGCAGGATATGTTTGTCCACTGGATTGGCATCGTCGACATAGGCACGCCTACGCTCAATTTTGTTCTCTGGCAATATCGATATCCGCTGATGGTTATCGCCTCGTTAATTGTTCTGTTACTGATCGCGGTGCGTTTTGCACTGGTTTCCCGACGTCGGGCATTACGCAGTGAGCGGCACAAAAGTGATTTTTTGGCAGTAATGAGCCATGAAATTCGAACGCCGATGAATGCCATTGTTGCCGCGCTCGAGCTGCTGAAACAGATCCGCAGCCCTTCACGAAGTCAACAGTATATTGATCTGGCCTACTCTTCCTCGCAAGATCTGCTGGACCTACTCAACAGCGTGTTGGATCACGAAAAAATAAGCCATAACCGCCTGGCGATTCAACCTGAACCGGTGGAACCTGGTATCCTGCTTGAGACGGTATGCGACAGCCAGCGGCCGTCAGCACAGCGTAAAGCGTTATATCTTACGTTCATGGATCAGCGCCCTGCTCCCGCCAGTTGGGTTATGATGGATGCACACCGATTACGGCAAATTATTAATAACTTGCTGTCAAATGCCATAAAATTCACTGAAAATGGCGGAGTTTCCGTTCATCTTGCCGAGTCGGCGGACAGGCTGCTATTGACCGTGGAGGACACGGGAGCCGGTATCTCACCAACGGTGCAAAAGCGTCTGATGCAGGCCTGGCAACAGGGTGAGCATCAGGCTGGCGGCAGCGGGCTTGGGCTCTATATCTGCCGATCGCTGGTAAAGCAGATGCAAGGCACGATGGAACTGGTGAGTGAACCAGGCAAAGGAACGCGCGTAGCAATCGTTTTACCTCTACAACACTGCACCACCCCGGACGATAGCGCAAAGCCGGACTCGATGACACTCCCTGATTTCGCCGGGCAATGTTCCATATTAGTGGTGGAAGATCACGCAGCCAACCGCCAGATGTTGACCGCTCAGCTGGCCCGTCTGGGGTGTCATTTTGAAACCGCCGAGGATGGAGAAAGCGCACTTTTGCTGCTTGAAGACGAAAACTACTACGACATTATCCTGCTGGACTGCGGCCTGCCGGGTATCGATGGCTATACCACTACCCGGAAGATCCGCATGCTTGAACAGCAACAAAACCGGGAGGCCATGATTGTGGTAGCGATTTCGGCGCAAAGCTCAGCTCAGCATCTCGCACGCTGCCTCGAAAGCGGCATGAATGATGTCCTCACCAAACCGATTCGACTGAACACACTGGCGGAAACCCTGCAAAAATGGTGCACGCCAGCGGGTAGCCAGACGGTACAGATGGCCACTCATTTGCCGATCGGGGAGGATGTCTGGCTGGCGCTTCAGGATGATACCCGGAAGTTTATCGCTTACACCGAGCAACAGGAGCTATCCTGGATGCTGCACCATATCCATCGTATTAAAGGCGTAGCGCAAATGTACCAGATTGATAACCTCGCGGAGTACGCCGCCTCCCTGGAAGAGAGCCTGCGGGCCGGGCTGCCACGCGAACACTGGCAGGCACAAACATGGGGGCTAATGCTCAATAAGCTGACAACTCTGTCCTAATAAGAGCTTTTGAGAGTGCTCTTGTGTGCTCTGCATGGCCATTTTCGTTCAATCCCATTCGCCCCAAGAGACTGGCTCGCATACCGCGACAGCCACTAGGATTGAAGAAAGGTCATGATGCCCTGGTATAAAACGATTCTGCTACTGATAAACTGCCTGCTCGTCTTCACCGTACAGGCAGCCCCGCTGTTCAGCGAAAAAGAACGCGCCTGGATTGCCGAAAATCCGGTGATTTTCTACGATATTATTGATGACTGGCCGCTCGATTATATCGATCAGGGCAGACATTTTGGCCTGAGCCGGGCGTACCTCGAGCAGATAGAAAAAATGACGGGGTTACGCTTTAAGCTTGCCGGTGAACAACAGTCACCCGCCTTTGTCACTAACATGCCGGCGGCCTTAATGACGGAGCCTGAGCGTACTAAATGGCATTGGGCCCAACGCTGGGTCACCGCCAATGCTCTGGTAGTGACAAGCCATGATTCTGATCATATCCGCACTCTCGACCACCTCAGAACAAAGCGTGTTGCTGTTCGCATGGGCAGCCCATATGAAGAGTGGCTAACCCACTATTATCCCGAAATCGAACTCTCTCCACAGCCGGATATGAGCAGTCTGCTACAGAGCGTACTCTCAGGGGAAGCGGACGCCGCCATTGGTGCGGATCTGGTATTACGCCCCCTACTGTACCGCCGTTACGCCCACAAACTGGTGGTGGCCGGTCAGTTACCTGAGATGGTTACCGGGTTACATATGGCCATCTCACCAGAGTGGGAGCCGCTGCGCAACATCCTTTCTAAAGCGCTAGCCAGTATGCCAGCCAGTCAAAGCGACCGGCTTTTCAGTCAGTGGGTGGGCGATTTAAAAACCGGAAAGCTCACCGCTGAATTAATTTTCGCCCTCTACCCAGTGGAGATCGGACTGATTATGTTATTGCTGTTAAGTCTAATTTGGGCCCTGCGTCGGGCGCTGGTTCATAAGCGGCGCGCCGTGCTCAGTGAAGAGCGGAAAAGCCAGTTTCTCGCCATGATGAGCCATGAGATCCGCACGCCAATGAATGCGCTGGTTGCCGCGCTTGAACTGCTTCGCCTGCCTGCCGCCGCCCAACAGCGAGAAGAGTATCTGGAGCTGGCGCTCTCATCCTCTAAGAATCTGCAGGGTTTGCTGAATGACATTCTCGACCACTGCAAACTGGCGCAAAATCAGCTAAAACTGGACAATCACTGCTTTCTGCTACGTAAGATGATTGAAGAGCTGGAGGCCATTTATCACCCGCTGGCGCACCGGAAAGGACTACAGATTAGCGCCAGCCTTCCTCCTGTCCTGCGGGAACAGTGGATCGTTGCGGATGAGCATCGAATACGGCAGGTGATTGGTAATCTGCTGGCAAATGCCATCAGATTCACGGACCACGGGTGCGTTTCACTCGATGTGCAACAGCATCTGTCGGCAAAAGGCGATCCGATATTGCACATTGAGGTTGCCGATACCGGCATTGGGATCTCCCCCCAAGCGCGGCGTACCCTCTTCGAAGCCTGGACGCAGGCTGACAACGCCACCACACGCCGCTACGACGGCAGCGGTCTCGGGCTGTATATCTGTCATGAACTGGTGTCACTGGCTGGCGGAGCGCTTATCTGCCAGAGCGAGCCCGGGGTGGGTTCTGTCTTTCGTGTAGAGTTGCCGGTAACGTTTTGTGAAGCCCCCGTCGAGAGTCAAACAATCGAAACACTCCGGCACTTTAGCCCTGACACCTGCGTCCTGGTCGTGGAGGATCACCCTGCTAACCAGAAAATGCTGGCAGCACAGCTCGATGCCCTTAACTGTCAATATGAACTCGTCGGAGATGGCGCCAGCGCATTAGCACTGCTTGAAGATGAAAATTATTTTGACGTCATCCTGCTGGATTGCAACCTGCCGGACATAGACGGTTATGAAGTCGCTAAACGGGTACGGGAGTTTGAAAATATAACCGTACGACAGGCGACTCCCATTGTTGCCATCTCGGCGCTGAGCGGCCCGGAACATCAGCAGCAGTGCCGTGACAGCGGGATGGATGCGTGGCTGTCTAAGCCACTTTCAATTTATGCCCTCAGCGAGATGCTGGCTCGCTGGTGTCAGCCGCTGTACAGCGAACGACCGGCCGCTTTACCCGAAGTGACGCTGGATGACCCCCGGCAGTACATTGCTGATGATATTCGTCATTTTTGTGCCGCAGCGGAAAAGCACGATATACGCTGGATGGTGCATTACGTACACCGTTTAAACGGGGTGGCGAATCTCTATCAGCTCATGCCACTGGCACGTCATGCAAAAGAAATTGAAGATACCCTTCGGGAGGGAAATCCCCCTACTCCGGCACAAATTGACGCCTGGACAATCGCACTCAGGGGGTGGGAATCGGAAATGTAAGATAGTGGTCGCCCGGAATTCTGCGTAACGGCTCGCGCTTAACGGCGATCGCTCAGGCGGTCGCCGAACCCGGTAATAAAACGCTCCACTGCCGGCTGTGTGTTCCGGATTGGTATACTCCATTTTCTCGCAGCATCCTTTTTTGCCAGATAAATCTCTTTCGTATCGGGTCATTTATCGGGAATATTTTGCGTTTCTTAATGGCAATTCGACGTTACGGCGTCAGCGACATTAGGATATCGGTGTGGGTGATATTTCAGGGCGAGGATTTCACGGGGGGGCACAGGGATAAAATTTTGTTATCCATCTGCGCCATTAATTTGCCTGTCTCCATGACTGGACAGGCAATGACATAATTTTACTGATGATTTCGTGAGTTGGCGGGCGCTTATTTCAGCGTGTCGCGGATGAGAAACAGCTCGTGATCGGCTTTGAGTCCCAGTTTACGTAAGGCCGTTTGTTTTTGCCCACTAATAGTTTTGATACTGCGGTTAAATTTACTCGCGATGTCCGTCACCGTCATCCCTTCCATAAAGCAGCGAATCACCTCCTGCTCTTTAGGTGAAAGTACAGAGAGTTTTACGGCCTCCTGTACCGTTTCGGTACTGTGGCTTTCACGGCCATTCATAAATTGCGTGGTGTCCTGCAATTGTGCGAGCTGAAGCGCCATTTCTGGTTCAATATAGACTTTCCCACTGCTGACGACCCGAACAGCGTGGATCAGCTCATTCATCGGCCCGTTTTTACCGATAAACCCTTTCGCACCGCTGCGCAGCGCCAGAGCAACCGTCGCGCTGTTATACAGAGCAGAAATAACCAACACAACGAGTGACGGAAAATGGATCTGCAATGTTTTCAGCAGATTAAGACCATCCATATCATCCGGGGCGAGCGCGTAGTCAACCACCGCAACATCCACGTCCATTTTCTGTAACGCAGGAAGCAGCTGTCGGCTGCTGCTGTAGCTGCCAACCAGATGAAAATCCGGTTCCCGACTCAGCATATCGTTCATACCATGCAGCAAAATCGCATGGTCATCCAATGTGACAATGCGAACCTGGCTCGATTTATTTACACTCATAATCACTTTTCCCATGAAAGCATCCGCGGCAGATATACTGCCGCTTCTTATTTATAGAGTAATGTTAGCTTTCTGCACCTGTATTGCAGCTAATATCGCCGACCATAAGCGTGCCATTTTCCTGCTTAAACCGGGCATTATCTAACTTAACCGTACACGATTTTCCTTCTTTATGATGAATCGTCAGTTCACGGTTTTTCTGATGCATGTCGGTCACAAAGAAACCATCGTGTTCAGATATACCATAACCTGCATGGTTAGCCAGTTTAACACCGGATACCGGTTCACCTTTCCCGTCAACCAGACGGCCGACCACCGTTACCGTGCTCATCACGCGTACGCTATTGTAGGCTACTCCGCCTTTATTGAGGTGATAAGGTAATTCAGCTGGCCAGATCTTCATTGGCGGCGCATCGTTACCGTCGAAATCCACCTGAATTTGCCCGGATTTCCAGGCACTGACGGGTACAAAATTACGACCGGCGTGCAGAGTGCTGCTCATGCCATTGTTATCCCAGGCTTTCAGCTTCACATTCGGGTCATCGCTTTCAACATCAACAATCATTCCCGTATGGCTGGCCCAGCTTTCGGGGCTATGGCTGACGGAAATTTTCCCCCCGCCGATGGCAAGCGTATTGTTCATATTCATGCCACCACTCATCTTCTGATTTAACGTCGATTGCTGGGCAAATACCGAACCGCTGGCATAACGATGGTCAAATTCAGCATACACATTTCCGCCCACACCATACTTATCCGCAATGGCACCCACGCTGGCATGTTTAACCGGCCCGCTTTCAAATCTCTGCGTTACGCCTGCGCTGGCGAAATAATCTCTGCCCCCGCGGCTGTCGTTTCGGCTTCCCAGGCTGGCATTCACTGCCCGGTTGCTTTCACCCAAGGAGAAAGAAAAATTCACATTCATTCCCCGATTACGCTTTCCGCTATATTGGCTATATGGGCGGTCAAAACCATTCACTGTCACGCTGACGGGGGTATTTTTAACTTTAAAACGGGAGCGCCAGCTGGCATCTAACCCGAGACCACTCTGTTTATTACTATGAGCGCCCCGCAAGGAGACCGTGTCGCCATTGCTGAAGCGATGGTTCAGCGTTACGCCGCTATTCTGCTGACGATTAAAGTCACAATTTGTCGCTGAACACAGGCTCTCTTCTGACTGATACCAGCTTTGGCTGTGATTCAACAGCAGGCTGGTTTGCGGCATAAACTGCCAGTTAAGCTGCGCATCGTAGCGCGCTCCCCAGTCGTTACTGGTCCCCACGCTGCCATAAAAACGGGTGGCGTCATTCATCTGGATATCCGCTGAGGCACCAATCTGATCCGTCTGTGCATTGCGCTGTACGGCGCCGCCAAGGACGACTCTCGGCGTCAGCAAATAGTTCGCACTGGCACCCAGCGCCGCTTTATTCTCACCTTCATCACGCTCCTGGTTACCCAGTTCTTTTTCCACACCGCCGAAAAGATTGTAGTTCAGACGGCGATCCGGGTTCTTCCAGTGACCTGGCTTATAGACTGTCTCTTCCGTACGGCTAACCTCCTGGCCATCCTCAAGCAGGCGGACTTCAATGCCATAAATGCCCGGCGGCAGAACCGTCGTGTCCAGCTGCTGCATTCCGGTATCCACCGGCTGGCTATTGATGAGCACCCCGTCGCGATAGATCTCCGCAACGGACTCACGGTTCGCCGTAATATAGATGGGGTAAAGGCTGGCGCTCGCTGATGTTTCCAGCAACGTATCGGAGCTGCTCAGCATTGCCCCAACCAGCGTTTTCTGGCTGTTACGCCCCGGCATAACCGGCTGGCGTAAAATACCCTGCGTATCCGGCAAAAATAACCCGGTACGTACCGCATGATGCGGAAATTCGCGCTGCAAATAGAGTGAGCTGATGCGCGCCTGGGTCTCGCTCTCTTTCAGATCGCTGCGGCTAATCTGGCTGCTGGCCCGCCCGGTCCAGTGACCGATACTGCTTTCCAGCTGCAGGTTTTGATAACCGGACCAGGGCTGAAGCTCCCCGCCGGCCAGGTTCATTTGGTTACGCAGAATCATCCCAAGGCTACCCTCTTCCGGCAGCGCGATGGTTCTGGCTTTTCCTTTAGGCTCTTTGGCCGCCGTCGTGACAATATAAAGCGTGGCAGCGCTGAGGCTGTAGTACAGGCTTTGTAAGTCTCGCGGGCAGTCGCTTTCGCACTTACCTAAAGGAAAAGCATCACCCAGCGCTTTCGCCCACTGGCCACGGATGGCGGATGATATTGTACTGTTCTGAGTTTCGGTGAAATTCGCCAGTTGTACCGTTTTAGCGCGAGACAGTAAAATAGTGGCGTCCCCCAGGTACTGGCCATCCAGTTCTACTCTGGAAATGAGCGGCGCCCCGAAAATATGATCACTAAATCCTTCAGGCAGATTATCTGCCTGCATAAAAAGATCGTCCATGGGCATTGCAGCACACGACAGCGACGTCAGCACCATAGCCACAGCCAGAGCCAGCTGATTTTTACAAGGAAATGACATAGATTCATCCAGATTAAAAAAGGGCACAACGTGCCCTTAACTCTGCAAAAGGGTTAGATCTCGTAGTCAAACACCATATTGATCGTACCCTCGTAAGCACCCGCATCATAAGCTGATACTGTCCCTGGACTCACCACCAGAGGCAATGTCTGCTCCGCTGTTTCCGCTGCAGACAGAATTTCAGCCGGGGTACCAGACCCCACAGGCAGGGTCACGGAGTTAATTTTGATATCCAGCGGAATAATCTTTAACGGTTCAGTGGTGTGAACAAGCTGTGGTGCTGCACTCAGGTGAGCCGTGATCTTGCCGGAGGTGTTTTTCGCCTTCAGGTAGGTGCTCACGTTTTCCAGCGTTTCCGTATAGTTATTCCACGGCATGGTATGCGTGACGCCAGAAAAAGAAGGGTCGCTGAATACCACGTAATAACGCTCCACTGGAATGGTCGCTGCCAGGTCAAAAGTCAGCGTTGACGGGTCAGCGGCCATTGCTGGCGTAACTGCGGTGGTCATGGTAGTTGCAAATACTGCTGCCATTACGGTTGTTTTAAAGTTCATCATCATTCCTTAACTTTACAGGACGGGGTTATCCGAAAGACTTCGGCGTTTTCTTTTTGCCTTCAAGCAACGTAAATTGCGTGACGGCGTTGATCTCTTTTTTCAGCTCATAGCGAGAGCCAGGTCGAACAATGGTATAAACGGGATCAGAGCACTTCTCCGATTTACACTGTTTAATATCTTCCAGGCTAACACTGCTATTGCCCTTGTTATGAACAATAATTTTATTACCCTGTGTTTCAAATACCGTTTTATACTGCGGGTTTTTAGGGTGCACAATAACCATCACACCATATCCCGTTAGCACACTGATACCGGCATTCACTTTCGCAGAATATTCGTCGAATTCTTTCTGCGACTGTCCAAATTCATTTTTATCTTTCGGCATGACCGGAATAAAACGTACGCGATAGTAGCGTTCACGGTCACGATTGCCGGTAACAACCAGACGGCCAGACTGCATCCCTTTGGCCGGAATAATCATCCTTCCCGGGGTGAAAATAAGCCCGTCAATATTACTTTTCGCTGCATCCTGCGCATCGATGCGGGTTTCCTGTTTTTTACCATCAGGGCTGTAAGTCACTTCACGGACTTCTACTCGTACAAAGGCGGTGCTATCACCATTATTACGCACACGCTTGAGTTGCGTGCTTCTATCGCCATCGACTATTTCGTACATAGCACCAACATTTAATACGGGAGCAGAATTTGCCGCCCAGGTAATACTCATTAAACAAATGAGAGCTGTTACTCTTAACATAGTTTCCTCACACGCTGAAGTGCCTGTCTCAGACCTGACGTATGAAAAAGAGGCACGTAATTAACGAAAGCTAATATGCATCAAGACAAGAATGATCTCATACAAGACCACTCTCAAAAAATTCAGAGGGAAAAATAAAAATTCAACCACAACCAATAACATAACAATGAAATAACATTTTTTTATTATTTATTGATTTTTGCCAAAAAACAGTTAAAAGCGTTTTTTTGAGAGTGGTCTTGTTTCCGTTATAAGAGAGATCTTTATGATAGGACGCACTCCCCCAAATCACTTGCCGTTTGTGTATTACACACTGTAATAGAGTGAGAATACTTGATGAAAAAAATTAAAACACTATTTAGTGCCCTCTGTGTTTTAGGCGCACTTTCAGCCTGTGCCAGCGCCGAGGATTTGACTATTTCAGCCTCCTTCCGGCCTTCAGCACACAACCCAGATTACGATAACTTTAAGAACGATACGCCGCAAAGCGGACATTGCGCCACTTATCCATGCGCTTCTGGAAGGTTTTCCATTCTGACCGGGTTGATGGTTAATAATCGTGTTATCGATAGCACTAATCTCGCCGATAAGCGCCTGCACTCCTATCAAAAAGTCCGTTCGGAGTGGCGCGAGGTGCACCTTTTTCACCGGGAATCTGGCCGCTGGGTTACTGTTGAATTTCGCCTGAATTTGCTTGCTCAGCGCTTTTTCCGCCCGGAGGTCAGTTGGGCCACCTCTGACTTTCAGGGGGCCAGCGCCAACCCGGAAGGGGCATGCTCCGGTAACAATGGCGCAGTATCGACGAATGTTTATCATCTGGCCTGGAGTCACCCTGAAGCAAGCAGTTCTGTTTGTACCAAAAATATTCTTAATATTGTTCGTAATGATGTCACTATTGATAGAATTTCAATCGGTTACCAGCTCCGTAGTCCGAGCCCGATGACTATGCCTAACGGTACTTTTCGCGGCTCCATTGAATATTCGGTTGGTCGCGGTATGGATATTGATCTGGGTGAGGGTGATTACAGCGATAATGTTCTGCGCATCAATATTGAAGCAACCATTGAGCATGAGCTAAGAGTTGGCACACTGGGTAACACCCGTATCAGCCTGCAACCACCGGGAGGCTGGGACAACTGGAATCACGGCGGCGCCCCCGATTTCAAGCTCAGCGGTCGCGGGAACTTCACTGTAGTGGCATCGTCCCCGCTCAGCCTTAGTGTGGAATGCACCCACAGTGTCCTCAACACCTGCGCCCTGCAAAAGGATGGCTCAACGGAAAAAGTCCCTGTGCTGGTTAACCTTACTATTCCTGGAATGCGTATCAGAGAGACCGGGGGGGACGTTGTGGATACCTTCATTCCGCTATATCGGGGAGGTGTGGTGGGAACGGTTATCGAACCCGTGAGCTACGTCAATACAATTGGCAGCGTTGATTTTACCGTCGGTGAACCGGCCAGTGCTCTGATGGTCGAACATTTAGGCTCAACCTGGCGAGGCGCCGCGACGCTGATTTTTGACTCTGAATTACCGTTTATTCCGGGAGCCTGAAAATGACAATACCGCTTTCCGTTAACGCCCCTGTAGGGCAAAGCGAATTGCTTGAGCGCCTCCTCCATCCGACCCCGCTCATCAAAGATTTCCACTACTGGCTCGATAGCCAGAGTGGTAAACGCGTGATATGCAGCGTCGAACTGGATGCGCTGTGCACAAAAATAAATACTCTCGAAGCAACCGGGCTGGAGCTGGTACTCAACCTGCGGCTGCTGCAGGAGATAATCAGAATGGATTTACTGGAAATTACGCCCGTGATGCTCAGTATTACCGATGAGTGGCTCGCCTACCCCGACCTGCCGGAATTATTGGACAGAATTATCAACTTCAAACAGCTCACAAACCCCATACTCCTGCACATCATTCCTGAACAAAAGGCGTCACTGGGCCGACATCTGAAAACCAATATCAAGAACCTGAAATCCCGGGGATGTAGCATTGTTATCGATGGATGCAGTCTCGACAGAACAGATAACCACATTATCAGGGGATGCGACGGCATAATGTATGAGATGGACGAACTTATCGCTAAACCAGAGAATCAGGAACAACTTCAAATTTATCGGAACGGGGGCAAGTTTATTCAGATTGCCGGCGTCAAGCCGGAGCTCTTGCCGCTGGCAAGGCAACTGGCCGGAGATGATTTTTATTACTCATACCAGTAAGACGTCTCGCCGCTAAGACCTGACCACAGAGCTGACGACGCCTGATGATCCTCATCGGGCGTTTTTTTATTTAATCCATCGCAGAAACAAAAAAACCGCTTTAACACAGAGGCTGCACATTCTTTTGGCAAAGCTTAACCTCGGCGATATTACTCCAGGCGTGATATGCGTGACTTTGCTTCATCAAGATGGCTGCGTAACGCCACAAGACAAGGGGCAAAATTTGCAGACAGGCGGTTACTGTCACGGGCTAACGCCAAAAAGCTCTCGGCTAATTCGAGCGCTTCTCGCCAGATCTCCCCACTAATCACCTCAAGCAGCGTCGCTGGCCGAAGCGTATTCACAATTTCACCACCCGATTTAGGGGCAAAACCCATCGGCAGAATGTCATAGGCTGGCGCAAGCTGGTATGGACGACCATGACCGCTGATGAACGATAAATTACCGTGGTGCATGTCGGTATTGCCGATCAGCCCCCCAAATGCCCAAAGCCGCGCCGTGCCAACGGCGGCATCAGGATGAACACAACCCTGCTTAACCAGCTCATTAACCAGAATGGGCCATGGGTCCCTCGCCCGCCCGACAAATTCCGCCTCCAGCGCCCGCAAAGAAAAGAGACCAATGCGGCCCAGTTGGCCAGCACGGTCGAACCGGGGGATCTCGAGGAAACGCTGTCCTTCAAAATCAAACACTTCTGTTTCTACACCGAGTACTTTTAAGGCAAGATGCTCGGCCAGTAGCAGATCGCGCCAGCGCTCGCTCACGGGGTTATCGTCCAGAGCCGTGAATTTCACCAGCACATGGCCACGCTCTGTATAAGTGCAAAATTTTGGTTGCTCACCGCCGGCAGATGAACCTGGCACCTCGCCAGAGCTGACAGCCCGCGCCAGCATAGGATAAGTTGTCGCGCGGTCAACGGGGCTGGGAGTTGGCATATCCACGAACTGATTTCTTGCCTGTTCTCCTATCAACAGATTTCCTACGGCGTCGTGTCCATGAGACAACAAAGCTCTGATCACATCCGAATCGGTCCAGTTTTCAGGATTAGAAGATAAGCCAAGCCCGGCTGAATAGGTTGATGCATAAGCTCTTCCAAGATATCCCTGCGGTCGCATATCAAATAGCCACCATGGCAGGCCGTCGCTATGGAGGCATATTTTGTCATCCTGCTCCATGACAAATCCGTCCGGATAAACCGGAATGAGTTTGCCCAGCGGTTTTATCTGGCCTGTTTCGGATATGCGATAAACAGGGGCAGAACTGAACCCACGAAAAGCATCGCGTAACGCATATTGAATAGATGGACCTGAGCCGATCCGAACAATATCATCACCGAGTGTTCTTAGGGTACGAGACAACGTCGGCTGACTAATGCCAATTATATCAATAAGTTTCCTTGCAGGCATGGGCCCCTGGCGCAGTAACTGGCAGATCGTATCGGATCGATTTATCATGATGCGAATCGCTTTATGAATAGATGTGTGAATAGATAAATTAACAGTTAATTGCTGAGATGTCATCCGCGCAGGACGTTTCTCCGCCCAGTCAGGCAGAGAATCGGTGAACGGATTTCATTTCTTTTGGGAGCGTTGGGACAGGCGTCTGAAGGGGACTGCGAAGTCTTTGTTGTCGGTCTCAGCGCTCTGAGGGCTTTTTGCTCTGCCAGTTTGCCCACGGATTATCAGCCGGGGCTGTTTCTGCATGCTGCACATCCTGCAGCGAATCGATATAGAGCGCTTCAACTTCTTTGCGGGCCCATGGCGTGCGGCGAAGAAATTTCAGGCTTGATTTGATGCTCGGGTCGCTTTTAAAGCAGTTGATGTTGACATGCTTTGCCAGCTCTGCCCAACCGTAACGCTCAACCAGCGTCGTGAGTAACGCTTCAAGCGTGATGCCATGTAACGGATCTTTCGAAGGCTGGGCGGTCATTGTCGGTCCTGGTCGCTTATGAATTTGCGCACACCTTACTGACTCAGCAAGCGATGCGCAATACGCAGTGGCTCTGCCCCGCCCTTTACGTCATTTTCAGAGGCTGGCGGTTGATGTAACGATAGCCAAAATAACGGCAGGCTCCTTGCGGAACGCTGCCGTGTTGATTATGACTTAGCGCGTCGGGCGATGATCTCGTCCGCCACGTTGCGTGGCGCTTCTGCGTAGTGATGGAACTCCATGCTGTAAGTTGCCCGCCCCTGCGACATCGAACGCAGCGTTGTGGAATAACCAAACATTTCGGCCAATGGCACGTCAGCACGGATGATCTGACTGCCAAAGCGCTCCTCCATGCCCTGCACCATGCCGCGACGGGAAGAGAGATCGCCCATAATGTTCCCGGCGTACTCCTCCGGCGTTTCCACTTCGACGTGCATTACCGGTTCAAGAATTATCGGATCTGCCCGTCGCGCGCCCTCTTTAAAGCCAAAGATAGCCGCCATGCGAAACGCCATTTCCGACGAGTCGACGTCATGATAAGAACCAAACGTCAGCGTCGCCTTCACATCCACGACAGGATAGCCCGCCAGCACACCGGTGTTCATGGCTTCACGCAGCCCTTTTTCCACCGAAGGAATATACTCGCGCGGCACCACGCCGCCCTTGGTGGCATCCTCAAATTTGAAGCCGCTTCCCGGCTCCAGCGGTTCGAGAGAGAGCACAACGTGACCGTACTGCCCTTTCCCGCCGGACTGACGCACAAACTTGCCTTCGATCTCATTCACCGCTTTGCGGATCGTCTCGCGGTACGTCACCTGTGGTCGGCCAATGTTGGCCTCCACGCCAAACTCACGCTTCATGCGGTCGACGATAATGTCGAGGTGCAGCTCACCCATACCGGAAATGATCGTCTGGCCAGACTCGTCATCCGTATGCAGGCGGAACGACGGATCTTCCGACGCCAGGCGCTGCAACGCGATACCCATTTTCTCCTGGTCCGCCTTGGTTTTCGGCTCGATGGCGAGTGAAATTACCGGCTCCGGAAACTCCATGCGCTCAAGCGTAATCACCTTGTCCGGATCGCTCAACGTATCCCCGGTGGTAACGTCCTTCAGCCCCACGCAGGCGGCGATATCCCCGGCGCGCAGCTCGTCGACCTCATGCCTGTCGTTGGCATGCATCTGCACGATGCGTCCGATTCGCTCCTTTTTACCTTTAACCGGGTTATACACGGCGTCACCTTTGCGCAGTACGCCAGAATAGACGCGAATAAAGGTCAGCTGGCCTACGTATGGATCGGTCATCAGCTTGAACGCCAGCGCCGAGAATGGTTCATCATCACTCGGATGACGCTCCGCCGGTTGGCCTTTTTCATCCACCCCGTCGATAGCCGGCACGTCGAGCGGTGACGGCATAAACTCAACCACCGCATCGAGCATGCGCTGTACGCCTTTGTTTTTAAACGCGCTGCCGCAAAGCATCGGCTGGATTTCCCCGGAAACCGTACGGATCCGCAGACCGGCGACGATCTCACTTTCGCTGAGATCGCCCGTCTCCAGATATTTATCCATCAGCGCGTCGCTGGCTTCTGCCGCTGCGGAGACCATTTTCTCGCGCCACTCCTGCGCGGTTGTCAGCAACGTTTCCGGGACAGGCCCGTAGCTGAACGTCATGCCCTGAGTGGCATCGTTCCAGTGGATCTCGCGCATCTTAATGAGATCAATCACGCCGGAGAAATGCTCTTCCGCGCCGACGGGAATCACAATCGGCACCGGATTGGCCTTCAGGCGGTCCTTCATCATCTGCACCACGCGGAAGAAATCCGCTCCCTGGCGGTCCATCTTGTTGACGAACGCCAGTCGTGGAACGTGATATTTATTGGCCTGTCGCCAGACGGTTTCCGACTGCGGCTGCACGCCGCCGACGGCGTCATAAACCATCACCGCGCCGTCGAGCACGCGCATAGAACGCTCCACCTCAATGGTGAAATCTACGTGGCCCGGGGTGTCGATAATGTTAATCCGGTGCGGTTCAAAATTACTGTCCATACCCGGCCAGAAAGTGCTGACCGCGGCGGAAGTGATCGTAATGCCGCGCTCCTGCTCCTGCGCCATCCAGTCAGTTGTTGCCGCGCCATCGTGTACTTCACCCAATTTGTGGCTCATTCCGGTGTAAAACAGAATGCGCTCGGTGGTGGTTGTTTTACCGGCATCGATATGCGCGGAGATACCGATGTTGCGATAACGTTCGAGAGGGATGGGTCGGGGCATGATGCGTCCTTAGTCTGTTGACTGTCAGTGAGCGACGGGTATTCGCCGCCCTGCTTTTAACGCTGTCAATAATAGTACAACTGTACGAGTATATTCGAACTATATTACCTATCACAGGTATCGATGAAACGGCGGGAACGCGCGTGGCTTTCATTCAGGGCTTTCGGTATATTACCGCCCACCAGCGCCCGCTATGCAGACACAGGAACAGTATGATCGCCAACCATCCGGAACGTGAACAGATTCGCCTCGAAAATGTGCTCTTTGCGCTCGGGAATGCACTGCGTCTGGAGATAGTGAAAACCCTGGCCGACGGCAGCGAACTGAGCTGCGGCGCCCTGCGCCAGGACGTGGCGAAATCGACCATGACTCACCACTGGCGCGTGTTGCGCGACAGCGGCGTTATCTGGCAGCGCCCTCAGGGGCGGGAAAATCTGATTTCACTGCGCCGGGAAGATTTAGACGCCCGTTTCCCCGGTCTGCTGGACACGCTGTTAGAAGCCGCTCTTCGTAACAACTGGCAGGAATGACGGTATAAGTCCCCTATCATCCAGGCTACGGAGGCCCACAAGAGCCCTCTGAATATCCAACGATGATAGCGGTACTGGTGGCGTTCCCGCGCATTGGCCTGCTCAATTCGATTATCAACATCCCTTTCCATTGATTTTCCCTAAGTTTTCCGCGTGACCGTCCGATACTGTTTGTAGCCTAAGCGATTTTGCGCATTACCGTTTTCGATTGTCAGCACAAAACGCCAGGTCTCACTATGTTTAATACTGATAAAGACAAACCGTAACGATGGATACTGACTTTGGACAAAAACCAACGCGCCAGGATGCTGCGTGAGAGCTGGCCTCTGCTCTTTGCGCAGGAACCGCTCAAGCCGATGAAAACGGGCATTATGCAGGACCTGATTGCCGATGCCGAAAAGCGACAAATTGATTTTTCGGGGCTGGACATTGGTAAAGCCCTGAAGCGCTATACGCGTACCATTCCTTATCAGCTGGCGCTGGCAAACAGCTCTCTGCGTTACGGGATTGATGGCCAGCCCGACGGCGTGGTGACCGAAGAGCAGCGTAAGATGGCGTTAACCTGGCTAAATAATAATCCGCACTATCCGCAGGGTGCAGAAAAATCGCTACCAGAGAAAGAGCCGCGCTGAGAACCGCACGAAGATCTGTTGCTCTGGCTGGAGAAGAGGACGAAAATGACGTTCTTCGTTAATGCCTGATACCTGTAGGGACACCATCATCAGCTCACGTCGACTCCCGTTAGCCGCCCGATTCACCCGCGCTGGCCTTCTGATAGCCACCGCGCTGGTGCTCGCCAGCTGTGGCTCAAAACAACCCAAATCGCTGGTAACGCCGCTACCGCCGATTGCCAAACATCCATTGCCAGATTCGTCTTCATCAGACCACCAGCCAGTGCGTGGCGTCTGGCTGACGACGGTATCCCGCCTCGACTGGCCGCCGATCCCGTCAGTGAACGTCAGCGATCCGGCCACCCGTGTCCGCATGCAAAAGCAGGCGCTGACCGACAAGCTGGATAACCTGCAGCGCCTTGGCATCAATACCGTGTTCTTCCAGGTGAAGCCGGACGGCACCGCCCTCTGGCCGTCAAAAATTCTGCCGTGGTCGGATATGCTGACCGGCACAATTGGCCAGGATCCCGGCTACGATCCGCTGATGTTTATGCTCGATGAGGCACACAAGCGCGGGATGAAAGTCCACGCGTGGTTTAACCCATATCGCGTGTCGACGAACATTAAATCTACTACTACCGCCGCGCTCAACGGTACGAGTTCCCTCCATCCGGCAAGCGTATTCGTAACGCATCGCGACTGGATCCGCACTTCTGGCGATCGCTATGTTATTGATCCAGGTATCCCGGAAGCCCGCGACTGGATAACCAGTATCGTGGCCGAAGTCGTGGCGCGTTACCCGGTCGATGGCGTGCAGTTCGATGACTATTTCTATACCGAATCGCCCGGTTCGATGCTCAACGATACTCAGACCTTCCGCGCCTACGGTCAGGGCTTTGCGTCGAAAGCCGACTGGCGGCGGAAAAATACGGAAGAGCTGATTGCGCAGGTCTACCGTACGATTAAACAGCTCAATCCAAACGTGCAGTTTGGCGTCAGCCCGGCAGGCGTGTGGCGTAACCGTTCGCACGATCCGGCGGGTTCCGATACGCGAGGGGCTGCGGCATATGATGAATCATTCGCTGACACGCGCTTGTGGGTGCAAAAGGGATTGCTGGACTACATCGCGCCGCAGGTTTACTGGCCGTTTGCCCGCGATGCCGCCCGCTATGACGTGCTGGCAAAATGGTGGGCTAACGTCGTCAAGCCAACGCACACCCGGCTTTATATTGGGGTGGCGCTGTATAAAGTCGGCGAGCCGTCAAGAAATGAGCCAGACTGGAGCGTTCAGGGCGGCGTGCCGGAGCTGAAAAAACAGCTCGATCTCAACGATACGCTGCCGGAAATCAGCGGCACGATTCTGTTCCGTGAAAACAATCTGAATCAGCCGCAGGCCCAACAGGCAGTGAACTATCTGAAGAGCCGCTGGGGAAGCTGATTGAATGTACGGGCGGCGCTCCGCGGGCGCGGGCCTACATGTTTGTAGGCCTGATAAGCGGAGCGCCATCAGGCAATTAAGTCGTCATACACGCTACGCAGGCGAGTACGAAGATAAAGCACGGCCTTATGCTTACGGGACAATAGCGCCTGCACGCTGTCGCCGGTTTCTTCTGCCAGCGCTTTATAACTCAGTCCTTCAAGTTCGGTGCGCTCAAACACTTCTCGCTGCGCGTCAGGCAGCTCCGCCAGCGCATCGTTGAGCTCTTCCCAGAGCAGCGACTTCAGGTAATCCTCTTCCGGGGTCTGCGCCACGCCAAACAGCGTTTCGGCCAGCTCATCCTCCGGATAATCCCCTTCTTCATCTGCCGTAAAGAAGGATGACAGCGGCAATTCCTTTTTTTTGCGCGACCTGTCCGTCAGCTCATTGCGGGCGGCGCGAAACAGCCAGGCGGCGATGTTCTCCACCGGCTGTTCGACCTTTATCAGTTGCCAGGTGATCTCCTGCAAAACGTCGTCGGCATCTTCACGCCCCGCCGTTCGTCCACGGATAAATGCCGTGAGCCGCGAACGACAGGCGTTGAGCGCCGAGACAAGCAGTGAATCCCCTGTCACGTCAGATTTCATCCGCGTGGCTCGCTGTCGGGTGTGTCCGTTGTCGAAGCATCCGGCGCCGGACGAGGATCCATGCGTTCATCACGACGGCCGCGCCAGCCGCAGTGGTCATGGTGATGATGACCGCGACGACCAAATCCTTCACGACGGTGCTGCATAAACGCCTCACGCTGTTCCGGCGTCATCTGCATCCAGCGCTCGTGCATACGGCGGCGCATGCCGAACATGCCCGGACGGAAGCCGAGACCGCCAAACAGAATTCGGCACAGAACCAGCAGCCCTAACGCCTGCCAGAAACCGATGGCTTTCACGCCAACAAGCGCGGGCAGCAGCGCATTCCACAGGGACATCACCAGCAGCCCCAGGACCGCCACAATCACCGCGCCAATGACCAGCGGTTTTGCCATCCGGTGGCTGCCAAAGCCGTGCCCACGACGGTGTTCATGCATATCAAAATCTCTCATGGTTTTTTCCTCATTACGTTGCGTACTGAGGTAGACGAATGAGATTGCGAAATATTGCTGAAAAAACGAAAAAAAGAAGATAGCTGGTCACCGACACTGGAGAAAACGTTGTGCTGATATCCCAGGCATCTGGTCTGCTACCTGAATATTGCCAGCCCGTTGGAGGAAGGATCGTCTTAATTCAGCGAACGTACCGGGGAAAAGTAGCACTGCAAATAGCGCGTAAACTTCCCAACAAAGCTTCCGGCAAAAATACTGCCCGCAATCACCGCCGCGGCGCTAACCGCAGGTTGCTGCATCGTCTGTGGTGAAACCGCTGTCAGCACCCCGAAAACATATTTAATGGCAAAGGCAATCATCATCAGCGGCAGCGCCGAATAGTCGGCCTGGCGGTTAATGGCCCGCGGCAGCGTCGCCCGGCTCACGCGTTCAGGCCGAATCAGCCAGAAGCCCAGCACCACGCCAGCCAACAGCCCGACGACCCAAAGCGCCACAATACCCGGCGTCAGATGCCGGTAAACCACCAGATCGTAGAGATCCCAGACGATAAATATCAGAGGAATGAGAGCCAGCCTTTCCAGCGTAACCGTCGCGGGCTGGCGCGCTTTTATGCCGCGCAGCAGTAAAAACACAAACAGCACGTACACCCAGACGGGCGTATCAGCCAACATATGCGCAATAAAATCGACCATTCGCAGTACCTGCCGGTGCATAAGCGGAGCCGTTGCTCCGCAATGAAAAAGCCTGGCACAACGGCATTCACAATGCGAATCAGCCCGTTCAGCGCTGCGATGCAGCGCAAAATATGGTTAAGAAGGATATTCCCCCTGACAGACAGCCAGTACCGTTTGCCTTAGCCAGCGATGCGCCGGATCCTTTTCCATACGTGGATGCCACATCTGCGAAACGGTAATGGTGCGGGTTTTAAAAGGTAGCTCAAAGAGATGCAGCGGCATCGCCGTCCGGCGTAAAAATGAAGCCGGAACCAGCGCAATCAGATCGGAGGCCTGCGCCACCGCAAGCGCGGAGGGAAACCCCGGCACCACGCTGACAATCTTCCGCCGTAGCCCCAGTTCGGCGAGCGCGTCATCCACGGGGCCCTGCGGCTGGCCGCGGCGTGAAGCCACCACATGTCCCCAAGCTATATAGTCATCGATACTCACCTTCTCTTTCGCCGCAAGCGGATGATCTTCCCGAACCACACCAATAAACCTGTCGCGAAACAGTGCCTGTAGCCTGATCTCCGGCCCCATGTTACTCAGCACGCCTATTTCCAAATCCACCAGGCCTTCACGCAGATGGCGGGCCGTTTTTTCCGGCTTCGGCGCAAAACGCAGGCAGACCTCTGGCGCCGCAGCCACCAGGGCGGCAATCAGCGGTGGGCCAAAGGATTCAATAAATCCGTCATTCGCGCGGACGGTAAAGGTTCTTTGCAGCTCTGCCAGATTGAGAACGTCGGCAGAGGGTTGCAGAACCGCCCGGGCTTCCAGCACGGCGTTTTTTGCTCTGTCGCGCGTGGCCTGCGCGTAAGGCGTCAGCACCATATTTCGCCCCGCTCGCACCAGCAAAGCGTCACCTGTAACCTCACGCAAGCGCCCCAGCGTGCGGCTCATTGCCGAGGTACTCAAATTCAGCCGCCGCGCGGCCCCGGCGACGCTGGCTTCCGTCAGCAGCGCATCAAGCGCTATCAGCAAGTTAAAATCCGGATCGGTCATCATATTCTCCTTTCGCAGAGATAAGGCGTCTGATGCAACTATACTGTATCAATGCTGTGCCTTCCGCCTTCTTTCTGACAGGCCTATCCTTTGCCCATTCTGACAATTTCTGATGAGGCACTGAGATGACACTTTTTTCTGAACAACCGGGTGATGACGGCCTGCCTGGGCGTGCACGGGCGTTTGCGATGGCCGCGGTAATGACCTCAACGCTGATGGCAGTATTTGACGGCTCGATGGTGAATATCGCTCTGCCGCAGATGGCACACGCTTTACAGGTTACCACCTCCGTTGCTGTCTGGTTTGCCAATGGCTATCTGCTCTCTGCTGCTATGACGCTGGCGATTTTCGCGGCGCTGGCCACGCGCTTTGGCTTTCGCGCAGTCTTTCTTTTTGGCCTGACGCTTTTTACCCTGGCGTCGCTGGGCTGCGCGGTGGCTTCGTCTGCTGAGATACTGATTGCGATGCGCATCCTGCAGGGCATTGGCGGGGCTGCAACCTTGAGTATTGCTCCGGCAATACTGCGATCCGTCTTTCCGGGCAGGCTGCTTGGGAGGATCCTTGGCCTGAACGCACTGTTAATTGCCTCCAGCACCGCTATCGCCCCCGTCCTCGGTGGAACGTTGCTGGACGCGCTCAGCTGGCCATGGCTCTTTGCGGTGAACGTAATTCCAGGCTCGGTGGCCATTGCGCTGGCGTTGAAGGCGATTCCGCATCAGCCTGGCCTGAAACTACAGAAGTTTGATGCGGCAGGCTCCGTGCTTTCCGCCACGCTTTTAGGTTCCCTGATTATGGCGGCGAACAGCTTTGCAGAGCCTCATGCCACCACGCATGCCCTGAATACCGCCGTGTACGGCTGGAGTTTACTGGCGCTGGTCAGCGGGCTGGCATTTATCTGGCGCATCCGGCGAGCTGCGGCACCTTTGCTGCCACCGGTCATCTTCACCTCTACGCGCTTTTCCCTTGCTGCACTGACGTCGCTGGCGTCGTTTATCAGCCAGGGGATTACGTTTGTCGCCCTGCCGTTTCTGTTCCAGAGCGTTTATGGCTACAGCGCCTTTACCTCAGCGCTGCTGTTCACGCCATGGCCGGTGGGCATTGTACTGGTGGCGCCTCATGCGGGAAGGCTGGCGGACAAATACTCACCGTCGGTGATTTCTACTCTCGGACTGGGGGTTTTTGTTATCGGACTGGCGCTGCTGGCCATGTTGCCTGCACACGCTGCTTCCTGGGATATTGGCCTGCGCAGCCTGATTTGCGGCATGGGATTTGGCTGTTTCCAGAGCCCGAATAACAGGGAGATGTTGTCCAGCGTGGCGCGGGAATTCAGCAGCTATGCTTCCGGTGTGCTGGCGATCGTCAGAACGTTCGGCCAGTGTCTGGGGGCCGCGATTGTCGGGGTCATGCTGGCGGCGATGGCGTCCTCAAATCCTGTCACACAGGAGGCGCTGGCCGTGAGGATGAGTTTGTGGGCGGCGGTTATCGCATCAGGTGCGGCGATTGCGTTCAGCGTGAGTCGATTGCGCTATTTGCATCACGGTGTTGTCTGAGGATTGCCTGATGGCGCTGCGCTTGTCAGGCCTACAGGACCGTAGGCCCGGTAAGGCGTAGCTGCCACCGGGCAATAAATGCAGGTGACAACGTCACACATACCCCTTTAGCTTCGCTAACAAAAAGGCCGTGACTGATGTGGCATCGCTGATTTTACCTTCTGCTATCAGCGCTTCAAACTCTGCCACCGCCATCCTGCGGCAGGTCAGCCCGACCTCTTCCGCATCCAGGTTTTGCGTAGTGGCAACAAAATCCGTTGCCAGCCAGACGTGATAGCCCTGACTGGAATAACCCTGCGCCAGCTTCTGGTAACCGATTTGCGTCATGCTGTTTGCCAGTAATCCGGTTTCTTCCGCCAGCTCTCCGCGGGCAACGGCAATCGGGTCAGCGTCAGGGCTCAGCTCCCACGACCCCTGCGGCAGCTCAAGCGTCCGCTTGCCTAATGGATAGCGGTACTGCTCCACTACCCAGATATCGCCTTCTGACACCGGCACGATCACCGCGAAATCTGGCTTCTCGATAACGGAATAGACGCCGTGAGAACCATCGGCGCGTTCAATACGATCCTCTTTCAACCGCATCCACTGATTGCTGTAAATCTCCTGCGAACTCAGGGTCTTAATTTCACTCATAGCCACTCATTTTTACCGTTGTACGCGATGGCACCCCGGATAGGTTGTGGAAGTTATGCTGCCCTCGGGGCATGCGCTTGCATGAATCTGCTTGCATCAGTAGGCCGGGTAAGCGTGAGCGCCACCCGGCAATCGGCCAAATCAGTTCAGCGTATAATCCAGCGTAATTTCGGCCTTCAGCACCTGAGACACCGGGCAGCCCGCTTTTGCTTTCTGGATGATGCCATCGAAGGTGCCTGGATCGATATCCGGCACGGCAATTTTGCTTTGCAGCGCTACTTTAGTAATGGAGAATCCGGCGTCGGATTTATCAAGCGAAACGGTCGCTTCGGTGTCGATGGAGGTGGCGGTAAATCCGGCTTCGCTCAGCATCAGCGACAGCGCCATAGAGAAGCAGGACGCATGCGCTGCGGCAATCAGCTCCTCCGGGTTGGTCCCTTTGGCGCCTTCAAAACGGGTGTTAAAGCCATAAGGCTGCTGGTTAAGCACCCCGCTCTCGGTGGAAACGGTACCTTTGCCGCGTTTCAGATCGCCTTCCCAATGGGCCTGACCTTTCTTATGGATAGTCATCTTTCACTCCTTTTTTTCCGTGGGCTGATAAGTATAGAACATGGACCTGACTCAGGCCTGAAGTGATGCCATATCAATCACAAAGCGGTACTTCACATCGCTTTTTTGCATTCGCTCGTAAGCGTGATTGATATCCTGAATATTGATCACTTCGACGTCGGCGGCGATCCCCTTTTCGGCGCAGAAATTGAGCATCTCCTGGGTTTCAGCAATACCGCCAATCGCCGATCCGGCAATGGAGCGACGGTTGATCAACATCGGGATGGTATTGAACTCCGGCGTATCGCCGAGCAGGCCAACGAACACCAGGGTGCCGTCCAGCGAAAGCGTTGGCAGATACGGGTTAATGTCGTGTTCGTACGGCACGGTGTCGATAATCAGGTCGAACTGGTTATGCACCGCCGCCATCTGCTGTTCGTCGGATGACAGCACCACGTTATGCGCACCCAGGCGTCGGGCATCGGCTTCTTTACCCGGCGATCGCGTAAACAGCGTAACCTCCGCGCCCAGCGCATGCGCCAGCTTCAGGCCCATATGCCCCAGGCCGCCGAGACCGATCACCGCCACTTTGCTGTGCGGCCCAATCTTCCAGTGACGCAGCGGAGACCAGGTGGTGATTCCGGCGCACAGCAACGGTGCCGCGCCCTGTAAATCAAGCCCCTCCGGCACGTGCAGCACGAAATCCTGGCTTGCAAGAATGAACTGTGAATAGCCACCGTAGGTAGGCTGATGGTCATGTCGGTCGTGGCCGTTGTAAGTCTGGGTATTCCCCTCTTCGCAATACTGCTCCAGCCCCTCTTTACACGGCGAGCAAACGCGACAGGAATCCACCATGCAACCGATAGCAGCCAGGTCACCGGGCTTGAATTTAGTGACATTGTCACCTATAGACGTTACCCGTCCAACAATTTCATGTCCTGGAACCAGCGGATAGGTACTGAACCCCCAATCGTTGCGGGCCTGGTGCAGATCGGAGTGACACACGCCGCAGTACAGCACTTCAATCGTTACGTCGTCCGGTCGTGGCGCGCGGCGTTCAAATGAAAAAGGAGCCAGCGGCGTAGTGGGATTTTGTGCGGCATAACCTAAAACTTTCATGGACAACCCTCACGATAAGCAAAACGAAAAACCTCAGGGCGAAGCCTCAAGCATAGTTCAATGACATGGCGGTGTGATGACGGTCGCACAAAGGGTTAAAGCTCGGAGAGTTCCTGAAAGCGCCATCTTGTGTTGCTATTTCATTCAGAATGGTCAAGTATCAATCACGCAGGCAGACACAGTAATTGCCCGCGCTATGGGGTAAATTTCGCCCGGATCCACCGGGAATGACCTTGAAACCATTCACAGGATTAAGGAGTCAGAATGAAATCGAACCGTCAGGCACGTCATATCCTCGGCTTGAACTACAAGCTCTCCAACCAGAAAAAAGTCCTTATCGAAGGCGATTCAGAAACCCAGCAGAATCACATTCATGCGACAGGCCGTAAGCGTCGCACCGAGTAACCCCGCGCCGTAAGGCTGCCGTTTCGGCAAAGAGGTTTCGATAAAGACCTACACCATCTTTAACAAAAGATGGTGTTTTTTTTACTTTCTCAACCGCCGCTTTTTCCCTTTTTATTAACACTTGCTTTATACTTTGCCCCGCCGAAGACCCAGCCAGCCCTGCACGCTCTGCCTGGTCGGGCCGTGATGACAAAGGATCAGTGAGATGTTACCCAACCCTAAAAATAACCGTTCTCTTTATATCCCCTATGCAGGCCCCGTTTTACTTGAGTTCCCGCTCCTCAATAAAGGCAGTGCGTTCAGCCTCGAAGAACGTCGCAATTTCAATCTGTTAGGATTATTGCCCGCGGTAGTCGAAACCATCGAGGAGCAGGCCGAACGCGCCTGGATTCAGTATCAGGGCTTCAAAACCGAAATCGACAAACACATCTACCTGCGCAACATCCAGGACACCAACGAAACGCTCTTCTACCGTCTGGTCGAAAATCACCTTGAAGAGATGATGCCGGTTATCTATACCCCGACCGTTGGCGCCGCCTGTGAACGCTTCTCGGAAATTTACCGTCGCTCCCGCGGCGTGTTTATCTCCTATGAGAACCGCCACAATATGGACGACATTCTGCAAAATGTGCCGAATCACAACATCAAAGTGATTGTCGTCACCGACGGCGAGCGCATTTTAGGCCTTGGTGACCAGGGCATTGGCGGGATGGGTATTCCTATCGGTAAGCTCTCGCTCTACACCGCCTGCGGTGGGATCAGCCCGGCATATACCCTGCCGGTGGTGCTGGATGTAGGCACCAACAACCAGCAGTTGTTGAACGATCCGCTGTATATGGGCTGGCGTAATCCGCGTATTACTGACGACGAGTATTATCAGTTTGTCGACGATTTCATCCAGGCGGTGAAACACCGCTGGCCGAACGTGCTGCTGCAGTTTGAAGACTTCGCGCAGAAAAATGCCATGCCGCTGCTGAACCGCTACCGCAATGAGATTTGTTCGTTTAACGACGACATTCAGGGCACCGCAGCGGTCACCGTCGGAACGCTGATTGCCGCCAGCCGCGCAGCGGGCAGCCAGCTCAGCGAACAGAAAATTGTCTTCCTCGGTGCAGGCTCTGCCGGGTGTGGCATCGCTGAGCAGATTATCGCGCAGACCCAGCGCGAAGGTTTGAGTGAAGAACAGGCGAGATCCCGCGTGTTTATGGTCGACCGTTTCGGTCTGCTGACCGATCAGATGCCAAACCTGCTGCCGTTCCAGACTAAGCTGGTGCAAAAACGCGACAACCTGAGCGGCTGGGACAGCGGTGAAGATGTGTTGTCGTTGCTGGACGTGGTGCGTAACGTGAAACCGGATATTCTGATTGGCGTCTCCGGCCAGACCGGCCTCTTCACCGAAGAGATCATCCGCGAAATGCACAAGCATTGCCCGCGCCCGATCGTTATGCCGCTCTCTAACCCAACGTCCCGCGTGGAGGCCACGCCGCAGGACATCATCTCCTGGACCGAAGGCTGTGCGCTGGTTGCCACCGGCAGCCCGTTCGCGCCAGTCGTATGGAAAGAGAAAACCTACCCGATTGCGCAGTGCAATAACTCGTACATCTTCCCGGGTATTGGCCTTGGCGTGATCGCTTCCGGCGCCACGCGCATTAACGACGAAATGCTGATGTCAGCCAGTGAAACGCTGGCCAAACACTCTCCGCTGGTCAATAACGGCGAAGGTCTTGTGTTGCCGGAGCTGAAAGACATTCACACCGTCTCGCGCGCTATCGCTTTTGCCGTGGGTAAAATGGCACAGCAGCAAGGCGTGGCGATTAAAACCTCAGCGGAAGCCCTGCAACAGGCCATCGACGACAACTTCTGGCAGCCGGAATACCGCAGCTACCGCCGCACGTCTATCTGATGCAGTTGCCAGATGGCGCTGCGCTTGTCAGACCTACGGATTTTCGTAGGCCCGGCAAGCGTAGCGCCGTCGGGAAATCTTAGCTACACTCTGCTCACCTGTTAACCTGCTGAATATAAAAGGAGGATCCCCATGCCGTACTGTGAAATGTTTGATATTTCACATACCTTTGGCGATCGCACCTGCTCAAGCGTTATCCGTACCGTGCTGCGATAACTTCGGCTTGAGCGAAGACACCAAAGACTGAATCCCTTCCTCGGGCTTACCGGGTTATCGTCGGCGTTATTTGACGAGGCGTTTTTACGCCAGTAACACTTGAGTAAGTTCTATGAGCACACTACTGAATGCACAGGCTTTGTGCAGCGACACGGCCTTCGGCCCCCTGTTTATCAACCTCACCTTCACCCTGAAAAAAGGCGATCGCGTCGGGCTTATCGGCTACAACGGCTGTGGGAAAAGTACCCTGCTGAAGCTGCTTGACGGCTCGCTGTCCCCCGCGTCGGGCTCCGTTTCGGTGGCGAACCACTGCCTTCTGGCTCGCGTTGAGCAGCATTTACCGGACTCGCTTCACCCGCTTTCCATGCTTGATGCTGTTCTGGATAAACTGCCCGTTGCAGAACGTGAAATTCAGCGCTGGCGAGCTGAGGCCCTGCTGGCAGAAATGGGTTTCGGCCCGGCAGAGAGGGCGTTAACCGCAGCAACGCTGAGCGGAGGACAGCATACCCGCCTGTTGCTCGCCCGCGCGTTGATGACCTCACCCGATCTCCTCCTGCTGGATGAGCCTGGCAACCATCTCGATTTGCCCACCCTGCTGTGGCTGGAGCGTTACCTGAACAGCTGGAACGGCAGCTTTATTGTCGTTTCGCACGACCAGCAGCTGCTGGACAACGTGACGAACACCAGCTGGATCCTGCGCGATCGCAAGCTGCACAGCTTTGCCCTTCCCTGTAGCGCAGCCCGTCAGGCGCTGGCAGAACAGGACGCCAGCGATGCGTTGCGCTTTAAGGCAGAACAAAAAGAGATAGACCGGGTGACGACCAGCGCCAAAAGGCTCGCTGTCTGGGGAAGCGTTTACGACAACGAAGCGCTCTCCCGCAAGGCTAAACAGATGGAAAAGCAGGTGGAACGGCTGAAAGAGAACCAGACCGACGTCACCGCGGGTAGCCAGTGGCGATTGCAGCTTCAGGGCGATACGCTGCGGGCCGACAGGCTACTGGAGCTGGATAATCTTCCTGTTCCGCCAGCCTTCGGACTACCGCCTCTGTTTCGCACGCCGGTCGCTCGCCTGAAAAGCGGCGATCGGGTGGCGGTGATCGGCCGCAACGGCTGCGGAAAGTCATCCCTGCTGCGTCTGATCTGGCAGCACTATCAGGCAGGCATGCAGGCGGAAGATCTTAAAATTCACCCGCGCGTGGCGTTGGGCTATTACGACCAGACGCTGCATCAGCTGGCAGATGACGCAACGCTGTTTGAGGCACTGGAGCCGTTCGCGCCCGCTCCTGAAGAACGCAAAATGGCGCTGATTGGTGCAGGGTTTGCGTTTGCCCGCCACGGTCAGCGTGTGGCGTCACTGAGCGGTGGTGAACGATCGCGACTGCTGTTTATCGGCCTGACGCTGGCGCGCTACAGCCTGCTGATGCTGGATGAACCGACCAACCATCTGGATATGGAAGGCAAAGAGACGCTGGCGGAAACCCTGCACTCTTTTGCCGGAGGTGTCCTGCTGGTCAGCCACGATCGTCATCTGCTGAAAGCAAGCTGCAACCGCTTCTGGTTAATCGAAAACGGCGCACTGGAAGAGTGGCACGATGCGGATGCCGCGTGGGAGCGATTGCGGGAACCGCTTCCCGATAGCCTGGTGGCGACCGATGTCGCACAGGATAATCTCGCGAACCACGCTGCGGACGATCTGCTGGAAAAACTCATCGAGCTGGAAACCCTGCTCGCAGACGATCTGGCCAGAAAACCTAAGCACCAGAAGCCCCAGCTTCAGGCGCAGTGCCAGCATGAAATCAGGTTACTTAACGCCCGGATTGAGTCTTTGTAGTTTTCGATACCGCCCGGCATTGCCGGGCGGCACTTCGTTTGCCCGGCCTACCGTTCGCATAGGCTGGTTGAGGCTTTCCAGTTTGCTGCTGAAGGCAAAGTGGTGCCCAAAGAGACAATGCGCCCGCTCGGCGACATCAACGCTACCTTCAAAGAGATGGAACAGAGGCAGATCCGCGGACGTATGGACATCGACCAGCACCATTAATTGCGATTCAAATGACTAACGGCGCCATTGGGCGCCGTTTTTGTATTGGATTAAGCTTTGCTCCGCCTGTCGTTAACCCACTGTTTGACTTCAATGCTGAAGGTATCCGGCGCTTTACGGAACATTTTACGCGCCAGATCGAGCACGGTATGGCGCGCAAGCTCCTCTTCCATTCGCTGCTGAGCGCTGTCCATCACCGAACGTACGCCACATGGGCCATCGCAAACCCAGGCGGGCGGCTTTTCATCAAACAGCGCCAGCCGCTGGCGGATCTCTTTGCACTCAAACATCGACTTCTGTCCGTCAATGGCGTGGACAATGTCCAGCACGCTGATGAGCTCGCTGGCCCGCGCCAGCCGGAAACCACCGCCCTTTCCTTCCGTGCTCACCACCAGCCCCGCACGTGAGAGACGCGTAAAAATCTTTGCAAGATAGTCATACGGAACATTCTGCAGCTCTGCCAGTTCGCGCACGCTCATATCACGCGCGTCGCCGTTCGCATCAACCATGCTTATCAGGCTATGAATACCGTATTCCACGCCAGAACTGTAAAACGCCATTTTGTGCTCCTGTGCTGTTTCTGCGGCAGATGATAACTCAGATACTCAGAAAGATCTTGTCGGAGTTAACTCCGACAAGTATAGTGGCAGTTATCGGGGCCAGGTGGCCCAAATATACAAAAAGGAATCACCATGAAACAACGTATTCTTATCATCGGCAGCGGTTTTGCGGGCATGTGGACCGCAGTCAGCGCGGCACGTGTGGCACATTTGCAGGGCAGCACTGACCTTGAAATCGCGGTGCTGGCTCCACAACCGGAACTGCGTGTCAGACCGCGTTTTTATGAAGCCAACGTCTCGACCTTAACCGCTGATTTACAGCCGCTGTTCGACGAACTGGATATTTGTTTTATCGCCGGACACGCAGAGCGTGTGGATGCCGCTGTAAACGGCGTCTGGTACAAAACGCCGGAATCCGAGTCGACGTTCATGCCCTACGATAAGCTGGTTATTGCAAGCGGCAGCCGCCTGCACCACTTTGGCATTAAAGGCATTGCCGAATACGGCTTTGATATCGATCAGTTGTACACCGCTCAGCGTCTGGAAGATCACCTGAATGCGCTGGCGAGCCAGCCCGAAAGTGCCGCCCGTAATACCGTTGTGGTATGCGGAGGGGGCTTCACCGGGATTGAGCTCGCCACCGAGCTCCCTTCCCGCCTGAAATCGCTTCTGGGTAACGATACAAATACTAAAATAGTCGTAGTTGAGCGAGGTTCACAGATTGGTGGCCGCTACAGCGAAGCGCTGCGCAATATCATTCGTGATGCCTCCGACGAGCTCGGCATTGAATGGCGCCTGAACGCGGCCGTTGAAGTGGTCGACGCTCAGGGCGTGACTTTACAGGATGGCAGCCGCATTGATGCCGCCACCGTCGTCTGGACTGCGGGCGTTCAGGCCAGCGCGTTTGGCGAGAACCTCACCGCCGACCGCGATAACCTGGGCCGTTTTGTGGTCACCGAAGAACTCCAGATTCCGGGCTATAACAATATTTATGCCACCGGCGATATGGCACACGCTAAAACCGACAGCCTCGGCAATACTGCGTTGATGACCTGTCAGCACGCCATTCAGCTGGGCAAATTCGCCGGGCACAACGCCGCCGCCAGCCTGCTTGGTATTGAAGGCCTTCCCTATCGCCAGGAAGTTTACGTGACCTGTCTCGATCTGGGCGCCTGGGGCGCGGTCTATACCGAAGGCTGGGATCAGGAAGTGAAAATGGTGCGGGAAGAAGCGAAAAAGCTGAAAATCGCTATCACCAATGAACTGATTTATCCGCCAAAAGCCGATCGTGATGTAGCCTTTGCTGCCGCAGACCCACTGGCGAAATTCGTCTAGTTTTGGCTTTTGTCCTCTGTAAAGGCCTGGTGTTATACCAGGCCTTTTTCTTTTGCGGCGAGGCTCGTAGAATCCTCCCGTTCCGCTTGTTGCCACGCCCCCGCCGAACAAAAATCCCTCCCGCCCCTTGTTACATGACGAAAAAATAATCGTTGCGTGAAACGCAACACTCATATACCGTTCCTCATGAAGGAACACGAGAGGAACCGATGATCGTGAGCTTTCGGCATAAAGGATTACGTAATTTGTTCTATTACGATGAAACTGCAGGTGTTCATCCCTGGCACGTTAAGCGCTTGAAAGAACAGCTAACGCTACTGCAGGCAGCCACCCCCCCCAGAGCGATGGACATACCAGGTTATCGCCTGCATGAGCTGAAAGGCGGCCGTGAAGGCGTGTGGTCAGTAAAAGTTTCAGGTAACTGGCGTCTGACGTTTGAGTTTATTAACGGTGACGCTTACCTGTTAGATTATGAGGACTATCACTGATGAAAATGGCAAACCCCGTAAGCCCTGGAGAAATCATTCAGAATGCGCTGGTCGAGCTGAACGTCAGCCTGCGCGAATTTGCGCGAGCGATGGATATTGCACCATCCACGGCCAGCCGTCTGCTGACGGGGAAAGCGGCATTAACGCCAGAAATGGCTATCAGGCTTGAAGCGGTGATCGGCAGTACTGCGCAGACCTGGCTTAATGTGCAGCAGAACTGGAGCCTGGCTGAGGCGAAAAAACGCGTGGATGTATCGGGATTAAAGCCGCTCAAAACGCACAAAGCATAAAAAAATGGCGCCGGTTAAGGCGCCATGCTTTTTCAGTTTTTAGTCGGTAGTTTTCTGCTGCGCTTCGCGCTGTTCCACCTCAGCGTACCAGCGAGGATGGTGTTTCCGTGCCCAACGACGGCTGACCTTACCTTCGATCATGCCCTTTATCGAACCTTTTACCCAGAACGCCATATACATGTGAATCAAAATGGCGTGGATCAGGACAATGGCCGATGCAGCATGAATCAGCAGGCTGTAGCGAATCACCTGAATCGGGAAATAGTCAGCGAAATACGGCCGCCAGATAATAACGCCCGTCACCAGCAGCACAAAAATCATGCTCATGATGGTCCAGAACATCATCTTCTGTCCGGCGTTGTACTTGCCCACTTTCGCCACTTTATGCTCGTTGCCCTTCAGCACCTCAACAATCCCCTTCAGCCAGGGAATATCCTGCTTATCCGGGATGTTGTGCCGCACAAAGCGGAAGAACATAAACATCAGCACCACGAAAATCAGCACGCCGAAGAAGGGATGCAGAATGCGCCCCATCTGCGGCGTACCAAAGGTTTCGGTGAGCCATTTCAGCGTCGGGAAGAAAAACGAAATCCCGGACAGCGACACCAGAAAGAAGCACACCACCACCGTCCAGTGACAGGCCCGGTCGATAAACTTTGTGCGCACAATCATTTTCGATTTACTCATGGTCGCTCTCCTCGTCGTCGTCCACCTCTTTGTTCGGGCCAATGCCGATGTAGTGATACATCAGCCCGGCAAAGGTGGCGATAAACCCGGCGGCAGAAAGCGGCTTGAGAACGCCCTTCCAGAGATTAACCGACGTGTCGATTTTCGGATCCTTCGGCAGCTTGTGGTACAGCTCCGGCTGGTCGGCATGATGCAGTACATACATCACATGGGTGCCGCCCACGCCTTGCGGGTTGTACACCCCCGCGTGAGGATAACCACGCGCTTTCAGTTTTCCGACGCGCTCTTCCGCAACCGCCAGCATCTCTTTTTTGGTGCCAAAATGGATGGCTCCCGTCGGACAGGTTTTCACGCACGCAGGCTCCTGGCCGACGCTGACGCGGTCGACGCAGAGCGTACATTTATAAACCCGGTTGTCCTCTTTATTGAGACGCGGCACGTTGAACGGACAGCCCGCAATGCAATAGCCGCAGCCGATGCAGTTGTCCTGCTGAAAATCAACAATCCCGTTGGCGTACTGCACGATCGCGCCCGCCGAAGGACAGGCCTTCAGGCAGCCAGGATCTTCGCAGTGCATGCAGCCATCCTTACGGATGAGCCACTCCAGCTTGCCGTTCTGTTCGGTTTCGCTAAAGCGCATCACCGTCCAGGATTTGGCGCTCAGATCGGCCGGATTATCGTAAACGCCCACGCAGTGACCCACTTCATCGCGGATATCGTTCCACTCCGAGCAGGCCACCTGGCAGGCCTTGCAGCCCACGCAGGAGGAGACATCGATAAGCTTCGCCACTTCTTCTTTATAATCCCGCGCCCGGGGCGCAGGCGTAATATCGTTAGTGGCCGAGCGCTTGATGATGTCCTGTGTTTCCATTGACATAGCTTCGCTCCTTACGCTTTCTCGATGTTAACCAGAAACGCTTTGTATTCCGGCGTCTGAGAGTTGGCATCGCCGACGTTTGGCGTCAGGGTATTGGCGATATAGCCCTTCTGCGCCACGCCCTCAAAGCCCCAGTGCAGCGGAATACCGACGGTTTCCACCTGCTGACCGTTGACGTTCAGCGTATGCAGACGACGGGTCACCACGGCTACCGCGCGAATAAAGCCACGCTTGCTGCTCACTTTCACCTTGTCGCCGTTGGCAATGCCTTTGCTTTTCGCCAGCCCTTCGCTGATTTCAACAAACTGCTCCGGCTGCGCGATAGCATTCAGGCGCGCGTGCTTAGTCCATGTGTGGAAATGCTCGGTCAGGCGATAGGTGGTACCGACATACGGGAACTTGTCCTTTTTGCCGAGGCGCGCGATATCGTCTTCATAAATACGCACCACCGGGCTCGATACGACCTTCGGATGCAGCGGGTTAGTGCCAAGCGGCGTTTCCATCGGCTCGTAGTGTTCCGGGAACGGCCCTTCGGCGAGCTTATCGAGCGCAAACAGGCGACCCAGCCCTTCCGGCTGCATAATAAACGGCCCGGTGGCGCTGCCTGGTGCGGCGGTGTTGTAGTCAGGAATATCATTTCCCGCCCACTTTTTGCCGTCCCACTGGATAAGCATCCGTTTCGGATCCCAGGGCTTACCGTTGATATCCGCCGAAGCACGGTTGTAGAGCACGCGGCGGTTCAGCGGCCACGCCCACGACCAGCCGAGCGTATTGCCCAGTCCGGACGGATCGGCGTTGTCGCGGTTCGCCATCTGGTTGCCTTTTTCGGTCCAGCTGCCGGTGTAGATCCAGCAGGAAGACGCCGTTGAACCGTCATCACGCAGCAGCGCAAAGCTGTTCAGCAGTTCGCCTTTCTTCGCCAGCTGTACGCCGTTGGCGTCAAAGAGATCCTTCAGCGCATAGCCGTTGTTCTCTTTTGCCACTTCGTCGGAAGCTGGACTGTCCGGCAGCTTGTAGCCCCAGTTCATGCTAAGCAGTGGTTCCACGCCTTTGCCACCTTCTGCCGCGTACATTTCGCGCAGGCGATGGTAAATGCCGGCAAGAATTTCGCCGTCATTCAGCGCTTCTCCCGGTGGTTCCGCACCCTTCCAGTGCCACTGCAGCCAGCGACCGGAGTTGGCAATTGAGCCGTCCTCTTCCGCAAAGCAGGTGGACGGCAGACGGAACACTTCGGTCTGGATATCTGCCGGGGTGACGTCGTTCATCTCGCCGTGGTTCTGCCAGAAGGTTGAGGTTTCCGTCACCAGAGGATCGATGACCACCATGTACTTCAGCTTGCTGAGGCTCTGCACGACCTTGTTTTTATCCGGGAACGACGCCACCGGGTTGAAGCCCTGGCAGAAATAGCCGTTCACTTCGCCTTTGTCCATCAGGTTGAAATACTTGATGACGTCATAGGCCTGGTCCCATTTCGGCAGCCAGTCGAAGCCCCAGCTGTTCTCCTTCTGCGCCTTGTCGCCGTAGAAGGCTTTCATCAGGCTGACGAAGAATTTCGGGTAGTTGCCCCAGTAGTTCACCTGATCGGCCAGCGTCGCTTTTGGCGTATTGGCCTGCAGATAGGTTTGCAGATCGGTCTGCTTTTCAGACGGCAGCGTCAGGTAACCCGGCAGGCTGGTCGACAGCAGACCAAGGTCGGTCAGGCCCTGAATATTGGAGTGACCGCGCAGCGCATTCACCCCACCACCGGCCATGCCCATATTACCGAGCAGCAGCTGGATCATTGCCATGGTACGGATGTTTTGCGAGCCTACCGTATGCTGAGTCCAGCCCAGCGCATAGAGGAAGGTGGTCGTGCGATCGGCCGCGCTCGTTGAAGCCAATACTTCACAGATCTTCAGGAAGTCGGCTTTTGGCGTGCCGCAGATGTTTTCCACTACGTCAGGCGTATAGCGGGAAACATGCTGTTTCAGCAAATTCCACACGCAGCGCGGATCGCTCAGCGTTTCGTCACGCTTCGCAAAGCCGTTTCCGTCGAACTGATAGTTCCAGGACGATTTGTCGTACTGGCGCTTCGCTTCGTCATAGCCGCTGAACAGGCCCTCTTCAAAGCCAAAATCTTCGCGCACCAGCAGGCTGGCATTGGTGTAGTGCTTCACGTACTCCGCGTTGATTTTGTTGTTTTCAATCAGGTACAGCAGCACGCCGGAGAGGAACGTAATGTCCGT
>NZ_DALZVG010000007.1:0-191702 GCF_032012665.1 Scandinavium sp.
TCGGTATTGGAGAACATTTTCTTCTCAATAACGGTGCGCAGTTTTTCGTAGCTGGTCCAGTTCGGGTTACGTCCGCTGTTGTTCGCTCTGGCGCGCAGCACGAAATTGACGATTTCGTTGCGGAAGTCTTTCGGGTTACTGATCCCGGCAGGCTTCTCAATTTTTTCCAGCTCCGCGTTCAGGGATTCGCGGTCAAACAGCTGGCCGGTATCCGGATCACGGTATTCCTGATCCTGGATCCAGAAGTCCGCATAGGTGACATAACGGTCAAAAATGTTCTGTCCGTATTCGGAATAGGATTCAAGATAGGCGGTCTGGATCTCTTTGCCGATAAATTCGGCATATTTCGGGATCAGATAGCCTTTCAGGAACTCAAGGTAGCGTTCAGACTGCTCCTGCGGGAACTGTTCACGCTCAATCTGCTGCTCCAGCACGTAGAACAGATGCACCGGGTTCGCCGCCACTTCGATGTGGTCGAAGTTGAAGACGCGGGAGAGGATTTTGAACGCAAAGCGGGTGGAGAGCCCGTTCATCCCTTCGTCAACGCCCGAATAGTCGCGATACTCCTGATAGGATTTCGCCTTCGGATCGGTATCTTTCAGGCTTTCGCCGTCGTACACGCGCATTTTCGAGTAGATGCTCGAGTTTTCCGGCTCTTTCAGGCGCGACAGAATCGAGAAGCGCGCCAGGGTTTCCAGGGTGCCCGGTGAGCAAGGCGCATGGGTCAACTCACTGTGGTTGAGCAGTTTTTCGTAAATTTTGATCTCTTCAGAGATCCGCAGGCAATAAGGCACTTTGACGATGTAGACGCGGTCAAGGAAGGCCTCATTGTTTTTGTTGTTGCGGAAGGTGACCCATTCCGATTCGTTGGAGTGCGCCAGAATGATGCCGTTGAACGGCAGGGCAGAGATCCCCTCGGTACCGTTATAGTTACCTTCCTGGGTCGCGGTCAGCAGCGGGTGCAGCACTTTAATCGGCGCCTTGAACATCTCGACGAATTCCATCACACCCTGGTTGGCGCGGCACAGCGCACCGGAATAGCCGTAGGCATCCGGATCGTTCTGCGCGTGGTTTTCCAGTTTGCGAATGTCGACCTTCCCGACCAGCGCCGAGATATCCTGGTTGTTCTCATCGCCGGGTTCCGTTTTGGCAATGGCAATTTGTGCCAGAATTGACGGCCAGACTTTCACCACGCGGAATTTGGTGATGTCACCGCCAAACTCGTTCAGCCGTTTCGCCGCCCACGGCGACATAATGGTGCCGAGATAACGGTTAGGAATGCCGTACTCTTTTTCCAGAATCTGGGCATCTTCCTGTGGATTGAACAGGCACAGCGGGTGATCGTTCACCGGACTGCGTTCGCCGTTGGCGCTCAGCACATAGATGGGCACGCGCTGCATCAGCGATTTCAGGCGCTCGGCCAGAGAAGATTTACCGCCGCCCACCGGGCCCAGCAGATAAAGGATCTGTTTCTTCTCTTCCAGGCCTTGAGCGGCGTGCTTCAGGTAGGCGACGATCTGCTCGATAGCGTCTTCCATACCGTAGAACTCTTCAAACGCCGGATAGCGTGCAACCACCCGGTTCGAAAACAGACGGGACAGCCGTGGCTCATGGGCAGTATCGACCATGACTGGCTCACCGATAGCCATTAACAGTCGTTCTGCCGCATTGGCATAGGCACTGCGATCTTGTTTACAGATGGCAAGAAATTCCTGCAGTGTGAACTCTTCGTCCTTGGCAGCTTCATAACGCTGGCGATAGTGATCGAATATATTCATGGCATGCCGTCCTTTCGTTTTTTAGCACAGGATGAGAGCCGTTCATATGAGTAGTAGAGGCTCCCGGAAGCCGTAAGCTGAACGACGCTCACTCAGATTGCAGCAACCCTTGTGCCAGGTTGCCAGCACTGAAAAGATAGCGTGGCCCGCGATTACACCTTCTGAATTTAAGCGTAGATGGCATTTGGAAAACTTGCATGTTGAGAAAAATCAATTTCAATGACTTATCAATAACTCATCAAAAAATACCGCGACTTAAAGATGAAGAGATTTCAGGGTTTCATCGGGGTGTCATCCGGCTGTCAGCAGCGCGTCATACAAAGGTGGCAGCCTGGCAGGTTAAACAGTGTCAGTGGAAGTAAAGAATTTGAGGTAAGCGGGTCGGGCGGGTAAACTTCAGCCGCTTGTATTTTTAAAGGGATATGCAACGTGAAGACAATTAAACTTTTAACAACGGGCCTGCTTCTCGCAACAGCAGCTACCGTTGTGCACGCTGAAGACAGCAAATTGACGCTGGGAGCAGGCGTTGGCGTGGTCGGGCATCCGTATAAGCAGTATCACACTGATTATTATCCGGTGCCGGCTATCGATTACGAAAGCAAGAATTTCTGGTTCCACGGTCTTGGCGGGGGCTATTACCTCTGGAATGACCAGGCCGATAAGCTCTCCATCACCGCTTACTGGTCGCCGCTGTACTTCAAGCCGGGCGACAGCGACAATCATCAGCTCCGCAAGCTCGATCGTCGTCAGTCAACGATGATGGCTGGCCTGTCGTATATGCACTTTACCCAGTATGGCTTCCTGCGCACCACGCTCGCGGGTGATACGCTGGATAAAAGCAACGGCATCACCTGGGACACCGCCTGGCTCTACCGCTACAACGCGGGCAAGCTGACGGTAACGCCGGGCATCGGTGTGCAGTGGAACAGCGGAAATCAGAACGAGTACTACTACGGCGTTTCCAAAAATGAATCCCGGAAAAGTGGCCTGCGCAGCTACGATCCGGACAGCGGCTGGAACCCGTACGTAGAGCTTTCGATGAGCTATAAGCTGACGGACGACTGGACCGTGTATGGCATCGGGCGCTACACCCGTCTGTCAGATGAGGTCACTGACAGCCCAATGATCGACAAGAGCTGGACGGGTCTGCTGTCCACAGGGATCACCTACAGCTTCTGATGATGCACTAATAAGATGCGTGGAATGCAATAAAACAGGGCGGAGACGCCCTGTTTTGCGTTATGACAGTGCGAGGAATTAACGCTTAGCGACGCGAATCGACTGAGAAAGACGTGAAGGCTTCTCTTCGGACGCTTTCTGCGGGTTAGTCACGCAGGCGGTTTCCACGCAGACAAACGTTTTGTAGCCATCGTCCGGCATATCGCCCATGCTGACGGAGAGCGCCGGGCCCGGGTTCCAGCCAACCACGTTGCTGTGGTGACCATGGACCACGTCGATATTGCGATTCAGTGCACCGTCGTGGATCACGCTGCAGGCTTCCGCGTTGAGATAAACGCGATCGGTTCTGTCCGGGAAGGTCTGCACGCCATCAGCCAGTACGCCTTCTTCAGCATTCTTCACTTTGTCGATGTAGCGATCGCCAAAGCCACTCACTTTCACCTTGCTGATATCACCGACGTTGAAATAGGTGTGCAGGGCAGAGGTGGTCTCGAAATCACCGTGAGCCTCAAGCTCAATCTCACAGGTTTTACCGACCTTAAAGCGCGCATACAGCGTGAAGTCGTGCGGCCACAGCTTCTTCGTCTCTTCGCTGTTTTGCAGTTCAAAGGTCAGCACTACGCCGTTGTCATCTTCGTTATGCGCTTTCAGCGTCCACGGTAGATTACGGGCGAAGCCGTGAGCCGGCAGACCCTGCTGCGCAGCCGGGCCAAACCATGGCCAGCAGATTGGCACGCCGCCGCGCAGGGCGACGCCATTTTTAAAAGGCGTGTTGTTGCTGAGCCACAGCACTTCTTCTTCGCCCGCTGGTTTCCAGGAAAGCAGGTGAGCGCCCTGCAGCGCAAAAGAGGCTTTGACCTGTGGATGATCGACAACGATCAGCTCGAGATCGTCCAACTGACGGCGGGAGAGGACAGGGGTAAGGTGTTCAACTACCGGGAGAGCAAAAATTTTATTAATCATGGTGCAATCCTAAAGGTGAGCCGTAAACGTAAAGCCATAAAAAAAGGCGACCGAGGTCGCCTTTTTGGATCAGAGTCTCATCTCAACTTATTTGGAGATGTGAGCAATCAGGTCCAGAACTTTGTTGGAGTAGCCAGTTTCGTTGTCGTACCAGGAAACCAGTTTCACAAAGTTGTCGTTCAGTGCGATACCCGCTTTAGCATCGAACACGGAAGTGCAAACTTCGCCGTTGAAATCGGTAGAAACAACGTCGTCTTCGGTGTAACCCAGAACGCCTTTCATTGCGCCTTCAGAAGCCGCTTTGATTGCTTTCTTGATTTCTTCGTAAGACGCTGCTTTTTCCAGACGAACGGTCAGGTCAACAACGGATACGTTTGGAGTTGGAACGCGGAACGCCATACCAGTCAGTTTGCCGTTCAGTTCTGGCAGTACTTTACCTACTGCTTTAGCAGCGCCGGTAGAGGATGGGATGATGTTCTGAGCTGCGCCGCGGCCGCCGCGCCAGTCTTTGTGAGACGGGCCATCAACGGTTTTCTGAGTTGCGGTGGTCGCGTGAACGGTGGTCATCAGACCTTCGATGATGCCGAAGTTGTCGTTGATAACTTTCGCCAGCGGTGCCAGGCAGTTGGTGGTGCAGGATGCGTTGGAAACGATGTCCTGACCTTCGTATTTGTCAAAGTTAGCGCCTTTAACAAACATTGGGGTGTTGTCTTTGGAAGGACCAGTCAGAACAACTTTTTTCGCACCAGCGGTGATGTGTTTACGCGCGGTTTCGTCAGTCAGGAACAGACCCGTTGCTTCAGCAACGACGTCAACGCCTGCTTCATTCCACTTCAGGTTAGCCGGATCACGCTCAGCGGTAACACGGATTTTTTTACCGTTAACGATCAGATGACCGTCTTTCACTTCAACGGTGCCGTTAAAACGACCGTGAGTGGAGTCATATTTCAGCATGTACGCCATGTAGTCAGCGTCCAACAGATCGTTGATTGCAACGATTTCGATGTCAGAACGTTCCTGAGCAGCACGGAAAACAATGCGACCGATACGGCCAAAACCGTTGATACCTACTTTGATAGTCATATATTCCACCAGCTATTTGTTAGTGAATAAAAGGTTGCCTGTAAAATTACAAAAACCTTACGCAGCGTCAAGCGGAATCGTGTCAATCATTGCGACAAATCAATCCTCTGCATAGCCTTTGCACGATTGACCGCCTCACTCATCCATTGGGCCAAATTCCACATGGGGGCTGCGCCCGGAATTTTAAAGGCCATAAGAGATAAAAATGTGATTCAGATCACGATTATCTGGCGACCCTTTCGCAACGACTAAGTTTAGAACAAAAGTTCACGCTTCATTGTTAATGTTTTGTTAGAATCGACGCTGAAGTGGTCCTTAATACAGCGAGATGTGAGCCCATGACCAACAAACCTTCCCCGGAGCAGCTGAAAGGCTCGCTCAGCGAAATGCAGTTCTACGTGACGCAGAATCACGGGACCGAACCGCCGTTCACCGGCCGCCTGCTGCACAACAAGCGCGACGGCGTATATCACTGCCTGGTGTGCGATGCCGCGCTGTTTACCGCCGAAAGCAAGTACGACTCTGGCTGCGGCTGGCCGAGCTTTTATGAACCCGTCAGCGACACGGCGATCCGCTACCTGAACGACTCCTCCCACGGCATGCAGCGCACTGAAATCCGCTGTGGAAACTGTGACGCGCATCTTGGTCACGTATTCCCGGATGGCCCGCAGCCTACAGGGGAGCGCTACTGCGTGAATTCGGCCTCGTTGAGCTTCACCGATGAGCAAAACGGCGAGCAAACCAAGGGCTGAAGAAACGATTCAGCAAATTATTCCTGCGTTACGGAGTGAAGGGTGAATATTGAGCAAATGATCGACGGCATGTCAGAGGAAGTGTATTTGCGTCTGGCAACCGCCGTTGAGCTGGGAAAATGGCCGGATGGCGTCGCCCTGACGGCGGAACAGAAAGAGAATTGCCTGCAGTTAGTGATGCTGTGGCAGGCGCGCAATAATACCGACGCGCAGCACATGACCATCGACACGCAGGGGCAGATGGTGATGAAGAGCAAGCAGCAGCTGAAAGAGGATTTCGGTATCGCACCGAAGCCGATTGCAACGCTGAAAATGCAGTAAGTTTTGTGATTTGATGCCCGGCGGCGCATTGCTTGCGCGGGCCTACAGATAGCGTTTGCCTGTAGGCCCGATACGGCGAAGCCACCACCGGGCACTCTGCTTTATCAGTGCTTAATCCCTAAAGACGTCGCCAACTGCCTGGCTAACTGGTTGTGGTCATCCGCACCATATTCCCAGAACATCGCGCCGCCGAGGCCTTTCTCCTTGATGTATTGCGCTTTCAAATCCACCGAGCGTGGGTTTTCGTATGACAGCGCAAACAGCGGTTTCCCTTCCGCCGACTTCAGCGACAGCCAAGGTACTTTTGCCTCATCATCCCACTGTTCGGTAAAGCGCTTCTGCGGATCGTGAATCAGCTTGCCGACAATGTCGTTGTACTTCACGTAGGTGTCTTTGCTGAGATCGAAGCCGAGCGATTTAAACAGGGCGATTTCACTCGGGCCAAAGTAGGGCTGAGTGGCAGGGTTCTTCTGGGCATCCGGCTTGCTCCAGTCGATACCTGGCTCAGTGGCTCGCTTCGGCACCCGGCCATAGAAACCAATGCCCAGATTCATCTGCTCAGGCTTCAGCCCGGCCGCCAGATAGTTGTTCACCACGAAATCAGCGCTGTACTTATCCGCCTGCGCCACCGTAGGCCATGTTTGGGAGTCATACAGGTTGGAGTTAAAGTACTGTGTACCGTAGGCCATATCGTAAGTCATCAGGTTGATGTAGTTCAGATACGGCGCAATGGCCTTCACGTCGACCCAGCTTTTCGGACTTTCCGCATTCGCACCGAGTGCGACGGTGACCAGTTTTTCCTTCGGCAGCGCTTCACGTAACGCTTTCAGCAGGGCGGTGAAGTTGTCCTTGTCTTCCGGCTTTTTATCCACCAGCCCCCACGCGCCGTTGACCGGGTACTCCCAGTCGAGATCGATCCCGTCCAGGCCGTAGGTATTGACGATGTCATTTGCTGAACGGATAAAGACTTCGCGACTCTCTTTATCGTCCGCCGCGCCTGAGAACCCATGGGCTCCCCAGCCGCCCACCGACAGCAGCACCTTCAGGTTCGGGTTTTGCTTGCGCAGCTCAGGGATTTTTTTCAGGTCGGCGATCACTTTAGGCGACAGCCAGATCTGATGCAGTTTGCTGACGTCCTTCAGCGCTTCGTTCGTCTCGCCCGTTTCGTTGTTGTAGATGAGACCAAAGGAGTAATTGAGGTGCGTTATCTGACGGACATCCAGCTTATCGATATCGCCGCCGGGACCGGCGGTCACGTCACCGCCGCCGTTGAAGTAGCCGACGGACATCATATCGGCGGCGAAGGCGTACGGCGCGCAGAGCAGGGGTAAGGCTGCCAGAACAGGCAATAGCTTCATACAGTTTCCTCTTTGACTAAAAAAATAAGCACGCCACACAACGCGGCGTGACGAAAAAATAGCCAGGACAGAGTAGCAGTGCCGCTTCGCAAAAAATGCGAGAAGGGTTCAAATTGGAGAAAAATGAGGACGTTGTACGGTTGCTCCCTCTCTCTGTGGGAGAGGGACGGGTGAGGGCTCAGGCCGTACCAGCCACGTAGGCCGGGCAAACGGAGTGCCGCCCGGCGATCTCAAAAACTCAGGCCTGCGTTTCCTGCCAGTCGGCGAAGGTATAAAGCGTAGCGCCTTCGGCTGCCATCTCCATAAACGCCTGCGCGCTGTCCTGCGGCTGAAGATTAACGCCGCGACAGCCGTCGGTGATGACGTTGACTTCATAGCCGAGCTTCAGCGCATCCAGCACGGTAAATTTGACGCAATAATCCGTCGCGAGGCCCAGCACGATAAGCTCTGAAACTTGCTGCGCCTTCAGCCACTCATCCAGACCGGTTTTCTGACGATGACCGTTATCGAAAAATGCGCTGTAGCTGTCGATATTCACCGCTTCGCCTTTGGGGAAAACCACATCGATATGCTGTGAATTGAGCATGGGGTGCAGCTCCGCGCCTTCACTGTTCTGCACGCAGTGATCGGGCCAGAACGTCTGCGGCAGGCCATCTAGCGTGCCTTGCGTGTAGGGCTCAACGCCATGCTGGCTGGCAAAGCTGCCGTGGTTCGCCGGGTGCCAGTCCTGGCTTGCGACAATCGCATCGCCGCGCACCAGGCACCAATGGATCATCGCATTCGCCACATCCACTGTGCTGTCGCCTTCCGGTACAGCCAGTGCACCGCCAGCACAAAAATCGTTTTGGATATCAACCAGTAACAGCGCTTGTCCGTTCATCGTTGCTCCTTATTCGTCCGGCGTCAGTTCGCCGCGCAGGTTCTGCTGCATTGCGGTACGCACGGCATTGCAATCCAGCCCCTGCGTTAGCAGAAAGTGTAGCTTGGTCAGCGTGGCCTCGACGGTCATATCGAAACCGCTAACGACGCCCGCGTGGGCGAGTGCGTTGCCGGTGGCATATCCGCCCATGTTCACCTTGCCGGACATGCACTGCGTGAGGTTGACCACCACAATCCCACGGCTGCTGGCTTCGGCCAGCTCTTTCAGGAACTCACCATTTTGCGGTGCATTGCCCACGCCATAAGAGCGCAGGATCAGCGCTTTTACCGGCTGGCGCAGAAAGTTACGTACCACATCGGCGGAAATGCCGGGATAGATAGTGACCACGCCAATGGGCTGCGGGGTGATCGGATGAACGATCAGACCACCCGTACCGTGCGGAGCAGGCGGCGTGCCGGAGCGACGAATGTGGATCCCGGCTTCCAGCAAAGGTTGCAGGTTAGGTGAGGCAAACGCGTCGAAACCATCGGCATGCGCTTTGGTGGTGCGGTTGCCGCGGAACAGGCGATTGTTGAAGAACAGCGTGACTTCGTTAATCGGGTAATTAGCCGCCACATACAGCGCATTCAGCAAATTAATTTGCCCGTCTGATCGCAGTTCCGTCAGTGGGATTTGTGACCCTGTCACAATTACCGGCTTGCCCAGGTTCTCCAGCATGAAAGAGAGCGCCGAGGCGGTGAAGGCCATGGTGTCCGTGCCATGCAGGATGACGAATCCATCGTACTCATCGTAATGCGCCTGAATATCGTCAGCAATATGCTGCCAGTCGTCTGGCGTCATATCTGAGGAGTCCATCAGCGGGGCGTACTCGTGGATGGTGAAGTCCGGCATTTCCGGGCGATGGAACTCTGGCATCAGCGCCAGCTGACGCTGAAGATGGCCAGACACCGGAATATAGCCCTGCTCAGAGCGCTGCATCCCGATGGTCCCGCCAGTGTAGGCCACGTAAATTGATTTTTTTTGCATGTTGGAGTGACTGAATCAGATAAAAAAATCCCCTCCGGCGGAGGGGACAGGAATTAACGTATGTTAGCGCAGGTCAGACAGAATGCGTAACGGTTCTGCGGGTCGTTGAAGGCGGCGAGCTTATCGCTTTCCGCTTTTACCACGCTTGCAGCACTCGCCAGCGGCGCGGGCAGATAAGCCTGCAATGCTTCCGGCAGCGCGGCGCGCACCGATCCGCTCAGGCTGTCAATTACCGAGCTGAACAGCGATGGCTCTTCCTGATAGTAGTCAATGTGCCACTGCTTGAGCTTCGCGAGCTCTGCGGCTTTCGCCACGGCATCATCGAAATCACCCAGGCTGTCGACCAGACCGTTAGCTTTCGCGTCCTGGCCGGTCCAGACGTGGCCCTGCGCAATCTTATCCACCTGCACAGGCGTGCTGTGTCGGGACTGCGCCACCAGCGTAATAAAGCGCTTGTAGCCGTTCTCGATGCTCAGTTGCATCATGTCCTGCACTTCCTGCGGCAGCGCTTTGGTCACCGAAATATCGGCGAGCGGAGAAGTGGAGACGCCATCGGTATGCACGCCAAGGGTGCCGAGGCTGTTTTCAACCGTGTTGATCACGCCAAAGATACCGATAGATCCGGTGAGCGTGCTGGCGTTAGCCACGATGTAATCGGCAGGCGTGGAGATCCAGTAGCCGCCAGAGGCTGCCATACCGCCCATTGAAACGACAACCGGCTTACCGGCCGCGCGGGCTGCCGCCAGTTCAGAACGAATCACCTCGGAGGCGCTGACGCTGCCGCCAGGGCTGTTGACGCGCAGCACAATCGCTTTCACTTTTGAATCAAGACGCGCATCGCGAATCTGCGAAGCTGTGGTGTCGCCTCCCACGTTGCCCGGGGTTTCTTCTCCGTCGATGATTGCACCGTTAGCGAAGATGACCGCTACGCTTGCGCCTTTATCCGCAGGGGTTTTCAGCGAATAGTCGTAGTAGCTGACGGCGCGGTAATCGTTATCCGCTTTGCTCCAGCCGAACTGTTTGCTCATTGCCTTTTCGATTTCTGCACTGGAGGCCAGCACGTCAACCAGCTTGTTATCCAGCGCGTATTTCGCCGTGTCGCCATCGACCTTACGCAGGCCGTCAAGCATCCCCTGTGCGCCCGGGAAAATTTGCTCTGGCGTGGTCTGACGGTTGGCGGCAACGGTCGTCAGATAGTTCTGCCAAAGTTCGCCAATCCAGCGGCTGTCTGCTTCACGCGCTGCCGGAGACATATCGTCACGAATAAATGGTTCGACTGCTGACTTATAGGTACCGACGCGGAACACGTGAGTGGTGACCTTCAGCTTGTCGAGCAGGGATTTGTAATACAGACCGTTGGTCGCGAAGCCGTGCAGGTCCACGGTGCCCTGTGGCGAGAGATAAATTTTATTGGCGAAGCTCGCCAGGTAGTACTGGCCCTGAGTGTAGCTGTCGCCCACGGCGTAAACAGGTTTGCCACCGTCGCGGAATTCGCGCAGCGCCTTGCCGATATACTGCATAGACGGCTGATCGGCCCCGGCAAAGTTTTTCAGATCCAGTACGATCCCGGTGATGTTGCGGTCGTCTTTCGCCTGGCGAATCGTCTGCACGATATCGAACAGCGAGTTTTCCTGCAGACGATCGGAGTTTGCTCCGAGCAGCTGGCGGCTGATAGCGCCGAATTTGCTGGTGGAAGAGGGCTTATCGACCACCACGCCGGTGATATCCATCAGCAGCGCGCCGCGGCCAGTGCTTTCGGTCGAACTGCCGCTGAACTGCATCCAGATACCCGCGCACACCAGCACCAACAGAATAAAGAACAGGTTCAGCACCAGTTCGCGGACGAAGTTCAGTAAACGCCATGTCCATTTAAAGAATCCGGCAATAAATCGCCAAAGGGTTCGCATGTTTTCTCCCTGCCTGAATGAAATAGAGGTCCGCCCGCAAAGGCGCGACGTGAGGCTATCCTAAAGACACCGCCGACGGTTGTCAGCAGGAATCGCCTCCGCCGCTGTAACAAATTCTGCCGTCATGTTAATTTTGTGAAAACACTATGACAGGAGATCCCTTAATGGATGCACTCGACTTACTGGTCAACCGCCGCAGCGCTTCTCGTCTGGCCGATCCGGCACCGGCAGGCGAACAGCTGGAAAATATTCTTCGCGCAGGCCTGCGGGCACCGGATCACGGCACGCTCACGCCGTGGCAGTTTTTCGTCATTGAAGGTGAAGGACGCGAACGCTTCAGCCAGCTGCTGCAGAAAGGCGCAATCGAAGCCGGACAGGATGAAAAAGCGATTGAGAAAGCCCGTAATGCGCCGTTCCGCGCCCCGATGATCATCGCCGTGGTTGCTAAATGCCAGGAGCACCATAAAGTGCCTAAATGGGAGCAGGAAATGTCTGCTGGTTGCGCCGTAATGGCGATGCAGATGGCGGCAGTGGCGCAAGGGTTTAACGGGATCTGGCGCAGCGGGGCGTTAACCGACAGCCCGGTGGTGCGCGATGGGTTACAGTGCCGCGAGCAGGATAAAATCGTAGGATTTCTTTACCTGGGCACGCCGCAGCTGAAGGCTTCAGCTAACATATCCGTGCCGGATATCGCGCCGTTTGTGGTTCGGTTCTGATTTCCTGCCGGATGGCGCTCTGCTTATCCGGCCTACGAAATACGGGGCTTGTAGGCCCGGCAAGCCTCGCGCCGCCGGGCAAGAAAATTTACTTCTGCACCTTCGCAAATTCCTCTTTCGCTTTTTGCAGCTGCTGCTGGAAGGCTGGATTGGTGTGCAGGGTTGCCACGACCGCCGAACCCACAATGCGCGCCGCATCGACATCACTCTGCCAGTGATATCCGCAAATCACCCGACTTTGGCCCAGATCGTATCCGCGTTTGAGGATCTCGTTCTGCCGCGCCGGGTTCACTTCCGCCAGCACCAGCGCCGTCGCCCAGCCGATAGAGGTGTGGCCGGACGGATAAGAGCCGTTCTTTGCCAGCTCATCCTGTTCTTTGGTGTTGCAGGTTGGTACGCCGTAGAAGGCAAACGGGCGAATGCGCATATATTTCTGCTTGGCTGAACGGGTCGCCAGATCGCCGGCATCCTCAATCATATTGGTCAGCAGCTTGTGCAGTTCCGGGCTGTCCTTCTCGGTAATCGGCGAACCAAATGCGCCAGAGAAGGCGTTTGCCACGCCGCCGCTGCTGAGGTTGGCATCTTCTGCTGCCTGCTTCCCGCGCTCGGTAGTTCGCAGCAGGCGGCCCTGCTCATACATCGCCTGATCGTTCAGAAAAGCAATACTGCCCACTTCCGGAGGCGGTGGCAGCAACGCCAGGCTGTCGATAGCCTGTGCATTTTTCAGATAATAGAGGTCAGGTTTGGTGGTGGCATCGTTGCCAGAGGGAACAAGGGCAAGGGCGTTGACGGAAAACAGGCTGGCCACGCAAAACGCCAAAAGACTTTTCTTCATGAGTGATCCTTATTGTTTGAAATCGTCCAGGGGGAAAACTGTCACATTTCTGTCATAAATGGCGGCAAAAAAGGGTGCGGCAACTCGCAAAACGGGGGATTCATAAATTTTGTGAATGAATGGATTCCGAAAGCGTCAAGCCAGCCCATCCGTTTTCGGCATCAATCGTGCGCTTAATGAGCAACAGCGCGCGAAATCAGATTGTCGTACTTATCACCTCCGCAAATGGGCGCTAACATAGCAGGATTGCAATGACAGGAGATGTCCATGAGCGAGCAAGCCATTCGTTTGACGCAATACAGCCACGGAGCCGGTTGCGGTTGTAAAATTTCCCCCAAAGTGCTTGAAACCATCCTGCACAGCGAGCAGGCGAAGTTTATCGACCCGAACCTGCTTGTCGGCAACGAAACCCGCGATGACGCGGCCGTTTACGATCTGGGTAACGGCACGTCGGTCATCAGCACCACCGACTTCTTTATGCCGATTGTCGATAACCCGTTTGATTTCGGGCGCATCGCCGCCACTAACGCCATCAGCGACATCTTCGCGATGGGCGGTAAACCGATCATGGCGATTGCGATCCTCGGCTGGCCCATTAACACCCTTGCACCGGAAATCGCTCGCGAAGTGATTGAAGGCGGGCGCTTTGCATGTCAGCAGGCAGGTATTGCGCTGGCAGGCGGCCACTCGATTGACGCGCCGGAGCCTATTTTTGGTCTCGCCGTGACCGGCATCGTGCCGACCGAGCGGGTGAAGAAAAACAGCACCGCGCAGGCGGGCTGCAAGCTTTATCTGACCAAACCGCTGGGCATCGGCGTGCTGACCACTGCGGAGAAAAAATCGCTGCTTAAGCCTGAGCACAAAGGCCTGGCGACAGAGGTGATGTGCCAGATGAACCTCGCCGGGGCGGCTTTTGCCAACATCGACGGCATTAAAGCGATGACCGACGTGACCGGTTTTGGCCTGCTGGGTCACCTGAGCGAAATGTGTCAGGGCGCGGGCGTTCAGGCGCAGGTTCGCTTTGCCGACGTGCCAAAACTACCGGGCGTGGAAGAGTACATTGCCCAGGGCGCCGTGCCGGGCGGAACTTCGCGTAACTTTGCCAGCTATGGTCACCTGATGGGCGAAATGCCGGAAGAGTGGCGCAACCTGCTGTGCGATCCGCAAACCTCCGGCGGCCTGCTGCTGGCGGTGCTGCCGGAAGCGGAAAATGAAACGAAAGCCACGGCGGCAGAATACGGCATCACGCTGACCGCCATTGGCGAGCTGGTTACTGCCCGCGGTGGTCGCCCGATGATTGAGATCCGCTAGCCGCATGCGTTTGTTTATTGCGGAAAAGCCGAGCCTGGCTCGCGCCATTGCTGATGTGCTGCCCAAACCGCATCGTCGCGGCGACGGCTATATCGAATGCGGCAACGGCCAGGTGGTGACCTGGTGTATCGGCCATCTGCTCGAACAGGCGCAGCCGGATGTTTACGACAGCCGCTACGCGCGCTGGAACCTGATGGATTTGCCGATCGTGCCGGAAAAGTGGCGGCTTCAGCCGAGGCCGTCGGTGACTAAACAGCTGAACGCGATCAAACGCCTGCTGGGGGAAGCCAGCGAAGTGATCCACGCCGGTGACCCGGATCGTGAAGGGCAGCTGTTAGTGGATGAAGTGCTGGACTATCTCGACATGCCGGCGGAAAAGCGCCGTCAGGTTCAGCGCTGTCTGATCAACGATCTCAACCCACAGGCGGTGGAACGAGCCATTTCCCGCCTGCGTCCCAATAACGACTTTATTCCGCTGTGCGTCTCGGCGCTGGCTCGCGCTCGCGCCGACTGGCTCTACGGCATTAACATGACCCGCGCCTACACGCTGTTGGGCCGCAATGCAGGCTATCAGGGCGTGCTCTCCGTTGGCCGCGTGCAGACGCCGGTGCTGGGGCTGGTTGTGCGGCGCGATGAAGAGATTGAAAACTTCGTTGCCAAAGATTTTTTCGACGTGAAGGCGCACATCGTTACGCCTGCCGATGAGCGCTTCACGGCAACCTGGCAGCCCAGCGAAGCCTGCGAGCCGTATCAGGATGAAGAAGGGCGCTTATTGCATCGCCCGCTGGCGGATCACGTGGTGGCGCGCATTGCCGGTCAGCCGGCAATTGTCACCGCGTACAACGATAAGCGGGATTCCGAACCCGCGCCGCTGCCGTTCTCTCTTTCCGCTTTGCAGATTGAGGCGGCGAAAAAATTTGGCTTCAGCGCTCAGAACGTGCTGGATATCTGCCAGAAGCTGTACGAAACCCACAAGCTGATTACCTACCCGCGTTCCGACAGCCGCTACCTGCCGGAAGAGCATTTTGCCGGGCGCCAGGCGGTAATGAACGCCATCAGCGTGCACGCGACCGGTTTGCTGCCGCAGCCCGTCGTCGACCCTGAAATTCGCAACCGCTGCTGGGATGACAAAAAGGTTGATGCGCACCACGCCATCATTCCGACGGCGCGCAGTTCTTCGGTACATCTGACCGACAACGAAGCGAAGGTGTATGAGCTGGTGGCGCGCCAGTATCTGATGCAGTTCTGTCCGGACGCGGTGTTCCGCAAATGCCAGATAGATCTGGACATTGCCAACGGTAAATTCGTGGCGAAAGCGCGCTTCCTGGCGGAAGCGGGCTGGCGCACGCTGCTTGGCAATAAAGAGCGCGACGAAGAGAATGACGGCACGCCGCTGCCCGTCGTTGCGAAGGGTGATGAACTGCTGTGCGAGAAAGGCGAAGTGGTGGAGCGGCAAACGCAGCCGCCGCGCCATTTCACCGACGCCACGCTGCTTTCGGCGATGACCGGGATCGCGCGTTTCGTGCAGGATAAAGATCTGAAGAAGATCCTGCGTGCAACGGACGGTTTAGGCACTGAAGCTACACGTGCAGGCATCATTGAACTGCTGTTTAAGCGCGGATTCCTCGTCAAAAAAGGACGCTATATTCATTCCGCTGAAGCCGGAAGGGCGCTTATCCATTCGCTGCCGGAAATGGCAGGACGCCCGGACATGACCGCGCACTGGGAATCAGTGCTGACGCAAATCAGCGAAAAGCAGTGCCGGTACCAGGATTTCATGCAGCCGCTGGTGGGCACGCTGTTTGATTTGATTCAGCAGGCGCGCAGTACGCCGGTGAAGCAGTTCCGTGGGCTGGTGGCGCCGGGCAGCGAAACGAAGAAGAAAACGTTCAGCAAGGCGAGAAAGAAAAAACCGGAGACGCCAGCCGAGTCGTAGGAGTGTCGGGTGGCGGCTTTGCCTTACCCGACCTACGGGATCGAGCGGTTCTGTAGGCCCGGCAAGCTTGCCGCCGGGCGATTCTTTCCTGGATAACGCCCTGAGCCAGCATCGCATCGGCTACTTTCACAAACCCGGCGATGTTCGCTCCGCGCACGTAATGGGTTTGCTTCGCTTCCCCGCCAAACTCGACGCACGCCTCGTGAATATCCAGCATGATGTGATGCAGACGAGCGTCTACTTCCAGCCCATACGCGCGGCGTTCTGCGCCATCTCAAGCCCTGAAGTTGCCACGCCACCTGCGTTTGCTGCTTTGCCCGGCGCAAACAGTACGCCAGCCTCGAGAAACAGATCCGTAGCCGTAATGGTGGTCGGCATGTTTGCTCCTTCGGCGACGGCTTTTACGCCGTTAGCAATTAGCAGGCGCGCGCCAAGCGCCATCGCTTTTTCAATGGCATACTGCGCGACGTTGCCGGAACCGGACACCGCTACGCGCATCCCTTCAAAGCCGAGGCCGTGACGCTTGAGCATTGCATCGGTGAAGTAAATCAGGCCGTAGCCCGTTGCTTCCGGGCGAATCAGGCTGCCGCCAAACTGGATCACGCGTTCGGGTTCAACCAGACGTTCCAGTAATGCCATTTGACGATAGCGCGGGTTGGCGTCAAGGAACGGCCACAGCGTGGTCATTACCTCGCGCACGGCCTGGGCGAACTCGCCCTGGTGCGGGTCGCGTTGCTGAACGCGGGACAGGAAAGATTCCAGAGAGAGAGTCGATTCCATTACGATAAGTTCCTCTTATGGCATTAACGGTATGATGTTTGTGTGTTTATTCTTTGCGATTCGCTTTCTTTCGACTATCTCCGCTGACGCGGCGGCAGGCAAGGAAAAATCAAGCCGGTGGGGGAAAACTTATAACGGCCGGGCTGTCATAACCAAAAGCGATGAAGACGAAAATTTAAGAAAACGTCGCCAGGGTCGATATAGTTAACAGAGGATGCTCAATAAGGAACGACAATGAAACAATATCTGATGGTGGGGTTGTTACTGCTGGCGGGCTTCAGCGCGCAGGCGGCAGAACGCTATGGCTCCGGCGTAGAGGTCAATGTGCCGCCAGAAGTCTTCAGCAGCGGCGGCCAGCGCAGCCAGCCGTGCTCCCGGTGCTGCATTTATCAGGATCAGAACTACAGCGAAGGGGCCGTGGTGAAGGCTGAAGGTATTTTGTTGCAGTGCCAGCGCGATGAGAAAACCATCAGCACGAATCCGCTGGTCTGGCGGCGCGTAAGGCAGTAAGGCAGGTTTTTGTCGGGAACTGAAAAGAAGCAGAAATGCCCCTGGAGGGCATTTCTGCTTTCTTATGCATCGTCGCTTACGCAGACTCAGTAGAACGGACAACTTAATGAATTGCCGTTTAATGAACAAACAGGGCAATCAGAATAATAATCGGGATCGGTACCCCAAGAAAAAACAGCAGTAATGAGCGCATCAGGATCCTCCGGTGCAGTTGAATAAGTGATTATAAATCGCGCTGGCGGCCACCATAGGTCGCGCACAGGCTGGCAACAAAAGCCCCAATCAGCAGTGAAATAAAGGTCCAGAGCGTAAGATGAATGGCTGTTTTACGGGCAGCATCAGCAGCTTTCTTCGCCTCAGTTTTCGCATCCTGCCACGTAGTCTGGACTTTTCCATATACGGCCTGCACACGAGCCTCTGCATCTTTCTGGCTCATTCCCGTATGTTGAGCAACGAGCTGCGCAACATACTGCTGATCTTCAGGAGATAAAGCGCCAGTACGCAGACTGTTGGCAAAAATCCCCGTGACTTCACCAAGCTGAGAAGGGGTCACTGCCGGGGTTTGTGGCTGCGCGCCAGGCATGCCTGCAGGCTCAGCAGCTGGTGCGTTATCCGTTACAGAGGGATTAGCGGTCGTGCGGAAGAGAGAATGTACAAAATAGCCCATTGAGGAGCCTGACATGCCTGACGCGCCCGTTGATACGGCATTCGCAGATGTGCTGGCTGCCCCCCCTGCCACAGAGCCGACCGCTTTTGCACCGCCTCCGACAATGGCGCCGAGCGTGCTGGTCAACAGGACGGCAGAAATCAGGGAGGCGACCGCCCATGCCAGGAAACCATGCGCGGTGTCGCGGAAATAGATTTCATCCACATGGGTTGCTGCCCAACGCGTACGAAGTCGTCCGGCCAGATATCCCCCCATGCCTGAGGCGGCGATTTGGGTAAATATCAGCCAGCCAATGGTTGCTTTACCGACCGTGCTGGCCTGGAGACCGTGATCCTCCCAGGGGGAAACGGATGATAATCCCAGTCCGGTTCCCAGCATGAGGAGTATCATCGCTAAAGCCGCAGCCCCTACCGCACCGGCAAAGATAGCTCCCCACGACACGGCGCTGGCGCTGTTTTCGAGCGGGCCCGCAAAGCGTCTGTCGCCGTACTCGGGTTGGACAGGGACTTGATTTGATGCATCGTAACTGTTGGTCATGTCGAATGTCCTGATAAATAGTTATGAAATCCTGACACAGAAATAAATTCTGCGTTGTGAGGGTTAACAAAAAGAAAAACAGAAACGAACGTTGGGACTAAAAATACGTGCAGAATATACTCCACAATATGATTGCGCCACCGCTTCTATTGTAACATTCCCTATTAAAATTAACGGCATGTTTAAACGCTCGAGTGAATAATTTAATGTTAGTCGAGATCGGGTGGTTAACAATGAGAATGCATTCAATCCATTTTTTATAAATGTAAAAAATTGTAATCACCAGGTGACCTGTCAGGCAGTAAAAGGATGCTTTTACTGGATATTTAACATTTTCAATCTGTCATGTGATGTCGGTTTAGTGAATACTGCTTCAGGATTGTGGGGTAGATTAAGACCTGTTTATTCAGAAGATATATCCTTAAATGAACCTCATCAGGCACTGTAGAATATTTTCATGCAATCAACAGGGACGTTACAGATGATTATTCATGGTGATGCAGGATATAGAGCATTGATGGGAAAGACCCTGATTTTCCCGATGGTAAAGCAATAATGTATTTCTGAACTGGTAAAAATAATGGCATCATCAGCTTCAGCATTTTATTGATTTGAAGTGAAACAGTTAAACCGCCTGGCGGCAGTTTTATCTTCATAGCTGATTCACCTGTTACTCATGATGCTTTACCGCTTCGCTGTAATGAACGCATCCAGCAGCGGAACGTCGGCGGGAGCCAGATCCCGCTGATACGCCGCTTCGGGCCTCACCCAGACCAGTTCGCTGTGCTCAAAGGCGATCGGTTCACCGCTGAAGTCAGGCACGTGCCATGCGTGCAAATTAATCATACGTCCGGAAACTTCCCGCTGATGGCTCGCCACATAGGCAGCAGGGCAAGCCTCAATCCCCAGTTCTTCCTTCAGCTCACGTATCAGGGCTTCGGGCTGCGTTTCCCCGGGTTCGACTTTTCCACCCGGAAATTCCCACATTCCCGGCTGGTCGGCATGAGCCGGGCGCTGAGCCAGTAAAATCAGCCCGTCGCGTTCGATAATTGCCGCTACCACATCAATTGTTTTCAGCATTGAGGTCAAGGTTCCTTTAATGAGCGTGTCATACTATCTCTGCCGTTGAAAAATCAGAAGATCGACTGGAGTGTTCGGGTGAAAAACCGTCAACCGTGGGTGCCGCCGCTGAGCAAAATTCCTGCCTCGCTTGCGCCTGTCGTGAAAATGCAGAAGAAACATTATGGTGACGTACTGAATCCCACACGCTTGTGGGGAAGGATGCCGCGCCTGTTCTGGCTGGTGGCGCTGTTTGTCGGCTGGCTGGAACGAAAGCAAGCGCGCCTTTCCCCCGAACTGCGCGCGCTGCTGATGACCCGGGTTTCTCAGCAGTGCGACTGCGCATTTTGCATTGATGCTAACAGCCTCCGGCTGGCACAGCGCTGCAATGCGCTGGAAAAAGTGCAGGCGGTTGCAGAGTGGCGTAGCTCAGCACTGTTCACGGGTGGGGAGCGTGCGGCGCTGGACTATGCCGAAGCGATGACCGCCACGCCGCCGCGGATTAGCGATGAGCAAAAGGCGGCGTTGAAACAGTATTACGATGATGAGGCTATCTGCGAGATGACCGCGCTGGTGGCGTTCCAGAACCTTTCCGCGCGCTTTAACGCTGCGCTGGAGATCCCTTCGCAGGGATTATGCGACGCGCAGGGGAAACCGCATGCTTGACCATCATCTTCATCCCCGCATCAAGCCGCGGCTCAATCAGCTGGCGGAAAAGCTCGACAGGCCGGGCATCACGCCAGACGGCATTACGCTGGTTGGGTTCGCTATTGGCGTGCTGGCGCTGCCGCTGCTGGCGCTTGGCTGGTATCTTCCCGCTCTGGTCGCGATTGCGCTTAACCGCGTGCTCGACGGGCTGGACGGCGCGCTGGCGCGACGGCGAGGGCTGACCGATGCCGGAGGCTTCCTCGATATCGCGCTGGATTTTCTGTTTTATGCGCTGGTGCCGTTCGGGTTTATTCTGGCCGATCCGCAGGCCAATGCGCTGGCAGGCGGCTGGCTGCTGTTTGCCTTTATCGGGACCGGCAGCAGCTTTTTAGCTTTTGCGGCGCTGGCGGCTAAGCACAATATCGACAACCCTGGCTATGCACATAAGTCGTTTTATTATCTTGGCGGCTTAACGGAAGGCACGGAAACTATCGCGCTGTTTGTGCTGGGCTGTCTTTTCCCACAGGCGTTTGCCTGGCTGGCGTGGGTGTTTGGCGCGCTGTGTTGGCTGACGACGCTGACGCGGGTGTGGAGTGGGTATTTAACGTTGTCACGTTTGTAATGCCTGGCGGCCTGATGCTCATACTCGACGCTCTCTCTATTGGAGAGGAAGCAAAGCGGCAACCTGAGTTGCCGCTTTGCTTTATCTCATCACCGCGCAAAAAACATTAAAGCGTTGAATCCGGTCCGCGTTCGCCGCTGCTGACCGGGTTTTTCGCGTTCTGGCTCCATTCGTACCAGCCGCCGTCGTACACCGAAACGTTCTGCCAGCCCATGGCGCGGGCATACATAAAGGTTTCTGACGCACGCCAGCCGGTGCCGCAGTAGAACGAGACCTGCTGCGACGGCAGAATGTGCCATTCGGCCCACATTGCAGCGATGTCGTCGGCGCTGCGCATGGTGCCGTCCGGGTTATGAAAATCTTCCATATGGGTGGAGTCACTGCCTGCATGGCCCCAGCGAGCCCCGGCAATCTCACCTTTTGGCTTGATGTAGCTGTAGCCGCTGGTGGTGCCGATAAACTCAGGCCAGGAACGAATGCTCACCAGGGAGGCGTCCTTGCGATGCAGCAGGCTGCGCGCCTGTTCTTCATTCAGCATCAGCTGTGGCTGACCCGGAATGGTGGCACCGAAATCCGGTTCCGCTTTCACTTTACCCGGCGTACCGCGTTCGATGGGGAGATCCGCGTCGGACCAGGTTTTCCAGCCGCCGTCCAGCAGGCGAACGTCCTTCACCCCGGCATACAGCAGAATCTGCGCCACGCGCGCGGCGGCGTAGACGTCACGGCCATAGAGAATTACCGTGGTGTCGTGGCGAATGCCTTGCTTCGCCATCAGCGCCTTCAGCTTGTCGTCAGACACTTTGTTCCACAGCGGCTCGCTTTCGACGTCGTTGGTATTGATGTAGCCCGCGCCCGGGATGTGGTTCAGCAGATAAAATTTCGGCGCGCCCCAGGCGGCTTCAATAACCTTCCAGTCACCTTTCGGTGCCGCGGTTACGGCTTTTCCTTGCTGCAAATCATGCAGCCACTGCGGGTACACCAGCTGTTCGAAGTGCGGCAGCTTTTGCAGACGATCGGGCTGAGTCAGCGCATCGCCGAGCAGGCTAACGTGCGCGATACCGGCTTTTTTCAGACGTTCAGCTACGGCGGCGTTATCGTTTTCCGCGCCGTACAAAGCGACAGGCGTGGACGGCTGAAGCTTGTGTTGTTTAATCCAGTCGGTCAGCTGCGCGTCGTTCATTGCAGAAAGCCAGGTTGCCGAGAGGTTCAGCGCCGCCGGTTCATGGCCTTCCGGCCCGTTCAGCGTGTGCGGCCAGCCGTTGTAAAAAGCGCTGAGGCGCGTATCAATAGCGACACCTTTTTGCTGCTGCAGCTCGCTGAGCGTGAGGGAAGAGGCCATATCAGCCGCGAAAGAAACCGAAGAGGAAAGCCCGATCAGCAGGGCCAGCGCGGTCAGTTGAGAAACACGTTTCATCGAATTGCCCGTCAGAAGAAAATTGAAGCGACATTCTGAACCTCCGGATGCAGAAAATCCTTGCGTTAGCGCAGTTTAGCGCCAGCTTTCAAGGCGCATACAGCGTCCTCCCGGCGGGATGTCGGCGACGTCGTGGGTCACCAGAATGACCGGGATCTGCCGCTGCTTAATTTCAGCGAAAACCCACTGGCGGAAGCTGTCGCGCAGGACGGCATCCAGCCCGCTGAAGGGTTCATCAAGCAGCAGCGCTTCGGGCTCAGCTAGCAGCGAACGCAGCAGCGCGACGCGCGCCCGTTGGCCGCCGGAAAGCGTGGCCGGATCGCGGGAATAAAAGCCGCTCAGCCCGGCGTACTCAAGTGCGGCCTCCGCCTTTTGCCGACGAAGGCTACGGGGCACGGAACCGGGCAGGGCGAGCAGCAAATTTTGCCCAACGCTGAAGTGGTCAAACAGCAGCGCATCCTGAAACAGAATGCCGATCCGCCGCGCTTCCGTTGGCAGGATGTCGCAGCGCCTGTCGTTGAGCCACAGCGCTCCGCTGGCATGCAGGTTGTTCTCCGACGCTCCCACTATCCAGTTAAGCAGCGTAGATTTACCGCTACCGGAAACGCCCATCAGGGTCAGAATCTCGCCGTTGTTGGCGTGAAAACTGACGTTGTTGAGCAGCGTCTCGTGCGCATATCTCAGAGAGAGGTTGTCTACTTTTAGCATCAGCGAAGTCCTTGTCGATAATGTCCCACTATGCGCAGCATCAGCGCGACAGCCAGGAAGATCATGCCGGGAAGCAAAAGCTGCCACAGGGCCTCAGCGGCAAGCATCGGCGTGCTGCCGCCGCTGCTGAGTGCCACCGCCTCGGTAGTCAGCGTGGCGATACGTCCGGCGCTGAGCCAGACCGTTGGTAAATATTGCGCGATGCTGACCGAAAAACCGACCGCCAGCGCCGCCAGCAGCGGGCGCAGTAGCAGTGGGCATTTCATCAGCCAGAAGCCGCGCCAGCGGCTCCAGCCTAATGTCCGGGCAATGGTCGTGAGCCTGGGGTCAAGGCGCTGCCAGGCCGGTTGCAGGATAAACAGCATCCAGGGCACGACCCACAGAAGGTGCCCCCACAGCACCGTCAGCCACTCACCGTCCTGAAAGCTTAGCAGCGCCAGCTGATACTGCCCGGCGGCGAGCGGGAGGGCAGGCAGCACCAGCGGCAGCCACACCCAGGCGGTGAAGCGCTTTGCCCCGAACTCCAGCCAGAGTAAGCAAAGCACTACGCCGATCGAAGCGGACGCCAGCCCCAGCCATAAGCTGGCAGCGATATTGTCGGTGGTTGCCATTTCACCATCGGCCAGTAACGCCAGGGTCACCACACAAAGCAGGCCGCTCAGAGACAGCAGACCGCTCAGGGCTATCCCCGGCAGGGCAAACGCCCGGGAATGGCGAACGCCGCCAAAGTCAGGGATTTGGGTACGAAACAGACGCCACAGTAGATGAGCCAGCAGCATCAGCGTTGCCAGCAGAAATAACAAAAGCAGGCAGACCAGAGCGCCCAGGGCCTGCTGCTGCTCGTTCCCCTGCGAAAGCCACTGCCACGCCAGCACCGCAAGCGTCGGCGGATTGCCAGGCCCGAGAATTAACGCGACATCCACCGCCGACAACGTCCAGGCGGTAGTCGCCAGTAGCACGACGCGTAGCTGTGGCAAAAGCTGCGGCAGGATAATCCAGGCCAGGCACTGCCAGCGGCCATAGCCCTGGCTGCGCAGCGTCAGGCTTTGCTCCGCCAGCCGTTTCTCCCCGAGCAGGGCGTACATCGCCCACAGCAAAAAGACACTCTCCTTCACCGCCAGCGTCAGGCCGAGTCCAATGCCGTAGCGGTCAATCGGCGGCGTGAGCTGGGGAAACTGGCGAAACAGCCAGCCGCCTTCAGCGAACAGCAGAAGGGCTGCGCTGGCGAAGGCCACGTGAGGCACCGCCAGCATGAGCGGAAGGCGCACCGCCAGCCGCTGCCAGCCACGGGAAGGCCACAGGGCCGCCACTACGCAGAACGCGATAATCAACGCGCCGAAAACGGCCGTCAGCGTGGATATCAGCGTTGCAAGCGTTGCCTGCCAAAGCTGCGGATCGCTGAACAGCGATTGCCAGTTACCAGGCGAAAACGCGGGCGTGAGAAGCTGAACGGCGGCGGGCAGCAGCGGCAGATAAATCAGCCCCATCGCGGCCCACAGCAGGCCAGTCAGTGCGTACCGTAGCGGCGCAGCCATTCCTGCTCCAGCGCGTTAACCCAGGCGGCGTGCGGTTCAGCCAGTACCGGCGGAGCAGTTTCTGCCTGTGCGGCAGGCCAGGGGTGGGGGAGTTTTTGGATATCAAGGACGGTCGGATCGCCCCAGACGGCAGGATCGGCTTTATGCTGCTGAGCCTGCGGTGAAAGCAGGAAATTCGCCACCACTTTTGCCCCTGCCGCAGAACGGGCGTTGGCCGGAATGGCGACAAAATGCACGTTGCCAATCATGCCCTGGGCAAAACCGAAGCTGTAGCTGTCCTTTGGCAGTTCGCCGCGAGCGACTTTCTGGCTGGCGTGTGCAGGATTAAAGGTCAGCGACAGGTGCAGCGTGCCGTTGGCAAGCATGTCATCCATGCGGGCGGGCGATGCTGGGAAGTCGCTGCCTTTACGCCATAGCTGCGGGTGGAGCTTGTCTAAATACGACCACAGCGGCGCAGTGACGTTAGCAAATGTCGCCTGGTCAGGAGGTTGTTTCAGCGCATCAGGCTGCTGCGTCAGAGTCAGCAAGAGCTGCTCCAGAAAAGCCGTGGCGGTGAAGTCCGGCGGGCGAGGATAGGTTACCGTGCCCGGATGCGCCGTGGCAAAAGTGAGTAACTCCTGAGGCGTTTGCGGCGGCTGCGGGGTTTGTTCCCGGCGGGCAATGAACGTCAGCTGTGCACTGCCCCAGGGGGATTCCGCCCCGTCGGTCGGTATGGAAAAATCTTCCCGCACCGGCTTTTGCAGATCGACATAGCGCCAGTTTGGCAGCTGCTGCGCCCAGCCCGTTTGCAGTAAATTTGCCTCTTTCAGGGTACGGAAGTTTTCGCCGTTGACCCACAGCAAATCCACCGAGCCCCCTTTGGTCCGCCCGGCCTTCGCTTCCGTCTGAATGCGCTTTACTGCGTCTGCGGCGTCGGCAAGGCGCACGATTTTCAGGGTAACGCCATAGTCGCGTTTGACCTCGCTACTGGCCCAGTCGAGATAGCGGTTAACCGCCGGGTCGCCACCCCAGGCGTTGAACCACACGGTCTGCCCGCGCGCCTCCTGTTCAGTTTGCTGCCACTGCGTGGATGCGAATGCACACGGCGTAACCGCCAGCAGCGTCATCCATAACATACTCCGGGAAAATGTTGGCATCAGTGGCGTCTCTTCTGGCGTTGTTGGGTAATTTTTTTGACCATCACAATGAGGATAGCCAGGGCAAAAGCGATCAGCAGGCCGGTAACCAGCCAGTAAGTGCCGCCGGTCAGCATGCTGCCGACGCAGGAATAGACGATGGTGGCGGGCAACTGGCCGATTCCGGTCGCGACAAAAAAGGCGCGAAAGCGCAGGGACGTCAGCCCGGCGGCGTAGCTCACCGGGTCGAACGGCACGAAGGGCAGCAGGCGGCAAATCAGAATAGTGTGTTTGCCATAGCGGGTAAAAAAGCTGTCCACGCTTTCCAGTACGGTTTTGCCGGTGAGTTTTTCCACCGCATCGCGTCCGAGAATACGGGCAAGATAAAAGCAGAATGCGGCACCCGCCATGGAGCTGGTCCAGGACAATATACCGCCCGAGAAGGCACCAAATAGCGAGGCGTTGGCGAAGGTAATCAGAAAGGCGGGCAGCGGGGCAACGATAGCCTGCAAAATCATCAGGAAGAACGACACGGCAGCAGCCTGCGGCCCCCATGCGCGGATAAAGCGCTCGATTGCCGCTTGATCGAGGGTGGCGAAGGCGGCGAGGCTGCCGTTCACCAGCGTTCTGACCGTCGGGGAAATCCACCAGGCCGCCACCAGCGCGCAGAGCAGCACCAGCAAAGCGATGCGGTAAACCCGGTTCATTGCGATAACCCTGTGGCGCTTACGCCCTTGCGGCGCGCCCACGCTTTCGCAGTCCGGACGAGCATGAAAAGGAGAGCGCCCGCCACGCAGAGCTTCAGGAAAAACAGGTGTGTAACGCCATGAGTGGCGAGATCGTCAGCCATCAGCGTATAAATCAGCAGTCCCGGAAAGGTGGTCAGGATGGATATCAGGGTAAACGGCCAGAAGGCGATGGCGGTGAGGCCGTAGGCGTAATTCTGCAGCGTCCAGGGAAACAGCGGAATCAGGCGGGTAAACAGCAGAAAGTCCACGCCGTGTCGGTGGATACCGTTTTCTATGGCCTGAAAAACGGCGCTCTGCCCGAAGGCGTGTACCAGCAGATCGCGACCCAGCGCTCGCGCAAGCAAGAAGCAGAGGGAGCTTGCCAGCGTCGATGCCACCACGGAAAGCAGCGTGCCGTAAAGCGGGCCAAAAATAACGCCTCCGGCAATCACCAGCAGGCTGCCTGGCATAAAACAGACCGCCGCGAGAATAAACAGCAGAACGTAGAGCGCCGCACCGAATGTGCCGCTCTGGCGAATAAGCGTCTGAAGCTGTGACAGATGAAGCAGGGGATCGGTCATCCTGCCGTGGTGAAGTGCGAAAATCAGAATGCCGGAAAGGGCAATAAAGAGCAGAAGCTTAACGACTTTCCCTTTCAGAACTTCTTTGGCATCCGTTTCTCCGTGGTTCAGGCAATGAGGGGCGGCATTTTAGCAAGCTTTGCCTGATTCACGTCTTTGATATGGCGCAAATAAAGCCGATTGCCTGCGAAAAACCTGACGCCGGGGGGGCGTCAGGTCGCGCTAAATCAGCCCTTAAACGTCGCCCAGACCGGCGCGTGATCGGACGGTTTTTCCATGCTGCGGATGTCATAGTCGATACCGGTCTCAACGCAGTGCGGCGCCAGGCCCTGGCTTGCCAGCAGCAGATCGATGCGCAGACCACGGTTGTCGTCGAAGCCTTTCGAACGGTAGTCAAACCACGAGAATTTATCCTGCGTTTCCGGGTGGGCGTGACGGAAGGTATCCACCAGACCCCAGCCCATCAGCCGCTCCATCCATTCACGCTCTTCCGGCAGGAACGAGCACTTTCCGGTGCGCAGCCAGCGCTTGCGGTTCTCTTCGCCAATGCCGATATCGAGATCCGTCGGGCTGATGTTCATGTCGCCCATGATCAGCACCGGATTCTCCTTTTTCAGCTCGCCCGTCAGGTAGTTCTGCAGGTTCTGGTAGAACAGCTCTTTGGCCGGGAACTTCAGCGGATGGTCGCGGCTTTCGCCCTGCGGGAAGTAGCCGTTAATCACCGTCACGTTGCCGAATGCAGAAGGGACTTCCGCCATAATGATGCGGCGCTGCGCGTCTTCACCGTCGCCTGGAAAGCCACGGCGAACGGAAACCGGGGTCTCTTTGGTCAGCAGCGCCACGCCGTAGTGGCCTTTCTGCCCGTGATAAAACACGTTGTAGCCGAGCTTTGCCACGTCTTCGAGCGGGAACATATCATCGTGAACTTTGGTTTCCTGAAGGCCGATCACATCAGGCTGATGCTTCTCAACGATGGCTTCCAGCTGATGCGGGCGGGCACGCAGGCCGTTGATATTAAAGGAGACGAATTTCATAGTTGCTGTTACTGTGTAAGGTGAATGATGCAGGGATGTTAGCAGAATTTGTGGCGCCTGACTTCTGCAGTGTTATGCTGTTGCGGCCCCGGCCTGATAGCCGGGCCATGTCATTTCAATGCCCGCAGCCTTGCCAGCACCGTCGGGAAGAATTCTGCTACGGTCGGATGGATGGGCAGGGCCTGCTGCATCAGCCTGTAGCTCGCGCCTGTCGCCATAAAGTTAGTGATGACCGCGATAATTTCGTCCCCGCCAATGCCGAGGATGGCTGCGCCGAGAAAACGCTCGCTTTCGGCATCGATGATAAACCGCATCATGCCCCAGGTTTCATCTTCCTCTTTCGCGCGGCTGACGTCGGCCATGGCGATTTCCGCTACCAGAATCTTTTGCCCTTTGTTTGCAAGCGCCTTTGCCTGAGAAAGTGTGATGCCCACGCGACCCAAAGGCGGGTCGGTAAACATGGCGTAGCTCAGCACGCGCCTGTCGGCATCCTGCCATTGCCCTGCGGGATGCTGACCGTCGAATTCCGCCAACACAATCTGGTGATCGTGATAGCTGGTGTGCGTAAACGCGCCGCGTCCGTTAACGTCGCCGAGCGCTTTGATACCGGCCACGCTGGTATTGAAGCGTGCATCGGTGCGAATAAAGCCACGCGCATTCGTTTCCACACCCACGGCGCTAAGATTCAGGCGTTCAACGTTGGTCTGCCGCCCGGTAGCAAACAGAATGTGGCTGCCGTGAATTTCTTGGTTATCGCTGAGACGGGCGCTCAGGCCTTCATCACTACGCATTAGCTGATTGACGCTGCTGTTCAGGTAAAATGCGATCCCTTCGGCACGCAGGAACTCTGCAATGTGCTCGCTGATGTCCTCATCTTCGCGTTCGGCAATCCGCCCGGTACGATGAATGATGGAAACCTGCGCGCCCAGCCGGCGGAAGATTTGCCCCAGCTCAAGCCCGATGTAGCTGGCACCCACGATAATTAAATGTGCTGGACATTCGGTCAGCGCCAGAATGCTGACGTTATCCAGATACGGCACGCTCTCGATTCCAGGCACATCGGGAATGACCGCACGGGTGCCGGTATTCAGGTAGACGCGCGCCGTAGAAAGGGTTTCGCCGTTGGTCTCAATCAGAAATCGGTCGCCGTCGCGCCCCTGAAAGCTCGCCCAGCCGTGGAGAGTTTCGACATTCGCCGTCGCGTCAAGCCAGTCCGTCAGGCCAAGCCGCGAAGTTTCAACCCGCGCCCGCATGCGCTGCATCGCTGCTGCAAAATCGACGCTGACCGGCCCTGTCATCACGCCAAATTCCGCGGCCCGGCTTACCATATGCGCCACGCGGGCGGATTTGCGCAGCGTTTTGGTCGGCGTACAGCCCACGTTCACGCAGGTTCCGCCCAGTAAATTGCCTTCGATCAGCGCGACCCGCTGGCCTCTCTCTGCTAACTCAACGGCAAGCGAGGGCGCTGCCTGGCCTGCACCAATCAGAATTGCATCAAAGTGCCGCATTGATACCCCACTCAGCTGTTCACGAAATAATCAGATTCAGCGTAGTGCAGAGCGGTAAGGGTGACAAACCTGCTCTTTTACAGGGCATTCCGCTCCATTTTGGGGCGCAGACTTACGATAAATGTCGCTGCCTTCACAGAACGTGAATTAAGTTCCTCTAATGCATAATGCTGCAATTATTAACGCTGCTAATGGCACAGAAATCCCTTTCTATTCACTTTATATGCAGATTCGGTGAATAGCGTTTGGCTGTAACTTATTGATATTAAGTTGCCCACTTCCGTTTATGCACTTTTGTCGCTGGCTGGCACGATGCGTGCAATATACATTTACAGCACAAACACTCATTTTTATTAACATCACAATAACGTAATTGTTACCGGAAGAGGTTGCTATGAATCAGTCAGTGACGCGTGGAAATTTTGACGATTGGATGATGCCGGTTTACGCCCCGGCGCCTTTTATTCCGGTACGTGGGGAAGGTTCTCGCCTGTGGGATCAGCAGGGGAAAGAATACATTGATTTTGCAGGTGGTATCGCGGTGAACGCGCTGGGGCATGCGCACCCGGCGATGGTGCAGGCGCTGACCGAACAGGCAGGCAAGTTCTGGCATACCGGCAACGGCTACAGCAACGAGCCGGTGCTGAAGCTTGCGAAGCAGCTTATCGATGCGACCTTTGCCGACAAAATTTTCTTCTGCAATTCCGGTGCTGAAGCCAACGAAGCTGCTCTGAAGCTGGCGCGCAAGTATGCCCATGACAAATTTGGCCCGCAGAAAAGCGGCATCGTGGCCTTCAAAAATGCCTTCCATGGCCGGACGTTGTTCACCGTGAGTGCGGGCGGTCAGCCTTCTTATTCCCAGGATTTTGCACCGCTGCCGCCGCAGATCCAGCACGCGATTTATAACGATATCGACTCGGCTCGCGCACTGATTAATGACGACACCTGCGCGGTGATCGTCGAGCCCGTGCAGGGCGAAGGCGGTGTGGTTCCGGCTACTCCGGCGTTTCTGCAAGAGCTGCGTGCGCTGTGCGATAAGCACAATGCAGTGCTGATTTTCGATGAAGTTCAGACCGGCGTGGGCCGCACCGGCGAGCTCTATGCCTACATGCATTACGGCGTAACCCCGGACGTGCTCTCAACGGCAAAAGCGCTGGGCGGCGGTTTCCCGATTGGTGCGCTGCTGGCTCGTGATGAGTTCGCCCGCGTTATGACCGTCGGCACCCACGGCACCACCTACGGCGGCAACCCACTAGCCTGTGCGGTGGCGGGTGTGGTATTCGGCATGATCAATACCCATGAGGTGCTGAACGGTGTGAAGCAACGCCATCAGTGGTTTACTGAACGCCTGACGGCGATCAATGCGAAATTTGCTCTGTTCGACGATATTCGCGGCATGGGCCTGCTTATTGGCTGCGTGCTGAAGGCTGAGTATGCCGGGAAAGCGAAGCAAATTAGCCAGCTTGCCGCAGAAAACGGCCTGATGGTGCTGATTGCAGGGGCCAACGTCGTGCGCTTTGCGCCAGCGCTTATCATCAGCGAAGAAGAGGTGAAGACCGGCCTTGACCGCTTCGCCAGCACCTGTGAACGCTTTGTCGCCGGGGTGACATCATGATGGTGATTCGCCCGGTCGGACGCGAGGATTTGTCCGGCGTGCTGGCTCTGGCAGGGAAAACCGGCGGCGGCCTGACGTCGCTTCCCGTGGATGAAAAAACGCTTGCCGACCGCATTGAGCGCTCTATTAATACCTGGAGCGGCAGCCTGGAGAAGGGCGATCAGGGTTATGTGTTCGTGCTGGAGGATACTGAACAGGGGCGCGTGGCCGGGATCTGCGCCATTGAAGTTGCAGTCGGCCTGCATGACCCGTGGTACAACTACCGCGTGGGAACGCTGGTCCACGCTTCAAAAGAGCTGAACGTTTACAACGCATTACCGACGCTATTCCTTACTCATGACCACACTGGAAGCAGCGAGCTTTGCACGCTGTTCCTTGACCCGGACTGGCGTAAAGAGGGTAACGGCTATCTGTTGTCGAAATCCCGTTTTCTGTTTATGGCGGCGTTCCGCGATCGCTTCAACGAAAAAGTTGTCGCTGAGATGCGCGGCGTTATCGATGAACATGGCTACTCCCCGTTCTGGGAAAGCCTCGGCCAGCGCTTCTTCTCCATGCCGTTTGCGCGCGCTGATTACCTGTGCGGCACCGGGCAGAAAGCATTCATCGCTGAGCTGATGCCGAAGCACCCGATCTACACCGATTTCCTGACGCCGGAAGCGCGTGCGGTGATTGGCGAAGTGCATCCGCAAACCGCGCCCGCCCGTGCGGTGCTGGAGAAAGAAGGATTCCGCTACCGTAACTACGTTGATATTTTCGACGGCGGTCCGACGCTGGAATGCGACGTGGATCGCATCCGGGCCATCCGTAAAAGCCGTCTGGTGGAAGTGGGGGAAGGTCAGCCCGCGCCGGGCGAGCTGCCAACCTGTCTGGTGGCGAACGAAAACTATGAGCACTTTCGCGCGATGCTGGTGCAGGCCGATCCGCACACCGACAAACTGTTACTGAGCGCGAAACAGCTGGATGCCCTGAAGTGTCATGCGGGTGACCGCGTGCGGCTGGTGCGTCTTTGCCCTGAGGAGAAAAAAGTATGAGTCTATGGATCAACGGCGACTGGGTCGCCGGGCGCGCAGAGGCACGCAGCAAAGCCAACCCGGTCACACACGAAGCGGTGTGGCGCGGAAATGATGCGGATGCTGAACAGGTCGCTGAGGCCGTCCGGGCTGCCCGTGCCGCATTCCCTGCATGGGCAAAACTGCCGTTCAGCGCTCGTCAGCAAATTGCAGAAAAATTTGCTTCTCTGCTGGAAGAACATAAAGCAGCGTTGACCGAAGTCATCGCCCGCGAAACCGGCAAACCGCGCTGGGAGGCGGCGACGGAAATCGGCGCGATGATGAACAAAATTGCCATTTCGGTGAAGGGCTATCATAGCCGCACTGGCGAACAGGCAACGCCAATGCCTGACGGCGCGGCAACCCTGCGCCACCGTCCGCATGGCGTGCTGGCGGTATTCGGCCCCTACAACTTCCCCGGCCATTTGCCGAACGGACATATCGTCCCTGCGCTGCTGGCGGGCAATACCGTCGTTTTCAAACCGAGCGAACTGACGCCGATGAGCGGCGAAGCGGTCGTGAAGCTATGGGAGAAGGCGGGATTACCGGCGGGCGTACTGAACCTGATTCAGGGCGGTCGTGCTGTGGGGGAAGCCCTGAGCTCACAGGCCGATCTCGATGGCCTGCTGTTCACCGGCAGCTCAAACACCGGCTTCACGCTGCACCGCCAGCTGGCCGGGCAGCCGCAGAAAATTCTTGCGCTTGAAATGGGCGGCAACAACCCGCTGATTATCGATGAGCCGCAGGATCTTGACGCCGCTGTTCACGTCGCTGTGCAGTCTGCGTTCATTACCGCCGGGCAGCGTTGCACCTGCGCACGCCGTCTGCTGGTAAAACGCGGTGAAGCGGGCGACGCCTTCCTCAAACGCCTTGTCGACGTGACCCGTCGTATTATTCCGGGCAGCTGGAATGCGGAACCACAGCCGTTTATCGGTGGGCTGATTTCCGAACAGGCTGCACAAAACGTTCGTACCGCATGGCTGCAACACGTGGCTAACGGCGGCGTGACGCTACTGGAGCCTCGTCTGCTGGAGCCAGGCACGTCGCTTGTGACGCCAGGGATTATCGACATGACGCAGGTGCAGAACGTGCCGGATGAAGAAGTGTTCGGTCCGCTGCTGTGCGTGTGGCGCTACGACGAATTTGATGAGGCCATCCAGCTTGCCAATAACACCCGCTATGGCCTTTCCTGTGGGCTGGTCTCCGCTGAACGTGAAAAATTCGACCAGCTGCTGCTGGAAGCCCGGGCCGGAATCGTCAACTGGAACAAGCCGTTGACGGGTGCCGCAAGTACCGCGCCGTTTGGTGGCGTGGGCGCTTCGGGCAATCACCGTCCGGGGGCATGGTATGCCGCGGATTACTGTGCGTGGCCGATGGCAAGCCTTGAGTCTCCTGCGCTAGTGTTGCCGGGCACGCTGAATCCTGGCCTCGATTTTTCCGCTGAGGTGACATCATGAAGGCCTGGGAAGTGAACTTCGATGGCCTGCCGGGGCTGACGCACCACTATGCCGGGCTGTCATTTGGCAATGAGGCGTCAACGAAGCATCGTTTTCGCGTCTCTAATCCGCAGCTTGCCGCGAAGCAGGGGCTGCTGAAGATGAAAGCGCTGGCGGATCTCGGCTATAAACAGGCGGTTCTGCCTCCGCAGGAGCGCCCTAATGTGTCATTGCTGCGCCAGCTGGGCTTCAGCGGCAGCGACGAGCAGGTGATTGCAAAGGCCGCCGCGCTGGCGCCGCAGCTGCTTTCTTCCGTCAGTTCGGCTTCCTCAATGTGGGTGGCGAATGCCGCCACGGTTTGCCCTTCCGCAGACGCGCTCGACGGAAAAGTGCACCTGACGGTGGCCAACCTCAATAACAAATTCCATCGCGCCAGCGAAGCGCCGACCACTGAGGCGGTGCTGAGGGCGATTTTCAGCAATGAGCAGGCCTTTGCCGTTCATGGTGCGCTGCCGCAGGTGGCGATGTTCGGTGATGAAGGGGCGGCGAACCATAACCGCCTCGGCGGTGAGTACGGCCAGCCCGGCCTGCAGCTTTTCGTCTATGGTCGGGAAGAGAACGGCCATCATCAGCCTCTGCGCTACCCGGCACGCCAGACGCTGGAGGCGAGTCAGGCCGTGGCGCGGCTCAATCAGGTCAATCCGCAGCAGGTTGTATTCGCTCAGCAAAACCCGTCGGTGATTGACCAGGGCGTGTTTCATAATGACGTGATCGCCGTCAGCAACCGCCAGGTGCTGTTCTGCCATGAGCAGGCATTCCTCAATCAGCCGCAGCTTCTGGCACAGCTGGCTGAGCGCGTACCGGGCTTCACGCCGATCGAAGTGCCCACCTCGCGCGTGTCAGTCAATGACGCGGTGGCGACGTACCTGTTCAACAGCCAGCTGCTGAGCAAACCCGACGGCAGCATGATGCTGGTGCTGCCAAAAGAGTCCCAGGAGCATCAGGGGGTCTGGTCTTATCTTAACGATATGCTGGTGCAGGATAACCCGATTAACGAGCTGAAGGTGTTCGACCTGCGTGAAAGCATGGCCAACGGCGGCGGCCCGGCGTGCCTGCGCCTGCGTGTCGTGCTTAATGAAGCGGAGATGCAGGCGGTTAACCCGTCGGTTCTGATGAACGATCGCCTGTTCGATACCCTGAATACCTGGGTTGACCGCTATTATCGCGATCGCCTGACGCAGGCCGATTTAGCCGATCCGCAGCTGCTGCGCGAAGGGCGCGAGGCACTGGATCAGCTGACGCAAATTCTGGGGCTGGGCTCGGTTTATCCGTTCCAGCAATAAAAGGAGGCGTAATGATGGACTTTCTGGCGCTGACTCTGGCCGGCGAACAACCGACGCAGACGCGCGGAGAAACGGAGCTGTTTCACTGGCAGTGGCATGACACTGGCCTGCTGGAGCTGACGCCGTTTGTCTCCAGCGCCCGTGCAATGGTGCTCTCTGCGGGCATTCATGGCAACGAAACGGCCCCGGTTGAAATGCTGGATGCGCTGCTGAAGGCCCTGTTTGCTGGCACCATCACGCTAAGCTGGCGCCTGCTGGTGGTGCTCGGCAATCCTCCCGCTCTGGCAGAGAATAAGCGCTATCTGCACAGCGATCTGAACCGGATGTTTGGCGGACGCTGGCATGAGTTTGTCCCGTCGCTGGAAACGGCGCGGGCGGCGCGGCTGGAGCACGCGCTGTCACAGTTCTGGCAGCCGCTGGACAGCGAGCGCTGGCATCTCGATCTGCATACTGCCATTCGCGGGTCGCACCACGTTCGGTTTGGCGTGCTGCCGCTGCGCAAAGAACCCTGGGACGAGGCATTTCTGCACTGGCTTGGCGCGGCGGGGCTCGAGGCGCTGGTGTTTCATCAAAGCCCTGGCGGAACGTTTACGCATTACAGCACCGAGCGTTTCAGCGCGCTCGCCTGCACGCTGGAACTCGGTAAAGCGCTGCCGTTTGGTCAGAACGATTTAAACCAGTTCTCCACGACGCAGCGGGCGATGGCGCGGCTGCTTGGCGGTGATATCGCTTCGGCACCTTTGCCGCAGAAGTACAGGGTGGCGCAACAAATCACCCGGCACGACGACCGCTTTGTGCTGCATATGTCCAATGACACGCTGAACTTTACGCCGTTTAGTGAAGGTACTCTGTTGGCGGAGGAGGGGGACATGCGTTGGCAGGTGAAGTACGAAACGGAATATGTGCTGTTCCCTAATCCCAACGTTGCGCCAGGCCTGCGGGCGGGTCTGATGCTGGTTCGTGAAAAGAATTAGTGTTTAATAAAGGGCGTGGAACACAATCTGCGCCGTTTTATCATTGCTGAACCAAAAATGTTTTTACGAACAATTGCGGACTATTCTTATAAACCGCTTTTTAATTAATCAGGACTGCGCTAAACTTCTTCATAATCTCTTTAATAACAGTCTATTAGTTATTATTCCTCGCAACTCTCCATCATTTTTCCTTATTTTCTTCATAATTGGTTAAAACAGCGTTTTTGTACTTTCATTGTTTTACGCTTGCTCTGACTAATTGACGTTGAACCCCGTAAAGTTAATCACGTCAACACGGCGATGTGCAGTAAAAATCTTGTTGTAAACATTGCCGTAAAAAATAACTGAAAGTAAGGAATATACGATGAAAAAGCTGACTACTCTGATTCTTGCCTCTACCCTGGCTCTGGGCGCAACCGGCCTGGCTCACGCGGTTGAAACCTCGGTAACGGGCACCACAGACGCTGCACCAATGATGCATCACAAAGGTAAGCCGGGCATGCATCATGACATGATGTTCAAAGGCCTGAACCTGACCGATGCGCAGAAGCAGCAAATCCGTGACATCATGAAAGAGCAGCGCGGCAAAATGCAGCGTCCGTCCCTCGACGAACGTCGCGCCATGCATAGCCTGATTGCCAGCGACACCTTCGATAAAGCGAAAGCCGAAGAGATGGTGAGCAAAATGGAAGCGCAGCACAAAGAGATGGCCGTTTCCCGCATGGAAACGCAGAACAAGATTTACAACATTCTGACCCCGGAACAGAAAAAGCAGTTTAATGCCAATTTTGAGAAGCGTCTGACAGAACGTCACGCACCGGAAGGTAAAATGGCCCCCGCTGCTGAATAATTCGGTCGCACAGTCTTAAGACCGCCGGTCCTGCCCATACGCCGCTCAGGCTGTGGGCAGAACCGGCGGTTTTTCTTTGTCTGCCTGTTGCCGCATTCCCGGTATGCTGCCTTAGCAGCCACCATTTGATTCTTTTTTATGCAATATCAGTATCTTACCTTCATGCTTGCGTAAAGCCGCTAAGGCAATGGCCGTCCTGTGCCGATACTCCGTCCGTGGTGAACAAAAAAAGACAATAAACAGGGCTGCCTTCGTCGCGGCCTGAGTCGTTCTTCAGGAGTGATGATGGAATACTTTGATATTCGCAAGATGCCGGTCAGTCTGTGGAAAAATGGCGCAGGAGAAACGCGCGAACTGTGCTGTTTTCCACCCGGCACACGCGATTTTACATGGCGTGCCAGCATTGCTTCTATTGCGGGCAACGGCGAGTTTTCTGCATTTCCAGGCGTAGATCGTGTCATGACGCTGCTGGAGGGCGGTGAAGTGACGCTCGACGGCGGGAAGGACTTTCACCATACGCTGAAACGCTTTCAGCCATTCGGATTTGCCGGTGAGCAGACGGTGCGAGCCGAGCTTTCCGAAGGACAGATGTCAATGGAGCTGAATATCATGACCCGCCGTGAGCGCTGTCAGGCAAAGGTGCGCGTGGCGGACAGGACATTCACCAGCTTTGGCGCGCGCGGCGGCATGGTGCTGGTGCTGAGCGGAGCATGGCAGCTCGGCGATAAGCTGCTCACCGCCGACCAGGGGGCGTTCTGGCAGGACGAGCAGCACACGATACGCCTGCTGAAAGACGAAGGAAAAATTCTCTACAGTGCGATTAGCCTGAACCCGACCTGGCCGTCAGATAGCGTCAGCCAGGTCGATAATTTCAGCCTCGCGGGCTAACAGCGGCTTGCAGAGAATTTTGTAGCCGTCGTGATCGAACCCGGCAGGCAGGCGACGCAGCGTGTCTGCATCGGCTAATGCGCTGACCGAGCCCAGCCACAGCCAGTTGTGGATGATCAGGTAGTCGGTCATGCCTTCGCTGCTCTCCTTTAACGCAATCGCACCTTTCCACGGCCAGCAGGTCAGCTGAAGTTTTGCCAGTCCTGCCAGCAGCCGCTGCTGGTGCGCCTCAACGCTTTCTTTCCCACAGCAGGCTCCTGCACAGCGTTTTAACGCCGAGCGAAAACAGCCGCGGCCCCGCGTGACCGCTTCAAGCCCCAAAATGCCATAACACAGCTGGTGTTCATCGGCGATGGCCTGCAATGCCTGAAGCGCTGCGCGCCGGTTGGCAAAAAGGCCATACAGGCCGGGCTGGTGTGCAAAATCAATCTCTTTGGCGTACACCACCTGGGGCTGTGCATCTTTCAATAGCAGAGAACAGAGCTGACGGTTGCGTCGCAGGCGCTTGTTGAATAGCGGCTGCCGCTCTTTGATGAGTCGGGCTTCAAGCAGCAATGCACCGATTTCCCCGGCGGTGCGGATCCAGGTGATGTGCCGTGACTGGCGCAGCAGGGCGGCTTCATCGGGCGTGCGCATGTGTGACAGGATACGGCTGCGCAGATTGACGCTTTTCCCAATATAAAGCGGCAGCGTGTCGCTTTCGCCATGGAAAATGTAAACCCCGGGCAGAGAAGGCAGGGCTTCCAGCGACGGGCGCAGATGTTCGGGATATTCATAAATTGCCGCCGCTTCAAATTCCAGACGCGGGGCGAATTGACGCCGGGCCACATTCTCTCCTGATGCTGTTTATGCATACAGTGTAGCAATGAAGAACGATGCAGAAAAGAGAATTGCCGGGCGGTGCTTCACTTGCCCGGCTAACAGGTAAATTTAGTCGGCCGGGTAAGACGTTAGTCGCCACCCGGCAATGATTGGCTGGCTCAGCGCTTCCAGAACGTGTCAAATACCGTGATCGGCGGGCGACGCTTGTGTTCTGTCTTCAGGTACCAGCCTTCGATGATGTTGGCGATGCCGGGATCAACCTGCTTGCCTTCAAGATAATCGTCGATGTTGTTATAGGTCACGCCGAGTGCGGCTTCGTCAGGCAGAGAAGGGCGATCGTCTTCGAGATCCGCTGTCGGGGCTTTCTTATACAGATGCTCCGGGCAGCCGAGCGCGGCTAACAGCTGTTTGCCCTGGCGCTTGTTGAGACGGAAAATCGGATTGATGTCGGTGCCGCCGTCGCCGTATTTGGTGAAGAACCCGGTGATGGCCTCTGCGGCATGATCGGTGCCGACCACCACACCTTTGGTCATTCCTGCAATGCTGTACTGTGCCTTCATGCGCTCGCGCGCTTTCTCGTTACCACGGACAAAATCGCTCAGCTCAATGCCTGCTTCGCGCAGAGCCTGTTCGCTTGCCAGTACGGCGCCCTTAATATTGACCGTCAGCACGCGATCCGGCTGGATAAACTCAATGGCATCCTGGCAATCCTGCTCATCTGCCTGCACGCCATAGGGCAGGCGCACGGCAATAAATTGCAGGTTCGCGTCACCGTTCTCTTCGCGCAGTTCGCTGATGGCCATCTGGCAGAGTTTGCCGGTCAACGTAGAGTCCTGGCCGCCGCTGATGCCGAGTACCAGTGATTTTATGAATGGATAAGTCGTGAGATACGATTTGAGAAAATCCACGCTGCGGCGGATCTCTTCTTCGCTGTTGACCTGCGGCTTCGCGCCGAGTGCAGCAATAATCTCTTGTTGCAGAGCCATTTACCCCTCCCCGAAAAGTTGTCGTGTCTTCGCTAAAGCTACCTCTTTGCCGGGAAAACGACAAGGATCACAGTTTTGAGTGCCGCAAAATAGCGCGATTCAGCAGTAAATCGTAATTTCAATAGAATTTTCCTAAAGTTATGCCATCTTTGCCCTTGGGTTGAAAAATATCACTCTTTATTCCAGGCTTATAACACACTGATAAAAAAGAGGACGGAATATGAACAAGAACGTAGCGGGAATTTTAGGTGCAGCAGCAGTACTGACTATGTTGGCGGGTTGTACCGCTTACGATCGTACCAAAGACCAGTTCACCCAGCCGGTGGTCAAAGACGTGAAAAAAGGCATGAGCCGAGACCAGGTTATGCAGATTGCCGGTAAGCCATCATCCGAAATTACGATGATTCATGCGAAGGGGACTTGTCAGACTTATATCCTGGGTCAACGCGATGGTAAAACTGAGACCTACTTCGTTGCCCTTGATAACACCGGGCACGTGATGAATTCCGGCTATCAGTCCTGTGATGAGTACGATACCGACCCACAGGCTGCCAAGTAACCAACTCCCATAATCTGCTGAGTTCTGCGCAAGCCCGGCCTTTTGGTCGGGCTTTTTACTGCCTGAATGTGCTTATTTAATTGCGCGAATTATTTGGCCAAAATGTGAGGGTAGTCATAACCGGAGGTCAATGAGAGACAATTCAGGTTTGCCAGGAATTATCCTGCGCCAGTTTGATGCCGTATACTCACCTCATAAACACAAAGTAACAATTCGTTACCATCATTATGTCGTCGCGTTGAGAGCCGGATGCCTCACGTGACGGTCAGAAAATGCAAATTGAGGAAGCGAGTATGGAAAAGAAACATATCTATCTGTTCTGTTCTGCAGGCATGTCCACCTCTCTGCTGGTGTCCAAAATGCGCGCGCAGGCTGAGAAATACGAAGTGCCGGTAGTGATTGAAGCTTTCCCCGAAACCCTCGCCGGTGAAAAAGGTGAAGCGGCCGATGTCGTATTACTGGGCCCACAAATTGCCTATATGTTGCCAGAAATTCAACGTCTGCTGCCAAATAAGCCAGTGGAAGTGATCGATTCTATTTTGTACGGCAAAGTAGATGGTTTAGGTGTGCTTAAAGCCGCTGTCGCCGCAATTAAGAAAGCTGCAGCGCAATAATTTTTTTATTTGATTTAATTTTCCCGTCAAAGAGTTATTTCACACACAATCGCCGTCATCGCTGGATGACGGCCTTTAAGGGTATTTTCTATGAGTAAAGTTATTAGCTCTCTTGAAAAGGTACTCCTTCCTTTTGCTGTCAAAATAGGAAAGCAGCCACACGTCAATGCGATTAAAAACGGCTTTATTAAATTAATGCCGTTGACCCTCGCAGGGGCCATGTTTGTTCTTATTAACAACGTGTTTTTAAGTTTTGGCGAAGGTTCGTTTTTCTATTCGATGGGCATTCGGTTAGACGCCTCCACCATTGAGACCCTGAATGGTTTTAAAGCCATCGGCGGCAACGTGTACAACGGTACGTTGGGCATTATGTCGCTGATGGCGCCTTTTTTCATTGGTATGGCGCTGGCTGAAGAACGTAAAGTCGATCCTTTTGCTGCCGGGCTGCTGTCCGTTGCGGCCTTTATGACGGTGACGCCGTACAGCGTAGGTGAAGCCTATGCGGTCGGGGCCAACTGGCTGGGTGGGGCAAACATCATTTCCGGTATTGTTATCGGCCTCGTGGTCGCGGAGATGTTTACCTTTATCGTTCGCCGTAACTGGGTAATTAAGCTGCCTGCAAGCGTACCGGGCTCCGTGTCCCGCTCGTTCTCTGCGGTCATTCCGGGCTTCATTATCCTCTCCATCTTTGGCGTGATTGCCTGGGCGCTGACCCACTGGCAGACCAATTTCCACCAGATCATCATGGATTCCATTTCTACGCCGCTGGCGTCGATGGGGACCGTTGTGGGCTGGGCGTACGTCATCTTCACTTCGCTGCTGTGGTTCTTCGGCGTACATGGCTCTCTGGCGCTTACCGCTCTGGATAACGGCATCATGACCCCGTGGGCGCTGGAAAACATCCAGATTTATCAGCAATACGGCTCCGTAGAAGCGGCGCTGGCGGCAGGCAAGTCCTTCCACATGTGGGCGAAGCCGATGCTGGATTCCTATATCTTCCTCGGCGGTACGGGTGCAACGCTGGGTCTGATTATCGCTATCTTTATCGCTTCACGTCGCGCTGACCATCGTCAGGTTGCGAAGCTGGCGCTGCCATCAGGCATTTTCCAGATTAACGAACCGATTCTGTTCGGTCTGCCGATCATCATGAACCCGGTCATGTTCATCCCGTTCGTGCTGATTCAGCCGCTGCTGGCCGCGATTACCATGTCTGCCTACGGCCTGGGACTTATCCCACCAATCACCAATCTGGCACCGTGGACGATGCCAACCGGCCTGGGTGCATTCTTTAACACTAACGGAAGCGTTGCCGCACTGCTGCTGGCGCTCTTCAACCTCGGTGTCTCGGTGCTGGTCTACCTGCCATTCGTGGTGGTGTCAAACAAAGCACAGGCCGTCATTGACGAAGAAGAGAGCGAAGAAGATATCGCTAACGCACTGAAATTCTGATGTAACGCGGTACGGGGTTATGCCCTGTACCGCCAGACGTAATGAGGGAGAAAGTATGTTCGATTTGGATCATATCGTGGCAGAAACAGAGGTTAAGGAGAGCGACCTCGAAGAAGTGGTGATGGGGCTGATTATCAACTCCGGGCAGGCGCGTAGCCTTGCTTATACCGCACTAAAGCAGGCCAAACAGGGGGATTTCGCCACCGCAAAAGCCACCATGGAGCAATCCCGCATAGCGCTGAGTGAAGCACATCGCGTGCAGACTCAGCTTATCGAAAGCGATGAAGGCGAAGGCAAAATGAAGGTCAGCCTGGTGCTGGTTCATGCGCAGGATCACCTTATGACCTCAATGCTCGCTCGCGAGCTGGTCGCTGAATTGATTGAGCTTCACGAGAAGGTACAATAACGGGCAGATATCACGATGAGGCAACCGAAGATGACGACCCTGGAAATCAGTACCGCGCTGGAACAACAGCTTTTTAACGGGAAAAACTTCCATGTCTTCATCTACAACAAAACCGAAAGCATCAGTGGACTGCACCAGCACGACTACTACGAGTACACCCTCGTATTGACCGGGCGCTATTATCAGGAGATCAATGGCAAACGGGTGATGCTGGAGCGCGGAGATTTCGTCTTCATTCCGATGGGGTCGCACCACCAGAGCTTTTATGAGTTCGGCGCGACCCGCATACTGAACGTCGGCATCAGCAAGCGCTTCTTTGAAGAGCATTATCAGCCGCTGCTGCCGGGCTTTCTGGTTGCCTCTCAGGTCTATTCGGTAAAAAGTACCTTTCTCAGCTATATAGAATCGGTTATTGCCTCGCTCAATTTCCGCGAAAGTGAATTTGATGAGTTTATTGAAGTTGTCTCTTTTTATGTGATTAACCGCCTGCGCCATTTCCGCGAAGAGCAGACGCAGGACGTCATTCCTCAGTGGTTAAAAATCACCGTGGAAGAGATGCACGATAAACATAAATTTGGCGAAGGCGCGCTGGAAAATATGGTGGCGTTATCCGGAAAATCCCAGGAATACCTGACCCGGGCAACTCAGCGCTATTACAGCAAAACGCCAATGCAGATCATTAATGATATCCGCATCAATTTCGCCATGAAGCAGCTGGAAATAACCAATTATTCGGTGACCGATATTGCCTATGAATCAGGTTACAGCAGCCCAAGTCTGTTTATTAAGACCTTTAAAAAGCTGACCTCATTCACGCCAAGCCAGTATCGTAAACAGCTCACCGTGATTAATTAACGCCGCGCGGTTTGCCGCGCGCACCGAATTCGTTTAGCTATCCGCTTTCGTGGAGGGTTTTCCACATTCCGGGCGCGGATCACGAGGGAGAAAGTTATGAGCCAGAAATTAAAAGTTGTGACTATCGGCGGCGGCAGCAGCTATACCCCGGAATTACTCGAAGGATTTATCAAGCGCTATCACGAGCTGCCGGTTACCGAGCTGTGGCTGGTTGATGTGGAAGAAGGGCAAGAGAAGCTCGATATTATCCACGCTCTGTGCGAACGCATGGTGCAAAAAGCCGGTGTGCCAATGACGGTACACAAAACCCTCAACCGCCGTGAAGCGCTGAAAGGTGCGAATTTTGTCACCACCCAGCTGCGCGTCGGCCAGCTGAAAGCGCGTGAAAAAGATGAGCGTATTCCGCTGAGCCACGGCTATCTCGGCCAGGAAACCAACGGTGCAGGTGGCCTGTTCAAAGGGCTGCGCACCATTCCGGTGGTTTTCGACATTATTAAAGACGTGGAGGAGATTTGCCCGGATGCGTGGGTGATTAACTTCACCAACCCGGCAGGGATGGTGACCGAAGCGGTTTATCGCCACACAAACTTCAAGCGCTTTATCGGCGTGTGCAACATTCCGGTTGGCATGAAGATGTTCATCACCGACGTGCTGAAGCTCTCTGAAAGTGACGATCTGTCCATCGATCTGTTCGGCCTGAACCATATGGTGTTCATCCGCGACGTGATCGTGAACGGTGAATCCCGCTTTGCGGAGCTGCTGGACGGCGTTGCCTCCGGCAAGCTCACCGCCAACACCGTGAAGAACATCTTCGATATGCCGTTCAGCGAAGGGCTGATTCGCTCCCTGAATCTGCTGCCGTGCTCTTATCTGCTGTACTACTTCAAGCAGAAAGAGATGCTGGCGATTGAAATGGGGGAATACTACAAAGGCGGCGCGCGTGCGCAGGTGGTGCAGAAGGTTGAGAAGCAGCTGTTCGACCTCTACAAAGACCCGAACCTGAACATCAAGCCGAAGGAGCTGGAGCAGCGCGGCGGAGCATACTACTCAGACGCGGCGTGTGAAGTGATTAACGCTATCTACAATAACAAACAGACCGAGCATTACGTTAACGTGCCGCACCACGGCCACGTGGACAATATTCCGGCGGACTGGGCGGTAGAAATGACCTGCATTCTGGGCCACGAAGGGGCGAAGCCGCATCCGCGACTGACCCATTTCGATGATAAAGTGCTGGGCCTTATCCACACCATTAAGGGCTTTGAAGTGGCGGCAAGCCATGCGGCGCTGAGCGGTGAATTCAACGACGTGCTGCTGGCGCTGAATCTGAGCCCGCTGATTCATTCCGACAAAGATGCGGAAATTCTGGCGCGCGAGATGATCCTTGCTCACGAGAAGTGGTTGCCGAACTTTGCCGAAACGGTGAAAACCCTCAAGCAGTAAAAGGAGTTGCAGATGGAACGTGTGCTAATCGTCAACGCCGATGACTTCGGCCTGAGCAAAGGGCAGAACTACGGCATTGTCGATGCCTGCAAAAACGGTCTGGTCACCTCTACTACCGCGCTGGTCAACGGCGCGGCTATCGAACACGCGGCTCAGCTGAGCCGCTGTTTGCCGGAGCTGGCCGTGGGAATGCACTTTGTGCTGACGCTGGGCATGCCGCTTTCCGCTATGCCGGGCCTGACGCGTGAAGGCAAGCTCGGGAAGTGGATCTGGCAAATGGCTGAAGAAGACACGCTGCCGCTGGATGAAATTGCCCGCGAGCTGGACTGTCAGTATCACCGCTTTGTCGATCTGTTCGGCTGTGAACCAACCCATTTCGACAGCCACCACCATGTGCATATGATCCCGCAGATATTCCCGATTGTGGCGGCGTTTGCTAAAGCAAAAGGGGTCGCGATGCGTATTGATCGCCAGGTGCAGAAGCTGCACGGTCTGGACGAGCAGGGCGTGCGCAGCAGCGACGGTTTTGCCAGCGAGTTCTACGGCGAGGCCATCACCGAAGCGCTGTTCCTGCAAACGCTGGAAGCCTCCGCTCAGGCTGGCGAATCATCGCTGGAAGTGATGTGCCATCCGGCCTTCGTCGATAACACTATTATGGGCAGCGCCTATTGCTACCCGCGTTTAACTGAACTGGACGTCCTCACGTCTCCGTCGCTGAAATACGCGGTGGCAGAGCGAGGCTACCGTCTCGGCACATACCGCGACGTATAGTATGTCACGCCTGGCGCCCGGTTTCGTTGCGGGCGCCGTGTTAGGGGTTAGGCCGGGTGAATATGCCCGGCATTTTTTTGCCCGTTATTTGCCATCGCGCCGTTTATCCCAGGCAACCGCACACAGGGCGCGACGTTGGCTGCCGCAATCGGCTATCATAGGGGATTCCTGACTCTGTTTTTCGTTCTGGTGCTTTTCCGCTTATGAAACCGCTGCGTCAACAAAACAACCGCCCTGTTATCAGCTACGTGCCGCGCGTCGAACCGGCTCCGCCCGATCACGCCTCCAAAGTGGAGGGGTTTCGTGACGTCTGGCTGTTGCGTGGGAAATACGTGGCCTTCGTGCTGATGGGGGACTGCTTCCGGCGCTCACAGGCCTTCAGCGTGCCGGAGTCGGCTCAGCGCTGGGCGGCGCAGATGCGACAGGAAGGGGAAGTAGAAGAGTAAAAGCTTCCCCGACGGGGAAGCTTCAACAGAGATCAATTCCACAGCGCAAGGATGGGCCAGCCGACGAGCAGCAGCAGCGAGATGTAAATCACGCCAAAGATGGCTCCCAGCCGCCAGTAGTCCTTCGACTTCACATAGCCGCAGCCGTAGATGATAACGCCAGGACCGGTGGCGTAAGGCGTCAGACAGCCCATAATCCCAATCGACAGCACCAGCAGAATACAGAGATGCTCCATCGGCACCCCAGGGATCCCTTTGCCTACCGCCAGGATCACCGGCAGCATCGTGGCGGTGTGCGCGGACAGGCTGGCAAACAGGTAATGGGCAAAATAGAACACCAGCACCAGCACGATAACCGTGGTATTGGCGGAGAAGCCTTCCAGATGCGTGCTCATCGTTGCGGCAAACCAGCCGATAAATCCGGAGCGGGTCAGGCCGCTGGCCATGACCACCAGCGTCGCAAGATTCACCAGCGTATTCCAGGCGCTGTTGTAACGGGTTATCTCTTTCCACGGGACTACGTGCAGCGTCAGCATCAGGGAAACGGCCAGCAGCCCAACCGCCGTGGCATCAATGAAGCCGCCGCCAAATACCCAAAGCGCAAGGCTCAGCAGGACAAGACAAATGAGCGTGATTTCTTTTCGCGACAGGGCCCCCATCTCTTTAAGCGCATTGCCCGCCCAGCCGGAGACCTCTTCACTGTGGGTGACTTCGGGCTTATACAACACGTACGAGAGCCAGGGGGCAACGATCAACAGCAGAATGCCGACGGGCAAAAAGCTCAGAAACCACGTCAGCCAGCTTATCTGAATTCCGGCAATTTTATTGACGAACTCCAGGCCGAGCACGTTGGGTGCCGCGCCCGTGACAAACATTGAGGAGCTCAGGCTGGTACTGATTACCATCATCCACATCAGATACCCACCGATGCGGCGGGAAGAGGGATCGTTGGGGAAAGACCTGAATAAAGGGGGCAGGTTTTTGATCACCGGGAAAACGGTGCCGCCGGTACGGGCGGTGTTTGAAGGCGTAAACGGTGCCAGCAGGATATCGATTATCACAATCGCATAGCCGAGGGTCAGCGTACGCTTCCCCATAAATTTAACCATGAATAAAGCGATGCGTTTGCCGAGGCCCGTGACTTCATAGCCCAGCGCGAAGATAAAGGCGCCAAACACCAGCCAGACGGTCGTACTGGAAAAGCCAGCCAGCCCCCATTTCAACGCTTCTTTTCCCGCGTTAAACGCCGGGTCGGCCAGCTCTTTGGCATCAAAGAGCAGATAATCACTGCCGATAACGCATATCGTCATGGCAATAAAGCTTATCGCCGTGGCCGGAATCGGTTCGAGGATCATGCCGACAATCATTGCCACGAACACGGCAAAAAAATGCCATGCCTGCGGGGGCATGCCGTCGGGAACCGGGATAATGAGCATGACGGCCATCACCAGCAGAGGGGCTATCAATTTCCATATATTCTCTTTTGAAACGGACATAGCTGAAACTCCTGTAAGGATTTTTAATAGCGTTATCTTTTCGCTAATCGGGACAGTTCATCTAAAAAGAGGGTGACAATCAGCAGGTCGGCGCTGCCGCCGGGGCTCAGATTACGGGCAATACACTGTTGGTCGAATTCACGCAGGGCATGCATATCCTTATCCCGGCGGACGCTACCGCGATGCAGCAGGGCTCTGGCCTGGTGTTGCAGCCATAGCAGCCCTTGCAGACCGCCTCGCGAAGCAACGTTGGTGTCGCCGTTGTGCGCCATCAGCACCAGCAGCGTGTCGAGCCATATCCGCTCGGTGGGAAGATGCCGGTTACGCATTATTCTCACGTGCGGCAAAGCGAGCTTAAGCACCAGGGGATAACCGGCTTCCGCCTGACCTCGCGCCCCGGTGAGGCCCAGCGTCAGATACAGACGCTGGCCCGCGGTTTTCTGCTGGTTGCCGAGCTGCAATTCACGGGCGCTAAGCCCATGGCAAAATGATGCCACGGTTGCACAAATGCTTTCCGGCGTGAGACGACGGCGATGCTCATGCAGGCGTCCAACTGCCGCACAGAGCAGTCCGAGCGAAAAAATGCTGCCCTTATGGGTGTTCACCCCTCCCGTTGCCCGAAACATATCGGCTTCGCAGGCAAGGCCGATGTGCCGCAAACCGGACAAAACGGATGTTTCAGCCAGCCCCGCGCTGGTGGCGCCATAGCGCACAAAATCGGCAAGCCAGGGATAAATGGCATTTGCACTGAGATAAAAATCCTCCAGCGTCATATCCTGGTGCGCGCCGCTGTTGTGGCGATCCACAAGGCCGGGCTTGGGTGAAAGTTCCACTTCGGCGATCATTGCCCGCCAGGCCAGTTCAGCGACCCGTTCTGCCAGCGTGCAGTCAGCTTTGCTGTGCGTTTTCGGCATCATGCAGCAGCCTCTCCATGTGGTTGAGCAACTCCGCGATTGAATGGGAACGCTCTCTTGCACAAATGCGGGCATCCCTTTCGCAAAGCAGGCAGCGGCGGGCTGGCTGAGCAAGCGCCTGGCGGGACAGCAGCTCTCCCTGCGGCGTGAAGACGTCGATATCCCATAGCCTGCCCAGCGGGTGATGCTGCTCCAGCGTGATACAGGCCCGCTTGAGCGCCAGCGCTGGGGCATCAACGGCCAGCAATCCTTCTGCCCCCGTCGCCAGTTCGTAGCAGCGCTGGTGAACAATTTCCCAGCCGGATGCGGCAAGCATCTGGCGAAGTGAACGGATACCGTGGTTAAAAATACGGCGCGACAGTTCGCTGTCTTTGACCGGGCCTGGCGCCACGGTGGTAAAGGAAATCAGTGATGTGGGATACTTTTTCTGCCACTGCTGCTGGCGTGCCTGACGATCATCCCGGCTGGCAAGCAGTTCGGGCAGCGCGATGACACGATTGCTCGCGCAGCTGAGATAGAGCGGCATGGTTTACTCCTTCACCTGATGGACGACGTCAATTACCGAACCATCGCGATAGCGCACGACGGCGATAATCCGATCGGTAAATTCAATGGGTTGCGGTGTTCCGGTGAGAATGTCAGCCCGCTCGCGCAGCCACTCAACGGACACCACTTTCAGTCCGGCATTCTTAAGGCGCTCGGCCAGCTCTGGGCGAGCGGGGTTGACGGCGATACCATGATCGGTGACGAGGATATCCACGCTCGAACCCGGCGTGACGCAGGTGGTGACCTGATCAACCAGCGTGGGGATACGGCCGCGTACCAGCGGGGCAACGATGATAGAGACGGCTGCGGCGACGGCCGTATCGCAGTGACCCCCGGATGCGCCACGCAGGACGCCGTCGGAGCCGGTCAGCACGTTAACGTTGAACTGTGTATCAATCTCAAGTGCGCTGAGGACAACGACATCCAGCCGGTCAACGCTGGCACCTTTTGAACCCCGGTTGGCGTACTCGTTAGCGCTGATTTCAATGTGATTCGGATTGCGGGCGAGGGACTCAGCGGCCGCCCGGTCAAAGCTCTGCACGTCGAGTAACGTGTGGATCAGCCCTTTTTCGTGCAGTTCGACCATGGTGGAGGTAATGCCGCCCAGCGCGAACGCGGCCTGGACGTTGCGCTGGCGCATTTTATCTTCCAGAAAACGGGTGACCGCGAGTGACGCACCACCCGTGCCGGTTTGCAGGGAGAACCCATCGTTGAAAAAGCCGGAGTTAACCACCACGTCCGCGGCGCTGCGAGCAATCAGCAGTTCGCGGGGATTGGACGTCATACGGGTGGCATCGGCACCGATTTTGTCCGCATCGCCGACCTGTTCAACCTGTACGATCAGATCGACCTGGTCCTGGCGCAGGCTGGCGGGCGTGTGCGGGTAGGGCAACAGCGTTTCGGTGAGTAGCACTACCTGCTGCGCGTTTTCGGCATCGACTTTGGCATAGCCCAGTGAGCCGCAGCAGGCTTTGCCCGTGAAACCGTTGGCGTTGCCAAAGGGATCGCAGGAGGGCACGCCAAGAAAGGCCACGTCAACGTTCAGCTCACCGCTTTCGACCAGATGAACGCGCCCGCCGTGGGAGTGGATCTGCACCGGTTCAGCCAGCAGGCCGCGAGAGATTGCCTCGGCAAGCGGGCCGCGCAGGCCCGAAGTATAAATCCGGGTAATGACCTGATTGCGGATGTGTTCGACCAGCGGGGCATGGCAGTCGCTGAGTGAACTGGAGGCCAGCGTCAGGTTTTTGAATCCCAGAGCGGCAATCGCGTCCATGACCTGGTTCAGCGTCAGATCGCCATTGCGAAAGGCGTGGTGAAACGAAATGGTCATGCCGTCCTGCAGCCCGGAGCGGCGAATCGCCTCTTCAAGGCTGGCGCAAAGCTTGCGATTCCGGGGCTTTTGCGTTTGCAGGTTTAGCTTAGAGACGGGGGCATAGAGCGGGGTCATATCGTCCGCGTGGCGACGCCAGGCGGCAACCCGTTCCTGTCGGGAGATCTGAGTCATGATTAATCCTTATTCTTGACGAATGCCTGAGAGCGCAGCGCGTGATAGCACCAGACGCGCACGTTCGATAACCGGGCTGTCCACCATTTTCCCGTTGAGTGACACTACGCCACGCCCTTCGCGCGCAGAGGCTTCAGCGGCCTCAATAACCTGCTGTGCGTGGTTAATCTCTTTCTGCGTAGGCGCATAGAGGTTATGCAGCAGTTCAATCTGGCGCGGGTTGATCAGGGATTTACCGTCAAAGCCCAGCTGTTTGATGTGCGCGGCCTCGTGGAGAAACCCCGCATCGTTGCTGGCGTCGGAATAGACGGTATCGAACGCCTGGATCCCGGCGGCACGGGCGGCTTGTAAAATGGCACAGCGCGCGAAGAGCAGCTCTACGCCATCCGCTGAACGCTCTGTGCGCAAATTCCTGACGTAGTCTTCAGCGCCTAACGCGATGCCGATCAGACGTGGCGAAGCGTTGGCAATGGCGGCCGCTTCGGTGATCCCTTGCGGCGATTCGATGGCCGCCAGCAGCCCTGTGCTGCCGGACTCGCGGCCGCACTGTTCCTCAATGCGGGCGATTTCGCTTTCAATATCCTTCACGTCCTGCGCGGTATCGGTTTTCGGCAGACGCACAATGTCGGCTCCGCCGCGAACAACGGCCTCGAGGTCAGCCAGACCGTACGCCGAATCCAGGGCGTTGACCCGCACGATGGTTTCACGCTCCCGGTAAAGTGGGTGCTGAAGGGCGTGGTACACCAGGCAGCGTGCGGCATCTTTCTCACGCAGAATGACCGAGTCCTCAAGGTCGAACATCAGCGCATCAGCGCCGTAGATAAAGCTATTGCTGACCATCGCAGCGTTGGCACCGGGAACAAACAGCATGCTGCGTCGGGTTCGGGATCTGCGCAGCTGGGCGGAAGTCGAGGTCATGGGCGATCCTCCCATGGCAGGGCGCTGAGCCCGCTGGCGCGGGCGAGCAGGGTTTCCAGACGAGCGCGTAGTACGCAGTCGAGCGCGCCTTTATCATCGACGATCAGCTGTACGCCGCGAACATCGTGGCGGTGGAGGATTTCATAGAGCGTGGCGCGAATGGCCTCACCAAACTGTTTCTCGACGCTGCTGCTGATTTGCAGGTCAATCTCCTGACCGTCGAGCGGGGCTATTCGTATCATGACATCGCCAGACTCCAGGGTGCCGGCGACGGCTGCTTGGGTAACGTTCATTTTTCACCTGTCATTGATGCGCAAAGGGATTCTTTATTCGCGGCGATCATCCGTTGCAGATAGCTGTAGGTCGCCTCGGGGACCAGCTGCGCGATGGTCGCCAGATCTTTTTTCACCAGCAGCCGACGCACCCAGGAGGCGGAAATCGCCGCGCCCTGGTACTGCAGGCGCTCGATTTCAATCAGCTGAATGGGCGGTGAGTCCCATGCCGGATCGGCAAGCCGCTGGCGCATATCGTGGTTGTAACCTGCGGTGACCGTACAGAACGGCTCGGTGCCGACGAAGCGGTGCGTAATGCCCAGCGCCGGAGCGAGATGTTGCCGAAATATTTGCAGGTCAATTTCGGTGTAGCAGTGGTTAATCACGCTCTGCTCTTTGATGAAATAGCAGGGGAAAGTGGCGCGTGAGATCATGTATTCCGACCCCCGGTGGACGGTAATGCCCGGAATATCCGCTGTTCCGGCACGGACCAGCGCCAGGCGGTCCTCATAGGGAAAACGTGAGGTGTCCTCTTTCACCAGAAACACGTGCAGCCAGTCGCACTGCGCAGCTGCGGTCTGAATCAGATATCGGTGTCCACGCGTAAAGGGATTGGCGTTCATGACGATACAGCCAATTTTTTCGCCGCTCTGGCGGAGCGTTGTGAGGTAGCTGGCATAGCGTTGCAGTCGCGTGGCGCTGTTTTCCATCAATACCATCACGCCGGGCACGCTGGCGATCGTATAAAAACCGCATTGCTTAAACAGGGCTTCGTTATGGCTTTTGGTGTAAATGAATAAATTTGTGCGCTGCTTTTCATACGCCAGATTTATTAATTCGGTGGCCAGCTTTAATGCCAGGCCTTCACCGCGCGCTGATTCACTGATGGCGACACATTTAATAATATTCCCGGCAATACCGCCGCAGGCAATCAGTGTTTCATTGCGGGTTACGGTAATAAAAACCTCTACCGTGGTATCTATGCTCAGGTCGTTTTCGCGCAGGAATTGCGTCACGGCGGCGATTTTTTTATTTTCCGCACGTTTGACCTGCGTAAATACGGGTTGGGCCTGCATGGATCAAAACATCCTGTTTTTTTTACGCTGCCGAAGTAGCAACGAAACTGATAATAATGCTTTGCAAATGAATAACATTTGCGACTTCAGTACGGGTTATTCCTTACTCATGCGACGATAGTACGAGCTGTTTTTATTTTAATTATTGACCTGTTTCACAAACGCAGGGCTGTTTTAAATTGGCTTAATGGTTTTTATTTGTTTAATTATCTTTAATGCATCTAATGGCGTGACGTTTATTTTCGTAATTGATTTTATTTGTGCAATCCTTAACGAAACCGGTGCGAATCGCTGGACGCCGCGAAAACAAAACCATTACATTTTAAGGGTCATTAGGGAGAAGCCTGTTCCGACACAAGGAAACGATCATGTCAGAGGTAAAAGCGGGAGGAAGCCTGGCGTTCTTTTATCGCCTCGCGTTTCCGCTGCGTATTTTTCTGCTGCTGCTGTTAATGTCCTCGCTATTAGTTGCGGCCCTCGGCCAGTACCTCTCCGCAAGCTTTGAAGACTATCTCACCCGCCAGGTCAGGGATATGGCGATGAATCAGGCCAAAATTATCGCGGCAAACGACAGCGTCGTGGCGGCGGTGAAAAGCCGGGATACCGCACGGCTCTCGGTGATAGCCAGCAAGCTGGCAGGGGGCTCAGACCTGGATTATGTGGTCATTGGCGATAAGCATTCGGTTCGTCTGTATCACCCTAATCCGGAGAAAATAGGTCAGCCGATGCAGTGGACCAAACCCGGCGCGCTGGAAAAGGGCGAAAGCTACTTCATTACCGGCAAAGGTTCGATAGGCATGGCGATGCGTGCAAAAACGCCGGTGTTTGATGAGCACGGGCAGATTATCGGCGTGGTGTCGCTGGGCTATCTGGTCAGCAAAATCGACAGCTGGTGGCTGGATTTTATTTTGCCGATGGCGGGCGTATTTGTGCTGCTGTTGCTGATTTTACTGCTGCTGTCGTGGCTGTTTGCCGCACATATTCGCCGCCAGATGCTGGGTATGGAGCCGCGGCAGATTGCGAGGGTCGTTCGTCAGCAGGAGGCGCTGTTCGGCTCCGTTTTTGAGGGGCTGATTGCGGTGGATCCCGATGGACAAATCACCGCGATTAACCGTAACGCCCGAAAAATGCTCGGTCTGAGTTCGCCGGGGCGACAGTGGCTCGGCAGGCCGATTGCCGACGTGGTCCAACCGAGCGCGTTTTTCACCGACAGCATCGCGGACAAAAGGCAGGACGTGATGTGTACGTTTAACGGGCTGAACGTGATCGCCAATCGGGGGGCGATTCGTTCCGGGGCGGAAATGCTGGGGGCCATTATCAGCTTTCGCAGCAAGGATGAAATGAGCGCGTTGAACGCTCAGCTGACGCAGATTAAACAGTACGTGGAGAGCCTGCGGGTGCTGCGGCACGAGCATCTGAACTGGATGTCGACGCTAAGCGGCCTGTTGCAGATGAAAGAGTATGACCGTGTGCTGGAGATGGTGAAGGGGGAATCCCAGGCCCAGCAGGCGCTGATAGACCGCCTGCGCAGCGCCTTCTGCGATCGCCAGGTCGCCGGGTTACTGTTCGGCAAGGTACAACGTGCGCACGAGCTGGGGCTTAATCTGCATATTGTGGAAGGCAGCCAGCTCCGTCAGTTACCGCCAGGGCTGGACAGCACCGAGTTTTCCGCCATCGTCGGCAACCTGCTGGATAACGCATTCGAAGCAAGCCTCCACAACCCGAAGGGCGATAAAACTGTCGAGCTGTATCTCAGCGATGAGGGCCCGGAGGTAGTGATTGAAGTGAGTGACCACGGCTGCGGCGTTCCGGATGAGCTGCGTCACGCCATTTTTAGCCAGGGCGTGAGCACCCGGGAGAAAGATGCCGGTGAACACGGCCTCGGCTTGTATTTGATTTCTGGCTATGTGGAGCGTTGCGGCGGCGTTATTACGCTTGAAGATAACGATCCCACTGGCGCTCTGTTTTCCGTTTTTATACCGAAAGTGAAATGCAATGATGGCACAACCTCTGACGATTTTGATTGTTGAAGATGAAACGGCGCTGGCCGAAATGCATGCAGAATTTATTCAACAGTATCCCGAATGCAGTCAAGTGTGGCTGGCAGGAAATCTGGCTCAGGCGCGTGCCATGATCGCCCGGCTGCATCCTTCGCTGATTCTGCTTGATAACTACCTGCCGGACGGGAAGGGTATCACCTTACTGCATGAGCTGATCGAGGCCCATACGTCATGCGGCGTGATTTTTACTACCGCAGCGAGCGATATGGATACCGTCTCCGAAGCGGTGCGCGGCGGAGTCTTTGATTATCTGGTGAAGCCGGTTTCGTACGAGCGGCTTCATCAGACGCTGGTACGCTATCAGCAGAGGATGCAGATGCTGGCATACACCGCCAGCGCCAGCCAGCGTCAGATTGACCAGATGTTTAACGCTTACGCACGCGGTGAGCCCAGGGCTGAGCTCCCGGTTGGCATCGATGGCCTGACGCTTGAGAAGGTCCTCGCGCTGTTTGCCGACCGTGAAACCAGCCACACCGCAGAAACGGTTGCTCAGACGCTTAAGCTAAGCCGGACGACGGCAAGGCGCTATCTTGAGTATGCCGCAGGCCAGCAGCAGATTCGGGCTGAGATTGTCTACGGCAAGGTTGGTCGGCCGCAGCGCAGCTACCGGGGCACGGAGACATAAAAAAACGGTGAGCAGAACGTGTCTGGCTCACCGTTTTTTTTGGAAGAAGTGGGCTTAGCGGTGCGCCAGCTCTACTTCATCTTCGCTTGCCATTACCGCTTTGTCGGTCTGACGCAGCCACTGGCTGGTAAGGGTACCGGCGGTCATGGAGCCGTTGACGTTCAGAGCAGTACGGCCCATGTCGATCAGCGGTTCAATGGAGATCAGCAGGGCAACCAGCGTCACCGGCAGGCCCATCGCAGGCAGCACGATCAGCGCAGCAAAGGTTGCGCCGCCGCCCACGCCCGCCACGCCGGCGGAGCTGACGGTCACGATGCCAACCAGAGTCGCAATCCACAGCGGATCCAGTGGGTTAATCCCGACGGTTGGGGCAACCATCACCGCCAGCATAGCCGGGTACAGGCCCGCACAGCCGTTCTGGCCGATGGTCGCACCGAAGGACGCGGAGAAGCTGGCGATAGATTCCGGCACGCCCAGACGGCGAGTTTGCGCTTCGATGTTCAGCGGAATAGACGCGGCGCTGGAACGGCTGGTGAACGCGAAGGTTAGCACAGGCCATACTTTACGGAAGTATTTCAACGGGTTAACGCCGTTCGCACCCAGCAGCAGGCCGTGAACCACAAACATGATAGCCAGGCCCAGATAGGATGCCACCACGAAACCGCCAAGCTTAATGATGTCCTGCAGGTTAGAACCCGCAACGACTTTGGTCATCAGCGCCAGTACGCCATAAGGGGTCAGTTGCATCACCAGACGCACCAGCTTCATCACCCAGCTTTGCAGGGTATCGATGGCGGTCAGAACGCGTTTGCCTTTTGCTTCATCGTCTTTCAGCAGCTTCAGCGCGGCCACGCCGAGGAAGGCGGCGAAAATCACGATGCTGATGATTGAAGTCGGGCTCGCACCGGTCAGGTCTGCAAACGGGTTTTTCGGCACGAAGGAGAGCAGCAGCTGCGGTACGCTCAGGTCAGCCACTTTACCGACGTAGGTGCTCTGGATGGCGTTCAGGCGCGCGGTTTCCGCAGTGCCCTGCACCAGACCTTCAGCGCTCAGGCCGAAGAGGTTGGTCACCAGCACGCCGACCAGCGCAGAAATCAGCGTGGTGAACAGCAGGGTGCCGATGGTCAGGAAGCTGATTTTACCCAGCTGGGACGCGTTATGCAGACGTGCCACCGCGCTAAGGATAGAGGCGAATACCAGCGGCATAACGATCATCTGCAGCAGCTGGACGTAGCCGTTACCCACAATGTTGAACCACTGAATTGAGTCTTTCAGTACTGCGCTGTCCGCACCGTAAACCAGCTGCAGCGCCAGGCCAAAGACCACGCCCATTGCCAGGCCGACCAGCACTTTTTTAGCCAGGCTCCAGTTTTTGTGTCGTGTCTGTGCCAGAGCAAAAAGTAATACCGCGAACACCACAACGTTCGCTATAAGTGGAAAATTCATCCCCGTTCTCCTGATGTCGTTATACGGCCCAGAATCAGGCCGACTGTAATGCCGCAAAGAGTAGCAGAAGTGTGATGCGCATCTTATATCCAAATGGAATGGGTTATGCCAAAACAGCCATGATTGCCGGTTTAGTGGCCGCTTTGCTGATTTATAAAGCGATCGAAGCGCCACTGCAGCGAACTGATAAGGCCAGATGACCAGCGTACGGCGCTGTTATCGGTGACCGACTGCGGCATCCAGACGGCATAAACGAACAGGACCATGCAGAGCACGCGCTCCAGCTGATTGCCTTTGCGTGGTGCGAGGATGGGCAGACGAAACCGCCAGCGGCAGGGCCACAGCAGCGGCACGCCCGCAGGCGTGAGCATGTCCGCAAGGATATGACTCAGGTAGCCGAGCACCATTCCCTGAATAGCATCGGCAGGAACAATCCAGCTTTCCGGAACTTTGAGATAAAACAGCGTCAGGCCGCCGAACACCGCCAGAAGGCTATGGGTAAAGCCACGATGGCCACACATTCGCGCTATGGGTTTGGCTATCCAGCTTAGCCGCTGACCAAGGAAGGACCTGGGGTGATCGATGTCCGGCAGCAGGCAGGTGAGTACCGCGGCGGGCACAATATGCCACCAGTCACCCTGTGCCAGAACCGGGGTCAGCTCGGCATTTTTGGCAAACACCGCACAGGCAATTGAAAAGAGCAGGTGACCTTCCGCCGTCATGATAACACCCGTAAAACTGTCAATTCATACAGTATAGGGTTTTTATACAGTAGGTGGAAGAGGTGACGGTGTAACTCTTTGTCACAACCCGACGTTCAGCCGGGTTGTGCGGGAGAGGATTCAGCCAAGAAGATGCGCGGAGGTGAGTTGTTCGAGAGAGGACAGTTTTGCCTCCGCCAGCACATAGCGCGGGTCGGCAAAATTCGTATGTTCGGGCACAACGATGGAGCGCATCCGCGCAGCCTTACTGGCGATCATGCCGTTAACAGAGTCTTCCAGCGCCACGCAGTTAAGCGGAGATACGCCAAGCTTCTGCGCGCAGTCGAGATACACCTGCGGATGCGGTTTGCTGTAGGGCAGCTTTTCCGCCGAGGCAAGGGCGTCAAATTGATCGCGCAGACCGAACATCGCCAGCACTTTTTCCAGCATATGCAGCGGAGAGGCCGAAGCCAGACCCACTTTCAACCCCTGAGCCTTGCACAGCGCAATGGCTTCACGTACGCCTGGCAGCAGCGGGCGTTCTGCTTCAACCAGGGAAATGGCGCGGTTGATTATCAGGTCGGTCACTTCCGTGCGGCTCGGGCCGCTCCAGGGTTGATGGGCGAACCACAGTTCGACGACCATATCGATACGCAGGCCAAGGGTATCCGGCAGTTCGCTACGGCGGCTGATGTCGACGCCGATTTCAGCTAAAACGCCCAGCTCAGCGCGATCCCACAGCGGCTCAGAGTCAATCAGCAATCCGTCCATATCGAAGATAGCGGCAACAATTTGTCGCGAGGCTGTCATAATGCAACTCCTGTAAGGTAATAGGCCAGCGCCAGGGGCTTCATCCTACATCATATCGCTGTTAAAACGCAGGCGAAAAGGGGTAACTCAGGGTAGACTTACGGCGAAACATCAGCGCGTCTGAACAAGGGGAATCCATGACGTATCAACAAGCTGGACGCATTGCCATACTAAAACGCATTCTGGGCTGGGTTATTTTCATCCCGGCGGTGATTTCAACACTTATCTCACTGTTCAAATTTATGTTTGAACACAGTGAAAAGCAGCCAGGTATCGACGCAGTGCTGCTGGATTTCGCCCACGTGATGATTGAAATGATCCGTTTCAATACGCCGTTCCTGAACGTGTTCTGGTTCAACTCACCGCTGCCGGATTTCCACCGCAGCCTGAATATCGGCTTCTGGATTATCTTTGCGCTGGTGTTTATTGGCATGGCGTTACAGGCTTCCGGGGCGCGAATGGGCCGCCAGGCGAAGTTTCTGCGTGAGGGCGTGCAGGATCAACTGATTCTGGAGCAGGCGAAAGGGCCCGAAGGATTAACCAAAGAGCAAATTGACGCGAAAATTGTGGTGCCGCACCACACTATCTTTTTGCAGATATTCCCGCTGTACGTGCTGCCCGCGATCGTGATTGTGGCGGGGTATTTCTTCTTTAAGCTGTTGGGCTTTCTTTGAAGCGTACCTGATGGCGCTGTGCTTACCCGGCCTGCTTGATTCGCAGGCCGGGTCAGGCGAAAGCCGCCACCCGGAAAGGGATTACGGCTTAGGGAAAGGTCTTGGTTTGCCTTCGCTGTCTACCGCGACATAGATAAACAGTGCTTCAGTGGCTTTATAGCGCTGCCCGATAGGTTCGGACGCCACTTTCTTCACCCAGACTTCAATGTTTACCGTAATCGACGTTGTGCCACGTTTGGTGCAGCGGGCATAGCAGCACACCACATCACCCACCGCGACCGGCCGCAGAAACGTCATGCCGTCCACTCGAACCGTGACAACGCGGCCCTGGGCAATCTCTTTGGCCATGATTGCGCCGCCGAGGTCCATCTGCGACATGATCCAGCCGCCAAAAATATCGCCGTTGGCATTAGTGTCAGCGGGCATAGCCAGCGTGCGAAGAACTAAATCGCCAACTGGCGCATCACTGCTCGTACTCATTTACTCTCGTCCTGCGGCATGTGGCGGTAGATGTATACGCCGCTCAGCAGCGTGAAAATCAGGGTCAGCGCGGTTAAACCAAACACTTTGAAGTTGACCCAGATGTTCTGCGGCAGCCAGAAAGCGATATAGATGTTTGCCAGCCCGCACAGGATAAAGAACAGCGCCCATGCGATGTTGAGACGAGACCACACGAACTGCGGCAGCGTTAACTCTTTGCCGAGCATGCGCTGGATCAGCGGCTTTTTCATCACCCACTGGCTGACCAGCAGGGCGATGGCAAACAGGCCGTAAATGACGGTGACTTTCCATTTGATAAATTCATCGTTGTGGAAGAACAGCGTCAGGCCGCCGAACACGGCAACGATGACAAAAGTGATCAGCGCCATCTTCTCGACTTTGCGATAGCGCACCCAGCTGTAAATCAGCACGATGGCGGTGGCAACGATCAGCGCCGTGGTCGCAGCGTAGATGTCGTAAAGCTTATAGAAAGCAAAGAACACCACCAGCGGTAAAAAATCCAGAAACTGCTTCATACATCGGTTCCGTATTTCAGTAAGGGCCCGGGCATGCCGGGCCTTGAGGGGATCAGTTACGAATAAGCATATACAGGCGGAATAAATAGATCAGCAACAATGCGGAAATGAGATTGCTGATGCAGTTCACCACCACCGCGCCAACGTTTGGCGTCAATACGGCAAAGTTCGGCGCGAACATCAGCAGCGCTGTTTTCGCCAGCAGCCAGGCCATCACCGGGGTGGCGACGAGGCGCATATTGCTCCACGTCAGGCGCATACTGTTACGCATTGAGGCAAAGATCCCCATTTTGTCCTGCACCAGCATGATCGGTGCAAAGGCCAGCACGATGGCCAGCAGCACGCCCGGAACGACCACCAGCATTACGCCCATCTGTACCAGGAAAGTGGTAATGAAGATGAGGAGTAACAGCTTCGGCAGGACCGGCGCACTGGCACCGATCGCACGCAGGGCGCTGACGCGCTGCCCGGCAGAGATCATCTGAATCATCAGCAGTACGCCGCCCGCGAGAATGGCGTTGCCAATCAGTCCGGAAAACGTGGACGCCGCCGACGCCCGTAGCAGGATTTGCTGCTGCTCTGGCGTCATGTTCTGCACCAGTTCAAACAGGCCCGCGCTGCCCGCGAGATTATCGCCTTCTTTCAGAACGGCGAGCTGCTCGTCGCTCGGTGAGAACGCATGGCCAAGCACCACCGTGATAAACGCACACAACAACGCAATCAGCAGTATCGTAACGAACTGATTGCGAAAAAAATTACCCGTGTCACGGTAAACCGACTTAGCCGTGATAGACATGCACTCTCCTTGAGTCTGGCTGGTATGAATAAGCCAGCAATTGTAACTCACCCGACGCCAAAGTGGCAGCATCAACACCTGTATGCAAAAGCATATCTTTGTAAAGAGGCGGTAAGCCGTAAAAGGTCAGGATTGGGTGAGTACTGCGTGCGCTGCTTATTTTGTCACGAAGAAAAGACAGAAAATTGATATGGATATGCTTTTCCCTTAATGCAATTGCTACGAAAAATTAATCCAGATCAATGAATGTTAAATCTCAGGATTGAATGTGATCTGAGTTGGATCGTTTTTACTCTTTTGTGGGTATATTCATCGCGCTTATAAAACCATAACGAAGGAGTGGATATGAAAAAGTTAGCAGTGGCAGCGCTGGTTTTAGGCAGTCTTTCTGGCGGAGCCTGGGCGCATGAAGCGGGTGAGTTCTTTATTCGTGCGGGTACGGCCACCGTCAGACCAACGGAAGGCGCGAACGGTACCCTCGGGAGCCTCAATGGCTTTAACGTCAGCAATAACACACAGCTCGGGCTGACCTTTACCTACATGGCGACCGATAATCTCGGTGTTGAACTGCTGGCAGCAACGCCGTTCCGCCATAAAATTGGCACCGGCGCGACCGGCGATATCGCCACGGTACACCAGCTTCCGCCAACGTTAATGGCGCAGTGGTACTTCGGTGAGGCTACCAGCAAATTCCGCCCTTATGTTGGGGTTGGGGTTAACTACACCACCTTTTTTGATGAGAAATTCAACGACAACGGTAAAGATGCAGGTCTTTCCGATCTGAGCCTGAAGGATTCCTGGGGCGTTGCCGGGCAGGTGGGCGTGGATTATCTCATTAACCGCGACTGGCTGCTCAACGCCTCCGTGTGGTACATGGATATCGACACCAAAGCGCGCTACAAGTCCGATGGTTCGGTTCTCCCGGCGCAGAGCTATAACGACAAAGTCCGTATCGATCCCTGGGTGTTTATGTTCTCCGCAGGCTATCGCTTCTGATAACGAGATGAGTGGCCGCTTTGCGGTCACTCTTTATAAACGATAAACACGCTATCCTGAAATTTATTATTAAATTTCCTATAGTTACGCCTATTGCTTCTCTCGCATCATTTTGCGCTCTGCCTAAACCAGGCCGCCCGAACACGGACCTCAATCGATAATTTTCCCGATGTCGACAACGCCGTCGTCGTTTTTTTGCTTCGCAGTCTTTCCCGTATTCATTATTGCTCAGCGGATCGTCTGATTTGCCTGCGCTTTACGCTTCTGTAAGTTTTGCCTGCTACCCTCAGGGGGCATATCAGCGAACGGAACAGGAGGTTCCATGAGCAAAAAACTCAATGAAATCGATAAACTGATTGGTGATTTGAACCTGGCCGTTGAGGCGCATTATCAGTGGCTGGTGGAGGTATTCCGCTATATTTCAGTGCGTGACAGGGAACAGCCAGCCATTACTTACCAGGCGTCGCATAATCTTTGTGCTTTCGGTAGCTGGATCAACGGTTAGCTGAGCGAAAACTCCGACACAGGGGATTCGTACTGGCCATACCTCAGCGCCATGAAGAGACGCATAACGTCTGCCGTGAGCTGGTCACTTCCATCGTCAATAGCGACTTAAGCTGGCTCTCTTTGATGTCCTCAAGCAAGCTTTGCAGCGGCTACGATGCGCTGACGGAGCTGCAACAGATGCCGCATTCTTGATGAATCCTTCGACAGCCATCTTCCCGAAGAAAACGGCGACAACGTGTATGTGCTGATCATCGACGTCGATCATTTCAAGCAGGTGAACGATACCTGGGGACACATGACGGGCGATGTGGTGCTGCGTGCACTGGCGTTAAAGCTGCGTGAATGTACCCGTAGCTATGAGCCACCGTACCGTTTTGGCGGTGAGGAGTTCATCACGCTGCTGAAGGCAAGAAACGACCGGGATGCCTGTCACGCAGGGTTGTGCATCAACGAAGCCATTGCGGCACACCGCATCCGATTTGGCGCAGAGCAGCTGTCGATAACCGTCACCTCAGGGCTGACGCGAGCCCATCAGGGCGAAACGCTGCATCGGGTGCTGGAGCGGGCAGATTGCGCTATGTATCGCGGAAAACAGAGCGGAAGAAATCGCTGCATGTTTGTAGACAGGGCACTGAACGTGAATCAGGTACAGTTCTGAGAGGCAAAAAAAGCCCGCGCAAGGCGGGCAAACAATACTGGAAGCAATGTGAGCAATGTCGTGCCGAATACCTGAGTGATTTGCTCAACTATTCGGTGTTGAGAAAGATAATACTTCTCATTAAGAAGTTCAACCCCTTCTTTTCTGGGGATGTTAGCCAATCTGGAAAACGGTACGATTCTGGCTGTCATCCAGTGGCCAGGCCTCCGCAACGTCGGCCAGCAGCGCCGTGCGGTGGGCGATGGAAAAGCTGCCTGCTACCGCCGCATTGAGCATCTCGCCGGTGGCTTTCACCAGCGCGGGCAGGGAAAGGCCCCCAATCCCGCTGCCCATCAGCTGAATGGGGGAGGATCGCAGCACGGCGCCCGGCAGCGTAATCTCCTGCCCGGCCAGCGATCCAACCTGGACATAGCGCACGGGAGCTGTACCCGGCACATGTTTTGCCAGCGCCTTCAGCAGCAGTTCGGCGCTGCGGCCCCACAGATAATCAATGACCACGTCAATTTGCCCGGCGGCATGTGTCGCGAGGGTTTGCGCCAGCACGCTTTCATCTTCGGTCAGCAAAACGGTGGCATCGGCGTTGAGCGAGGCCAGTGCCTGTGGGTTACGCCCGGTGGCGATGATCTTTTTAGCGCCAAGATGGCGGGCGATTTGTACCGCTAACCGTCCGGCGCTGCCCGTCGCACCGTTTATCAACACGGTTTCACCTGCCTTAAAGCCAGCACGGTTAACCAGCGCGGCCCAGGCCGACATACCAGGATTTGCCATTGCCGCAGCGGTGGCATCATCCAGCCCGTCCGGCAGCGGCAGGCAATGAGCAACATCGACAGGCGCAAGCTGCGCCATGCTGCCCCAGGGCGTTGGCGGGAATACGAAATAAACGCGCTGACCGTCCCGGGTGACGCCAGTGCCGTCGATCCCGGCGATAAACGGGAGCGTGCCGTCAAAACTGTAATGCTTACCGGATGCCCGGCTTTTCACCACGTGGCTGATTGCCGACGCGGTAACCTGAATCAACTGCTGATTTTCAGCGGCAACCGGTTCAGCAAAATCGGCATAAACCGGCCCCTGTGAGGGATCAAATACTACGGCTGCTTTCATCCTGTTTCTCCTTAATCGGTTTTATGTGTAAAATGCACATAATTAATAAGGCCACTCTACGCCGAAGAGAAATTATATGCAATATGCACATAAACAATATGACGTGACGGATTTTCACGGCGCTTTGCTCGACATCCTGAGCGTGATGAATCAGCCGAAGCGCGATGAAACGCTGCTGGCGGCGGCAGACGTCAAGCTGGATCAGGTGCTGTTCCCGCTATTGGTCACAATTGGCCGCTATGGGCCGGTGGGCGTGGTGGAACTGGCGGACAGCCTCGGGCGCGACTACACCACGGTCAGTCGTCAGGTGAAGAAGTTGCAGGAGCAGGGGCTGGCGCTAAAGCAGCCTGCCGAACGGGACAAGCGTATCAGCGAAGTGACGCTCTCAGAGCAGGGCAAAGCGCTGACGAACGCGATTGACGGCGCAAGACAAAAGCTGATGAATGCAATTTTTGCCGAGTGGCCGGAGGAAGACGTGAAGGCGTTATTTCGTCTGGTAAGGCAATATGCGGAAAGTGTGAAGGGAAAAACGCCGTCTGACTGCTAGCCAGACGGCGGAATGTTATGCGCTGTGGGTCGCGGCTTTCATGTTCTGCACGAACGTTTTCAGCTCTGCCAGCATTGCCGGGTGATTATCGACGTTCTTCTCGATAATTTTGACGATAGCCGAACCGGAAATTGCGCCTGCGGCACCCGCGCCAATGGCGGCGGTCACCTGATCTGGCGCGGAAATGCCAAAGCCCTGCAACGGCGGGGCGGCATGGTATTCACTCAGCTTCTCAATCAGATGATGCAGCGGCAGTGCTGCCTTGTTTTCCGCACCCGTTACGCCAGCACGGGAAAGCAGATAGGTATAACCGCGACCGTGGGAAGCTATCTGACGCAGCAGTTCATCATCGGCGTTCGGTGGGCAGATGAAGATCGGCGCCACGTTATGGCGCATTGCCGCCTGACGGAATTCGGCAGACTCTTCCACCGGCACATCTGCCACCAGAACGGAATCCACGCCCACGCGCTCGCATTCGGCATAGAAGCGATCGATGCCGCGGCTGAAGACCAGATTGGCATACATCAGCAGGCCAATCGGCATGGTCGGGTGCTTCTGGCGAATCGCCGCCAGCATTTCGAAACACTGGGTCACGGTAACGCCCGAGGCGAACGCACGCAGCGTCGCGCTTTGAATGGTCGGGCCGTCGGCCAGCGGATCGGAGAAGGGAATACCGAGCTCCAGGGCATCTGCGCCTGCTTCAATCAGCGTATCAATGATTTTTAGCGACTGTTCCGGGTTGGGATCGCCCAGCGTCACGAAGGGAACAAACGCGCCTTCCTTGCGGTTTTTCAGCTCAGCAAACAGGTTGTCATAGCGTTCCATCAGATTTCCCCTCGTGCTTTCAGGATGTCATGTACGGTGAAGATGTCTTTATCGCCGCGGCCGGAAAGGTTAACCACCAGCAGCTGCTCTTTATCCGGATTTTCGCGCATCATTTTCAGCGCGTGAGCGAGGGCGTGGGAAGACTCCAGCGCCGGGATGATCCCTTCATGGCGGCAGAGCGCCTTAAAGGCGTCCAGCGCTTCGTTGTCGGTGACAGAGACGTAGTCCGCACGGCCCGTGCTGTTCAAAAACGCGTGCTGTGGCCCAACGGACGGGAAATCCAGGCCCGCCGAAATGGAATAAGATTCTTCAATCTGGCCTTCATCGGTCTGCATCATCGGCGATTTCATGCCGAAATAGATGCCAACGCGACCGTGCTTAAGCGGCGCGCCGTGCTCGCCAGTTTCGATACCGTGTCCGGCGGGCTCTACGCCGATCAGGCCGACGGAGGTTTCATCAATAAAGTCCGCAAACATGCCGATGGCGTTGGATCCGCCGCCGACGCAAGCGATAACCGCATCCGGCAGACGGCCTTCTTTTTCCTGAATCTGCACTTTGGTTTCTTCGCCGATCATGCGCTGGAATTCACGCACGATGGTCGGGAACGGGTGAGGGCCTGCTGCGGTGCCGAGCATATAATGCGCGGTTTCGTAGCTGCCGGACCAGTCACGCAGCGCTTCGTTACAGGCATCTTTCAGCGTGGCGGAGCCGCTGTGTACCGGGATCACTTCCGCGCCCATCAGACGCATACGGAACACGTTTGGCGACTGGCGCTCAACGTCTTTTGCGCCCATATAGATGCGGCATTTCAGACCGAGCAGGGCGCTCGCCAGGGCGGAGGCTACGCCGTGCTGGCCTGCGCCGGTTTCGGCGATGATTTCAGTTTTGCCCATGCGCTTCGCCAGCAGCGCCTGGCCCAACACCTGGTTGGTTTTATGCGCGCCACCGTGGAGAAGATCTTCACGCTTAAGGTACAGCGTGGTTTTGGTGCCTGCGGTCAGGTTCTGGCATTTGGTCAGCGCGGTCGGACGACCCGCATAGTTCTTCAGTAAATCGGTAAACTGGGTCTGGAACTCAGGATCTTTCTGCGCGCTTACGAACGCTTCTTCCAGCTGGCGCAGGGCGGGCATCAGGATCTGCGGCACGTACATGCCGCCAAATTCACCAAAATAGGGGTTCAGTAATGTCTTCATGTCCATTTCCTTAATATGCACGCAGCGTCTGAAAAACCGAGGCCAGCTTGCCGGCGTCTTTGATACCCGGTTCAGATTCTACGCCTGAATTGAAATCGAGCCCCGCGCAGCCGCTTTTCGCCGCTGCCACACAATTATCCGGGCTAAGGCCACCTGCCAGCAGGACGTTGCTTAAGTCCTGTCCATTCAGCAGTGACCAGTCGAAGCTTTGGCCTGTGCCGCCCTGGCCGTTGTCGAACACGTATTTGTCGACATGATTCAGCGTGCGGGCAGGCAGCGTCTCTTTTACGCTCAGCGCTTTCCATATTTGCACGTTCTCAGGCAGGGCAACGCGAAGCGCGTCGATATACGCCTGATCTTCATTGCCGTGCAGCTGTACCGCCGCCAGCTTCAGGCTTTCTGCTTTGGCGACGATATCCGCCAGGTCAGTATCCCGGAACACGCCAACGTAGCTTAGCGGTGCGCTGTTGATGACGTCGCGGGCCTGCGCTTCATTGACGTAGCGGGGAGAGGAAGGCACAAAAATCAGCCCGCCATAAAGAGCGCCAGACTCGAAGGCGGCCTGCGCATCCTGGCTGCGCGTCAGCCCGCATACTTTGTTTTCGCCAAGCAGCACGCGACGCACGGCAGCATTAAGATCGTCGTGCGCCATCATCGCTGAGCCAATCAGGAAGCCGTTGGCGAAATGACTCAGTTCACGGACCTGACCATAGGTGTTAATGCCGGATTCGCTGATCACCGTGACGCCTGCGCCCAAACGCGGGGCGAGCTGGCGGGTACGATTGAGATCGATTGAGAGATCGCGCAGGTCGCGGTTATTGATGCCGACGACTTTTGCGCCGAGCGCAATAGCGCGCTCCAGCTCTTCTTCATTGCTGACTTCCGTCAGCACGCCCATGCTCAGGCTGTGCGCCACGGCTGAGAGCTGACGATATTCGTCATCATCCAGCACCGACAGCATCAGCAGGCAGGCGTCGGCCTGATAGTAGCGGGCCAGGTAAATCTGATACGGATCGACGATAAAGTCTTTGCACAGAATAGGCTGCGGCGCGATTTGGCTGACGATGGGCAGAAAATCGAAGCTGCCCTGGAAGTATTTCTCGTCCGTCAGCACGGAGATAGCGGACGCATAGTGTTTGTACACCCCGGCGATACGCGCCGGGTCAAAATCTTCACGAATGACGCCTTTCGACGGCGACGCTTTTTTGCATTCGAGGATGAATGCGGTGCGTGCACCCTGTAGCGCATCATAGAAATGGCGCTGGCTCGGCTGAACCTCATTCTGGAAGCTGGCTAACGGTTGCTGCGCTTTGCGGTCTTCAACCCAGATACGCTTATCGGCAACAATTTTGGCTAAAACGGTCTGCATTTCTTATCCTCTTGCCGCTAATGCGGTTACGCGATCGTAGGCTGCACCGCTGTGCAGAACATCCATTACCTTTTTCACGTTGGCTTTTAAATCTTCATGGCCGTGAAGGCGCATCAGCATGGCGACGTTGGCAGAGACTGCCGCCTCGTGGGCACTCTCACCTTTACCCTGGAGTAAACGGGAAAGAATGTCACGGTTTTCTTCCGGGGTGCCGCCTGCCAGCTGCTCCTGACGATATGGCGTCAGGCCAAAGTCCTCGGCGGTCAGCTGATAGCTGTGAATTTCGCCGTCTTTCAGTTCCGCCACCACGGTTGGCGCATGCAGGGAAACTTCATCCATTCCGCCGCTGTGTACCACGGCGGCACGCTGATAGCCGAGCACGCGCAGGGTTTCAGCTATCGGCAGCACCAGCTCCGGGCTGTAGACGCCAATCAGCGCCAGCGGTGGGTGCGCCGGGTTGATCAGCGGCCCGAGCACGTTGAACAGCGTGCGGGTTTTCAGCTGCTGACGAACCGGCATCGCGTGGCGGAATCCGGTGTGGTATTTCGGCGCGAACAGGAAGCAGACGCCAAGCTCATCCAGCGCTTCCCGGGATTTATCGGCGTTCATGTCCAGATTAATGCCGAAGGCCGCGAGTAAATCGGAGGAACCGGACTTGCTCGATACGCTGCGGTTGCCGTGTTTCGCCACTTTCATTCCACAGGCCGCCGCCACAAAGGCGCTGGCGGTAGAGATATTGATGCTGTTGCTGCCGTCGCCGCCGGTGCCGACGATATCGGCAAACGCATATTCAGGGCGCGGGAACGGCGCGGCGTTTTCCAGCAGCGCGGTGGCGGCCCCGGCAATTTCCTGCGGCTGCTCACCACGCACTTTCATGCTGACCAGCGCGGCGGCCAGCTGCTCCGGCTTCACCTCACCACGCACAACGGCGGAGAAGAGCTGGTGGCTTTCCTGCTGGGTCAGGGTTTGCGCCTGATACAGCTTTTCCAGAATCGGCTGCAGCAGATTGGCCGGCTCCAGCTTTTTCAGCGCCCATTCCAGAGTCTGTTCCAGCAGGCGTGCACCGTGGCTGGTCAGAATAGATTCCGGATGGAACTGGAAGCCAACCACGCGATCGGCATCGTGACGGACGGCCATCACCATGCCGTTAAAGCTGGCGTTGATCGTCAGCCCGGCCGGAATATTGCTGCCGACCAGCGAGTGATAGCGCGCAACCGGCAGCGGGTTCGCCAGCCCGGCGAACATTGCCTGACCGTCGTGTTCAATGCTGGAGGCTTTGCCGTGGAGGATCTCACCTGCCTGACCGACGTAGCCGCCGTAGGCTTCAACAATCGCCTGATGGCCGAGGCAGATGCCGATGATAGGCAGCTTGCCGCGCATGCGGGTCAGAAGCTCTGGCATGCAGCCTGCTTCAGATGGCGCACCCGGACCCGGTGAGAGCATCAACACCGGATTATCCATGGTGGCCAGACGTTCAATCAGCGTCTGTGCCGGTACATGGTTGCGGTAGATGACCACGTTATGCCCGCTGGCGCGCAGCTGGTCGGCCAGGTTGTAGGTAAAGGAATCAATATTGTCGAGCAGCAGAATGTCAGCCATCAGAAAATCTCCTCTGCGTGGTGGGCCTGAGCAATGGCGCGCAGCACCGCGCGAGCTTTATTACGGGTTTCATCGGCTTCGGACTGCGGTACGGAGTCAAGCACCACGCCAGCACCGGCCTGGACGGTGGCAATGCCGTTTTCAACAAAGGCAGAGCGGATCACGATGCAGGTATCAAGGTCGCCGTGAGCGGTGAAGTAGCCCACCGCACCACCGTAGCTGCCACGGCGTTTGCCTTCGGCGGCTGCAATCAGCTGCATCGCGCGTACTTTCGGTGCGCCGCTCAGCGTGCCCATATTCATGCAGGCGCGATAGGCGTGCAGCACATCAAGATCCTGGCGCAGCTCGCCAACCACGCGGGAGACCAGATGCATCACGAAGGAGTAGCGGTCCACTTTGGTGAGGTCTGCCACGTAGCGGCTGCCCGGCGTACAAATACGCGCCAGATCGTTACGCGCCAGGTCAACCAGCATCAGGTGCTCCGACATCTCTTTCTGGTCGGTACGCATTTCCAGCTCGATACGGCTGTCGAGGTCGCGATCGAGAGAACCGTCGGCCCGGCGGCCGCGCGGACGCGTACCGGCAATTGGGTAAATTTCAATCTGGCGGTTGCCGGCATCGTACTTCAGCGAGCTTTCCGGCGAGGCACCGAACAGGCTGAAGTCGTTATCCTGCATAAAGAACATGTACGGGCTCGGGTTACTTTTCTTCAGCACGTCGTAGGCCGCCAGCGGCGAAGGGCAAGGCAGCGAGAAGCGGCGGGAAGGCACGACCTGGAAAATTTCCCCGGCGCGAATCGCGCGCTGCATTTTGCGCACCACGGCACCGAACTCGTCATCGCTCTGGTTCACCTCGGTGTGCATTTTCTCTACCCGTGTAACCGGCAGCGGCATTGGCGGTTCGTTCATCTGCTGACGAATTTGCGCCAGGCGCTGGGTCAGGCGCTGCTTTTCCGCTTCCAGCGGGGTAAAGAGGCTTGCCTGAATGCGGGAGGATTTGGTCTGGTGGTCGATAACCAGCAGCGTTTCGGCCAGGTAGAAGCAGTAATCCGGGCAGGCGGTGTCGCTGTCTAACTGAGGTAAATCTTCGAAGCCTGCGACCAGATCATAAGCAAACAGGCCACCGAAGAACATCGCTTCGCGTTCGGTTTCCGGCACCGTTACCAGCGTTTGCAACAGGCGAAAGGCATCAAAAACGGACAATGAGCAAAGGCGAGCGTCTTCATCCAGCAGCGTGCTCACCGCCGGGAAATGAAGGATACGGCCATTCGGCTGGCGTTGGTTCTCCACGCCTGCGGGCAGGGCAACATCAAGCAAATCCAACAGGGCTGCGCCGTTGTCAGAGAGAGCCTGAATGGTGACAGTGTCACCTAAAGCGGTAATGCGCAGTGCACTGTCGACTAACAGCAGGCTTTTCAAATCATCTTTGCTGTCGATATCTGCGGACTCCAGCAACAGCGTCGCCGGACGCGCGCCGCACAGCTGGTGGAACAGCGCCGTCGGATTTTCGCGATAGATGGCGTCACTGGTCAGAAGCTCGAGTTTCGGTGTTGAGTTTTGCATTCTTGTTCTCGCTCAATCTGTTATCTGTGGTTCAAAAAAAAGCCCGCTCACTGGCGGGCCTGGTATCTGTTGGTCTTGTGCAGACGCGATCGTACAGCCCGATTTCAGGTTGTACGCCACCAGCTATGAAAAGTAACGGTAAAGTGGGTCATCGCAGATACCTCGTTGTGTGAACTTGTGTACTAGTTAACTAGTCCGAGAGGGTAAAGTCAACCCCTGATTTCAGAAATTCATTCACAACGGCTATGATGGACGCCGACATAAGCCTGACCTGATTGCATAACTGAACTCCGGAGTGATTTTGAGCGACCATCCCTACGCCCTGATTTACGACCTGCACAGCCACACAACCGCCTCCGATGGACGCCTGACGCCCGAAGCGCTGGTGCACCGTGCGGCTTCAATGCGCGTGGGTACGCTTGCGATAACCGATCATGATACCGTAGCGGCCATTCCTGCCGCCCGGGCTGAAATCGCCCGCGCGGGGCTGCCGCTGAATTTAATTTCAGGCGTGGAGATTTCGACCGTCTGGGAAAATCATGAGATCCACATCGTTGGGCTGAACATTGATATCGGGCATCCGGCAATGACTGCGTTTCTGGCGCAGCAGACTGAACGTCGCCAGCAGCGCGCGAAGCTGATTGCTGAACGACTGGAAAAAGCGCAGATCCCCGGCGCATGGGAAGGCGCGCTGGCGTTTGCCGACGGCGGCGTGGTCACGCGCGGCCATTTTGCCCGTTTCCTGGTTGAAGCGGGCAAGGCCAGCAACTTCAACGACGTCTTTAAAAAATACCTCGCCCGCGGTAAAACCGGATACGTTCCGCCACAGTGGTGTACAATAGATCAAGCTATTGATGTGATTCACCATTCTGGTGGTAAAGCGGTGATTGCCCATCCGGGACGCTACCAGCTCTCCGCCAAGTGGCTGAAAAGACTGCTGGCGTTCTTCAGTGAATGCGGTGGCGACGCCATGGAGGTCGCCCAGTGCCAGCAGGCCCCCCACGAGCGAACGCAGCTTGCCGCTTATGCACGTCAGTATGGATTACTGGCGTCACAGGGGTCTGATTTTCATCAGCCTTGCCCGTGGATCGAACTTGGCCGGAAGCTGTGGCTTCCCGCCGGGGCGGAAGGCGTGTGGCAGAGCTGGGAAGCGCCCCAGGATAAACGAGAGGAAGTATGAGTCAGTTTTTTTATATTCACCCGGAAAACCCGCAGCAGCGCCTGATCAACCAGGCGGTGGAAATCGTGCGTAAAGGCGGCGTTATCGTCTATCCCACGGATTCTGGCTATGCGCTTGGCTGTAAAATTGAAGACAAGGGCGCGATGGAGCGGATCTGCCGTATCCGTCAGTTGCCGGACGGCCACAACTTCACCCTGATGTGTCGTGACCTGTCGGAGCTGTCGACCTATGCCTATGTGGACAACGTGGCCTTCAGGCTGATCAAGAACAACACGCCGGGTAACTACACGTTTATTCTCAAAGGCACCAAAGAGGTGCCGCGCCGTCTGTTGCAGGAAAAACGCAAAACCATCGGCATGCGCGTACCGTCAAACCCGATTGCCCAGATGCTGCTGGAAGCGCTTGGTGAACCCATGCTCTCCACGTCCCTGATGCTGCCGGGCAGTGAATTCACCGAATCCGATCCGGAAGAGATCAAAGACCGACTCGAGAAGCAGGTAGATCTGATCATTCACGGCGGCTATCTCGGCCAGCAGCCCACCACGGTTATCGACATTACCGAAGATTCTCCGGTGGTGCTGCGCGAAGGCGTGGGCGACGTGAAACCGTTCCTGTAATCTCTGCGAGTGGTACCTTGTGCCACTCCGTTTCACCCTGTAGCGCCAGCGAAGCGCTTCCGTCATCTGATGAAGTCCTGAGCCCAAAACGTTGCTGCTGCGGTCAATCCGCTCTTTGAGCGTTATCCCTGGATGTCAGGAAAACAGAGCCGTTTAATCTGGCGGCGCGAAAAAGCGCTGTCGGAGCGCGTGTGGCGATATCCAGCGCTAATGAGATGAACCTTTTCACCGAAAATTCATGTATTATGTGCGGTCACGCAACGCCGGGCGGGTGAAAACACGCCGCTGACGGCGCAAGAATCACTCTGTCGACAGGTTCAGTTTTCGCTAACGTGTTGATTTTGCATGTATACCAGACGCCTGGGAAGGCGACACCTTAAGGATGCTCGATGAGCGAGAAATTACAGAAAGTGCTGGCTCGTGCCGGCCACGGCTCCCGCCGTGAAATCGAAACCATGATTCAGGCAGGTCGCGTCAGCGTCGATGGCAAAGTAGCCACGCTGGGCGATCGCGTTGAAGTGATCCCGGGTCTTAAAATTCGTATCGACGGTCATCTTATCTCCGTCAAAGAGTCCGTGGAGCAGATTTGCCGCGTGCTGGCGTACTACAAACCGGAAGGTGAGCTGTGTACCCGCAGCGATCCGGAAGGGCGCCCAACGGTGTTCGATCGTCTGCCAAAACTGCGCGGTGCGCGCTGGATTGCCGTCGGGCGTCTGGACGTGAACACCTGCGGTTTACTGCTGTTCACCACCGACGGCGAGCTGGCAAACCGTCTGATGCACCCAAGCCGCGAAGTTGAGCGTGAATACGCCGTGCGCGTGTTTGGCGAAGTTGACGACAACAAAGTGAAACAGCTCTCACGCGGCGTGCAGCTGGAAGATGGTCCGGCGGCGTTCAAAACGATTAAATTCACCGGCGGTGAAGGTATCAACCAATGGTACAACGTCACCCTGACCGAAGGCCGTAACCGCGAAGTCCGTCGTCTGTGGGAAGCCGTTGGCGTGCAGGTGAGCCGTCTGATTCGCGTTCGCTATGGCGATATTCCACTGCCAAAAGGCCTTCCGCGCGGCGGTTACACCGAGCTGGATCTGGCGCAGACTAACTACCTGCGTGAACTGGTGGAACTGAAGCCTGAAACCGAATCAAAAGTGGCGGTGGAAAAAGACCGTCGTCGCATGAAGGCGAATCAGATTCGGCGTGCGGTGAAACGCCATACGCAGGTGAGCGGTAAACCGGCGAAAAGCGGTGGGGCTCGTCGCTCCAGCAGCCGTAATAACGGCAGCGGTTCATAACCGCCGTTCGATGCAAAAAGGCCCCTCAGGGGCCTTTTTTGTCAGTAGTCGATGCCGATCTGCGCCTTGATGCCTGCGTCAAATGCGTGCTTCACCGGACGTAACTCACTCACCGTATCGGCCATCTCCAGAATATCCCTGTGGCAGCCGCGGCCCGTGACAATGACCGTCTGCTGGCGTGGACGCTGCTCGAGCGCTGTGAGCACCTCCTGCAGCGGCAAATAGTCATATGCCACCATGTAGGTCAGTTCGTCGAGAATGACCAGATCCAGGGTTTCATCCATCAGCATCCGTTTTGCGTGCTGCCAGACGGCGAGACAGGCGGTGGTATCGCCCGCTTTGTCCTGCGTGTCCCAGGTAAATCCTGTCGCCATCACCTGAAATTCGACGCCGTGCGGCTCCAGCAGGTTGCGCTCGCCGTTTGGCCATTCGCCCTTGATAAACTGGATCACGCCAACTTTTTTACCGTGGCCGACTGCGCGGGTGGCGGTGCCAAATGCTGCAGTGGTTTTCCCTTTTCCGTTGCCGGTGAGCACCAGCAGGATCCCGCGTTCCTGCCGGGCTTCCGCGACGCGGGCATCGACTTTCTCTTTTAGCCGCTGCTGACGCTCGCGATGTCTTTCGTCACTCATTGCGCAATACCTGGTTTGCGGCCCGGCTGAGCATCAAAAGTCATCCCGGTTTTGCGGCGGCTGTCGTCGCCCATCAGCCACAGGTAGAGCGGCATAATGTCGGCAGGGGTTTTCAGCTTCTGCGGATCTTCTGTAGGGAACGCGCTGGCGCGCATGCCGGTGCGGGTGCCGCCCGGGTTAATGCAGTTGACGCGAAGCTGACCCTGATACTCCTCTGCCAGCACCTGCATCATGCCTTCGGTGGCGAATTTAGAGACGGCGTAAGCCCCCCAGTTGGCGCGCCCCTGCTGGCCGACGCTTGAGGACGTAAAGACCAGCGAGCCGGAATCTGAACGAAGTAATAAAGGAAGCAGCGCCTGGGTCAGCATAAAGGTGCCGTTGACGTTGACCTGCATGACGTCCTGCCAGACGTCGATTTTCTGCTGATCCATTGGCGCCACGTCACCTAAAAGGCCGGCGTTATGCAGCACGCCGTCGAGCCGTGGCGTATGGATGCTGATTTTTTGCGCCAGCTGTTGACACTCTTCCGGCGTGCAGGTCAGCAGGTCGAGCAGGAACCAGTACGGCACCGTGCCGCTTTCCTGCTCAATTTCGCGGGCGACGGCCCGCAGCTTATCTTCATTACGGCCAAGTAAAATGACTCGGGCGCCGTAGCGCGAGTAGGTCAGGGCGGCTTCACGGCCGATGCCATCGCTGGCACCGGTAACAAGAATGATGCGATTTTGTAGCAAATCGCGCTGAGGTTGATAATGCACGGACTCTCTCCTGTGGTGCTCAAACGCGCCACGTCGCTGTTCTGCTTCTGTTTGTTCGCTTTTCGGCTTTATGCCCTAAACGGCGACCTATTTCAATCAGCCATGCGGAAAGCATGTTCATAATTAACATTTTGCAATCATTTCATCGGTGGAGAAAAAACGGGAAGCGCGCTCGCATCGTACAATTCAGGCGGGAGACGCACCGTCAGGGCTGTTGTACACTGTGCGCGATAACTGTGTGATTCTTTTCAAGGTGGAAGCGTGGAATTACTTGCTCAATACGGGTTGTTTTTGGCGAAAATCGCCACGGTTGTAGTTGCGATAGCGGTGGTTGCCACGCTAATCGTGAATCTTACCCAACGTAAGCGGCAGCGAGGGGAGCTGCGGATCACCAACCTCAGTGAACACTATAAAGAGATGCAGGAAGAGATGAGCGTGGCTCTGCTCGACGGACCACAGCAAAAGCTCTGGCACAAGGCGCAAAAGAAGAAGCACAAGCTTGAAGCGAAAACGGCGAAGGCGAATGCAAAGAAAGCCCTGAAAGATCCGCAAGAGAAACCGAAGGCCTGGGTACTCGATTTTAAAGGCAGCATGGATGCTCACGAGGTCACCGGGCTCCGTGAAGAAGTAACGGCGGTGCTCGCGGTCGTCAAGCCTCAGGATCAGGTGGTGATTCGCTTAGAAAGTCCTGGTGGGGTGGTACACGGCTACGGCCTGGCGGCGTCTCAGCTTCAGCGTCTGCGGGAAAAAAACATCCCGCTGACTATTGCCGTCGATAAAGTAGCGGCCAGCGGTGGCTACATGATGGCGTGCGTGGGGAATAAAATTGTCTCTGCGCCGTTTGCGATTATCGGCTCTATTGGCGTTGTGGCGCAGATCCCGAACTTCAATCGTTTCCTGAAGAGCAAAGACATTGATATTGAGCTGCACACCGCCGGGCAGTACAAGCGCACGCTGACGCTGCTGGGGGAAAACACGGAAGAAGGACGGCAGAAATTCCGTGAAGATCTTAATGAAACCCATCTGCTGTTTAAAGATTTTGTACATCAGATGCGTCCACAGCTGGATATCGACGAGGTAGCAACGGGCGAACACTGGTACGGCCAACAGGCGAAAGCGAAAGGGCTGGTGGATGAAATTGGCACCAGCGACGATCTGCTGCTGGGGCTGATGGAGAGCCATGAAGTGCTGAACGTGCGCTATCTGCAACGCAAGAAGTTGATGGATCGTTTTACCGGCAGCGCGGCACAAAGCGCCGACCACCTGCTGATGCGCTGGTGGCAGCGTGGGCAGAAACCCATGATGTAAAAAAGAATGCGAGGCCTGGGCCTCGCATTTTTTTAATCGATCAGGTGGTACTTTTCAGACAGCTGATGGGCCAGATACTTGAACATATTGAAGACGGCGGTACTTTTCGGCGTCGGTAAGCCCTGTTCATCGAGATAGAACTCACCGCTGAATACCAGCACGCCGTTGCGCTGGGTGACGCCGGTGGCCTCAATGCCTTTCATGGTATCTTCATGTTCACGGATGAGACGGTTGGCTTCGGCCAGCAGGGACTGGCGATCGATAGGTTGGGATGTTTCTTGCATCTCTGACTCCTCTAAAACACTGGCGATAGTCTACGCCGGGCGCGCAACGTGGGCAAATTTTCCCTGAAAATCACAAGGACTTCCCGGCGGAGTGTCTGCTGGCGGGAATCACTTTTGCATGCTAATAAAGTTGCGTAACGGATTTTATCAGGTACAGTGTGACGCTTTCGCATTCTGGCAACAGATTTGCTTGACATTCGACCGAATATTCTTCGTGCTGTACCACCTGGCTGGAATTAGCCAGCAATCTCAACGTGCTGCCTCCGGCTTCTGGGGCCGATGCAGACCAGAGGGTTGAACTCCATTGACGCCGCCACCAGATTAGGCTCGTCGCCAGTGGAAGGTGAATTCAAGTGCGATATATGCGCCACACCCCGAGGCGGACGCGTATTTCTGGAAGAATCAAATTAGGTAAAGGTGAATATGGGTAAAGCTCTCGTTATCGTTGAGTCCCCGGCAAAAGCCAAAACGATCAATAAATACCTTGGCAATGACTACGTGGTGAAATCCAGCGTCGGTCATATCCGCGATCTGCCGACCAGCGGTTCAGCAAGCAAAAAAAGCGCTGACGCCACCGCCACCAAACCGGCCAAAAAGCCGAAGAAAGATGAGCGCGGCGCCCTGGTAAACCGTATGGGCGTGGATCCGTGGCACGGCTGGGCTGCCCAGTATGAAGTGCTGCCGGGTAAAGAAAAGGTGGTCGCGGAACTCAAACAGTTAGCTGAAAAAGCTGACCACATTTATCTCGCAACCGACCTTGACCGCGAAGGGGAAGCCATTGCATGGCACCTGCGGGAAGTGATCGGTGGTGATGACTCACGCTACAGTCGCGTGGTGTTTAACGAGATAACCAAGAATGCTATTCGTCAGGCGTTTGATACGCCGGGCGAACTGAATATCGACCGTGTTAACGCTCAGCAGGCGCGTCGCTTTGTCGACCGCGTGGTCGGGTACATGGTGTCGCCACTGCTGTGGAAAAAAATTGCTCGTGGTCTGTCCGCTGGCCGCGTGCAGTCCGTTGCGGTACGTCTGGTTGTCGAACGTGAACGTGAAATTAAAGCGTTTGTACCGGAAGAGTTCTGGGAAATCGACGCCAATACCACGACGCCGTCAGGCGAAGCGCTGCCGCTGGAAGTCAGCCACCATCACGACAAGCCGTTCCGTCCGGTCACCCGTGACGAAACCATGGCCGCGGTCAGCCTGCTTGAAAAAGCGCGCTACAGCGTGCTGGAGCGTGAAGACAAGCCAACCAGCAGCAAGCCGGGCGCGCCGTTTATCACCTCCACGCTGCAGCAGGCGGCAAGTACCCGTCTTGGCTACGGCGTGAAGAAAACCATGATGATGGCCCAGCGTCTCTATGAAGCGGGTTACATCACCTATATGCGTACTGACTCCACTAACCTGAGCCAGGACGCGGTGAATATGGTTCGTGGGTACATCAGCGACAACTTCGGCAAGAAATACCTGCCGGAAAATGCAAACCAGTACGCGAGCAAAGAGAACTCTCAGGAAGCGCACGAAGCAATTCGTCCTTCCGACGTTGCCGTGCTGGCGGAATCACTGAAGGACATGGAAGCGGATGCGCAGAAGCTGTATCAGCTGATCTGGCGTCAGTTCGTGGCCTGTCAGATGACGCCAGCCCAGTACGATTCCACCACGCTTACCGTAGGCGCGGGTGATTTCAAACTGAAGGCTCGCGGTCGCACGCTGCGCTTCGACGGCTGGACGAAAGTCATGCCTGCGCTGCGCAAAGGTGATGAAGACCGCACGCTGCCTCCGGTGAAAAAAGGCGACGATTTGGCGCTGGTTGAACTGCTGCCAGCTCAGCACTTTACCAAACCGCCGGCGCGCTTCAGCGAAGCATCACTGGTCAAAGAGCTTGAAAAACGTGGGATTGGTCGTCCGTCCACCTATGCGTCGATCATTTCGACCATTCAGGATCGTGGCTATGTTCGCGTTGAAAACCGCCGTTTCTACGCCGAAAAAATGGGTGAAATCGTCACCGATCGCCTGGAAGAAAACTTCCGCGAGCTGATGAACTACGACTTCACCGCGCAGATGGAAAACAGCCTCGATAAGGTGGCAAACCATCAGGCCGAGTGGAAAGCGGTGCTGAACGATTTCTTCGGCGATTTTACGCGTCAGCTGGAAACGGCAGATAAGGATCCGGAAGAGGGCGGCATGCAGCCTAACCCGATGATCCTGACCAGCATCGACTGCCCGACCTGCGGCCGTAAAATGGGGATTCGTACCGCCAGCACCGGCGTGTTCCTCGGCTGTTCTGGCTATGCGCTGCCGCCGAAAGAGCGCTGCAAAACCACCATTAACCTGGTGCCGGAAAACGAAGTGCTGAACGTGCTGGAAGGCGACGACGCGGAAACCAACGCGCTGCGCGCCAAGCGCCGTTGCGCCAAGTGCGGCACGGCGATGGACAGCTACCTGATCGATCCGAAGCGCAAGCTGCACGTCTGTGGTAATAACCCGACCTGCGATGGCTACGAAATCGAAGAGGGCGAGTTCCGCATCAAAGGTTATGACGGCCCGATCGTTGAGTGTGAAAAGTGCGGCTCTGAAATGCACCTGAAAATGGGGCGTTTCGGCAAGTACATGGCCTGCACCAACGACGAGTGTAAAAATACCCGTAAGATCCTGCGTAACGGTGAAGTGGCTCCGCCGAAGGAAGATCCGGTTCCATTGCCTGAGCTGCCGTGTGAAAAATCAGACGCGTATTTCGTGCTGCGCGACGGTGCTGCGGGCGTGTTCCTGGCCGCGAACACCTTCCCGAAATCGCGTGAAACCCGCGCGCCGCTGGTGGAGGAGCTGTATCGCTTCCGCGATCGCCTGCCGGAAAAACTGCGCTATCTTGCAGATGCGCCGCAGGAAGATTCGCAGGGGAACAAAACCATGGTTCGCTTCAGCCGTAAAACCAAGCAGCAGTATGTGGCTTCGGAGAAAGACGGAAAAGCAACCGGCTGGTCTGCCTTCTTCATCGACGGCAAATGGCAGGAAGTGGCGAAAAAGTAACGCATTTTCGTGACGATAAGTCTCCTCTGAAGGGCCGCACTGCGGCCCTTTCTTTTGCGATAAAACCCCACGTTATTATTTTTTCTTCGCATCTATACACATCCGGTATAAATGATATAGTGGTTATAGTTAACCACTTTCTTATTATTAAATCGTATTAGGCATCAGCGCCATACGCATATCGGATACCGGTCATGAAACTACAGCAACTCCGTTATATCGTTGAGGTTGTGAACCATAACCTCAACGTCTCCTCGACCGCTGAAGGGCTCTATACCTCTCAGCCGGGCATCAGTAAGCAGGTTCGTATGCTCGAGGATGAGCTGGGTATCCAGATATTCGCGCGAAGCGGCAAGCACCTGACGCAGGTGACGCCAGCCGGTCAGGAAATTATTCGTATTGCCAGGGAAGTGCTTTCCAAAGTGGATGCGATTAAGTCGGTTGCCGGCGAGCACACCTGGCCGGACAAAGGATCGCTGTACGTGGCGACGACCCATACCCAGGCCCGTTATGCGCTGCCGGGCGTCATTAAAGGTTTTATCGAACGCTATCCGCGCGTTTCGTTGCATATGCATCAGGGGTCGCCCACGCAAATTGCTGAGGCGGTTTCCAAAGGCAATGCCGACTTCGCCATCGCCACTGAAGCGTTGCATCTCTATGACGATCTGGTGATGCTGCCTTGCTACCACTGGAACCGTTCGATCGTAGTCACACCGGATCACCCGCTGGCGGGCAAAGGTTCCGTAACGATTGAAGAGCTGGCGCAGTATCCACTTGTTACCTATACCTTTGGTTTTACCGGACGTTCTGAGCTGGACACCGCCTTTAACCGCGCAGGGCTGACGCCACGCATCGTCTTTACCGCTACCGATGCCGATGTGATTAAAACCTATGTGCGTCTGGGATTAGGGGTAGGGGTGATTGCCAGCATGGCGGTTGATCCTGTTTCCGACCCGGATCTGATTAAGCTTGAAGCGGGCGACATCTTCAGCCATAGCACCACGAAAATTGGTTTCCGCCGTAGCACGTTCCTGCGTAGCTATATGTATGATTTTATTCAGCGCTTTGCGCCACACCTGACGCGTGATGTGGTCGACGCCGCCGTGGCGTTGCGTTCGAATGAAGATATTGAAGCGATGTTTAAAGATATTAAATTGCCAGAGAAATAATCCCTGCCGGTATTAATGGTATCCCCGGTGTCGGGGATATCGTGAAACCGATCACTTAATGGAAATTAAAATCCCCCTCATTTGCATTTCTCGCTTTTTTCACCTCTGCGTTTTTAGCCTGTCTGAATGTTTATATGCTGTGAAATGAAGGCAAAAGTAGAAACTATTTTGCCGCTACGCAAATTTTGTTTACCAATTATTTATTTTCCGTCAAAGATTCAGGATCTCACCCGCGACGATTCATAAAATCTCTGGATTTTTAGGGCGTTTTTTATTAGGATTTATCTCAATGATTATTAATTGTACCGATTGTTCGGTGCCAAACGATAAGTGATGCCGATTGTATGAGGTTAGCAATGCCGTCAGGACGAGATGAACCGCAGAGGGAGCCTGAGCTGAAGCGAAAAGCCTGGCGGGCGGTATTCCTGGGCTCCGCGCTGTTCTGGATAGTCGTGGCCATGCTCATCTGGAAATTTTGGGGGTAACTATGGCGGTGTCAGGCCAGAACGTCTCCGTGAAGCCAACATGTCAGTCTGGTGACAAACCACGGGTCCGTAAAAAAGGCAAAACGGCGGTGCCGGAGTCCTGGAAACTGACAGCGCAGCAGCAGGCTTTTATTGATTCCTTTGATGATAACGACGCTAAAAAACGCTAATTCGATGTCGTCAGGTTGTTAACTTTCGGTCTGTATTTTGGGTTTTGTACTCGTTAATAAATACACCACAGCAATAATCCGGCTGCCTGCTCAGGCAGTTAAAATGAATAATTATGGGTATTAAATAATGAATACGAACCGCAACGTGAAATACTGGTCATGGATTGGGGCGTTTTCACTTTCTCTCCTTTTCTGGTGCCAGCTGGTCTGGATGGTCCTTCAGTGAACCTCTGATAAACCCGACAATCCTCGTCGGGTTTTCTTTTTTGCCTTGTAAAGAACCTTCAGCTTTTTAGCGATTTGGGTTGTTATCAAAACGTTACGTTGCGCGTGTGTTATCTTTAAAGACAGACCCTGAGGAGAGTCGGGGTATCGCAATTCCCTGTCATTAAGGAGGAGCTATGTCGTCAACCCTACGAGAAGCGAGCCAGGACACGCTACAGGCCAAAACCAAAACGTACCACTATTACAGCCTGCCGCTCGCCGCAAAAACCCTGGGCGATATTTCTCGCCTGCCCAAATCGCTTAAAGTCCTGCTCGAAAACCTGCTGCGCTGGCAGGACGGTGATTCCGTCACCGAAGAAGATATTCATGCCCTGGCCGGATGGCTGAAAAATGCCCATGCCGACCGTGAAATTGCCTACAGGCCTGCCCGTGTGCTGATGCAGGACTTTACCGGCGTTCCGGCGGTGGTCGATCTGGCAGCAATGCGCGAGGCGGTGAAACGTCTCGGTGGCGATACCGCCAAAGTGAACCCGCTTTCCCCCGTCGATCTGGTTATCGACCATTCCGTGACCGTTGACCATTTCGGCGATGATGATGCCTTCGGCGAAAACGTGCGTCTGGAAATGGAGCGCAACCACGAACGTTATGTTTTCCTCCGCTGGGGCCAGCAGGCGTTCAGTCGCTTTAGCGTGGTGCCGCCAGGCACCGGCATCTGCCACCAGGTGAACCTCGAATACCTGGGCAAAGCGGTATGGAGCGAACAGCAGAACGGCAAGTGGGTCGCGTATCCGGACACGCTTGTCGGCACGGATTCTCACACCACCATGATTAACGGTCTCGGCGTGCTGGGATGGGGCGTCGGTGGGATTGAAGCGGAAGCCGCTATGTTGGGGCAGCCGGTTTCGATGCTGATCCCGGATGTGGTCGGCTTTAAGCTGACCGGAAAACTACGCGAAGGAATTACCGCCACTGACCTCGTGCTCACGGTCACCCAGATGCTGCGTAAGCACGGCGTGGTGGGCAAGTTTGTTGAATTTTATGGTGATGGACTGGATTCACTGCCGCTGGCGGACCGTGCCACCATTGCCAATATGTCGCCGGAATATGGCGCAACCTGTGGCTTCTTCCCGATTGATGGCGTCACCCTCGACTACATGCGCCTGAGCGGCCGCAGCGATGAACAAATTGAACTGGTAGAGGCTTATGCTAAAGCACAGGGCATGTGGCGTAATACCGGCGATGAACCGGTGTTTACCAGTACGCTCGCCCTGGACATGGGCGAGGTTGAAGCGAGCCTGGCCGGGCCAAAACGTCCACAGGACCGCGTGGCGCTGGGCGATGTGCCAAAAGCGTTCTCGCAAAGCGCGGAGCTTGAGTTGAACACCGCTCAAAAAGACCGGAACCCGGTGGACTACACGCTGAACGGGCATCAATATCAGCTGCCTGATGGCGCGGTGGTGATTGCCGCCATCACCTCCTGTACGAACACCTCGAATCCGAGCGTACTCATGGCCGCCGGGCTACTGGCGAAAAAGGCCGTCAAGCTCGGGCTGAAGCGCCAGCCCTGGGTAAAAGCCTCGCTTGCGCCTGGCTCGAAGGTGGTGTCCGACTATCTGGCTCACGCGAAGCTGACGCCCTGGCTGGATGAGCTGGGATTCAATCTGGTCGGCTACGGCTGCACCACCTGTATTGGTAACTCCGGCCCGTTGCCCGATCCGATTGAAACAGCGATTAAAAAAGGTGATTTGACCGTTGGCGCGGTGCTTTCCGGCAACCGAAACTTTGAAGGACGTATTCATCCGCTGGTGAAAACCAACTGGCTCGCCTCGCCACCGCTGGTGGTAGCATACGCGCTGGCGGGGAATATGAATATCAACCTGATGACCGATCCTCTGGGACACGACAAGAAAGGGGACCCGGTTTACCTCAAAGATATCTGGCCGAGCGGGGCTGAAATCGCCCGGGCGGTGGAAGAGGTGTCGACCGAGATGTTCCACAAAGAGTATGCCGAAGTATTTGAAGGCACGCCGGAGTGGAAAGCGATTAAAACCGAACAGTCGGACACTTACGGCTGGCAGCAGGATTCCACCTATATTCGTTTATCGCCGTTCTTTGATGAGATGGGCGCGGAGCCGGATCCGGTGGAGGACATACACGGCGCACGGATCCTCGCGATGCTGGGCGACTCCGTCACCACCGATCATATTTCGCCTGCGGGCAGTATCAAGCCAGACAGTCCGGCTGGCCGCTATCTGCAAAATCATGGCGTCGAGCGGGGTGATTTCAACTCTTACGGTTCAAGGCGCGGTAACCACGAAGTGATGATGCGCGGGACTTTCGCCAATATCCGTATCCGCAACGAAATGGTGCCAGGCGTTGAGGGCGGTATGACTCGCCATCTGCCCGGTTCAGAGGTGATTTCCATTTATGACGCAGCCATGCGCTATCAGGAGCAGGGCACGCCGCTGGCGGTGATTGCCGGGAAAGAATACGGCTCTGGCTCCAGCCGTGACTGGGCGGCGAAAGGACCTCGTCTGCTGGGCGTGCGGGTGGTCATCTCCGAATCCTTCGAGCGAATTCACCGCTCGAACCTCATTGGAATGGGGATTTTGCCGCTCGAGTTCCCTGCAGGGGTCACGCGTAAAACGCTGGGGCTAACGGGCGAAGAGCAGATTGATATCGCCAACCTACAGAGTCTTAAACCGGGGGCCACGGTTCCCGTTACGCTGACCCGCGCTGACGGTAAGCAAGAGGTCATTGACTGCCGCTGCCGTATAGATACCGCGACAGAGCTGACCTATTACCAGAACGACGGGATCCTGCATTATGTAATCCGCAATATGCTTCACTAAAACATAAGGGCCTGCATGCAGGCCCTTTTTTTAGAACATCACTGGTAATCCCAGCCCACGTTTGACCGCATGCAGCGTCTTTTGTGTGCGCTCATGCGCCCTCTCGCTGCCTTGCTTTAGCATCGCCAGCAGCGCACTTTTATCAGCAATCACTTCTTTACGGCGTTCGCGAATCGGCGCCAACAGCGTTTGCAGGCATTGTTCCAGCTCAAGCTTGCACTGTCGATCGCCCAGGCCGCCCTGTTGATAGTGCGCTTTCATCGCCGCAATCTTTTCCTTATCGGGGTGGAACGCATCCAGATAGGTAAACACGACGTTGCCTTCGATGTTTCCCGGATCGCTGATGCGCAAATGGTGTGGATCGGTGTACATCGCGCTAACGGCTTTATGAATCTCTTCCTCAGTGGCCGACAGCGTGAGCGTGTTCCCCAGCGATTTCGACATTTTGGCATTACCATCAATACCCGGCAGGCGGCCGACCGGACTCAACAGCGCCTTGCAGCGGCGTAGTACGGGCTTCTCCAGCAGGCTATTCATCTTCTGAACTATTTCATTGGTCTGTTCAATCATCGGCAACTGGTCGTCTCCTACGGGCACCCTGTCGGCGCCAAATGCGGTAATGTCAGCGGCCTGGCTTATCGGATAAACCAGAAAACCTGTCGGGAGAGAACGGGAAAAGCCCTTTTGTTGAATTTCGTTTTTAACGGTGGGATTTCGTTCTACCCGCGAGACGGTAACGATATTCATATACAGCATCGTCAGTTCCGTCAGCGCGGGCAGCGCGGACTGCAGACAGATTGTCGAATGGAGTGGATCGATGCCGACGGCCAGATAATCGGCCATTACTTCCAGTACGTTGCTGGCGATTTTCTGCGGCTGCGAACCATTGTCGGTCAGCCCTTGTAAATCGGCGATCAGAATGTACTGAGGGTATTGCGTTTGCAAGGCGACGCGCTGGCGCAGCGAGCCGGCATAGTGACCTAAATGCAGCTGGCCGGTAGGACGATCGCCGGTGAGGATCACGTGAGATTGTTCAGTTAACTCTGTCATCAGAAGCTCCTGTTGTGCGCCAGAAAGCGGTTCTGCAGACAGAGCGGACGCCTTCCGGCGGCCTGAGATAAAAAAAGAAAAGGGGAAATCAGGCGGCCTTGATTAAGGCTGCCACCAACGTAATGAGAGGTGAGAAGGGCAAGGGTTTTTGCTGTTCATGCGTTAACGGTACTGCAAAAGTCTCTACCGGACAATAAACCCGTGTTTAAAAGGTTACTGAAGAACTCGCCGTGCGGTCTCATAACGCGGTGCCCAGTAGGGATTGTCCAGCCGGGAAATGGTGACGCCTGCCTTTTGCGAGGCGTGAATAAACTGGCGATCGCCAATGTATACACCCACATGCTGTACGCGAGGTGAAGACTTAAAAAATACCAGGTCGCCGATGCGAAGCTCATGTTTTCCGACTTTCTTACCCCGTTTTTTTTGCTGATGAGTGGTTCGGGGCAGGCTTATGTACCGTGCAAAAACTTTCTGCATTAGTGCCGAGCAGTCGATGCCGCTGCGTCGGGTGCCGCCAAAATCATATGGCGTGCCTTTCCAAAGCGCATATTGCTGAAGCAGGGATGCTTTCAAATGGTGAGAGACTGATGGCTTCGGCGTCGTGAAACGATCGGGGAGATTGAGGGCGCTTGCTGAAAAAACAGACAGCATAGTAACGAGAAACAGCAGGGTGGTGAAACAGTATTTTGGCAAAGACATAACGAAAAATCAGGCTAATCAAAAAACATTCACAAGGGGCTTCTTGCGAGGTGTGAACATATCGTATCAGCTGATTATTTTTTGATCAGAAGGATAAGCGAACAGAACTGATGGCTATTCTTTGCGCAGCAACACTATTGCGACGGGCTGTTAACAGGAAGGAAACGAGAGGGAGTAAAAGAGGCAAAAATCGTCACGAAAGCGACACGAATGCAAGAAAACGGCGCATATAAAAATGCGCCGCGCGACGATTACTCTCCGAGCAAATGGCCCATTTTGGCCGCTTTTGTATCGAGGTAATGTTCGTTTTTCGGGTTACGGCCCACGATCAGCGGCACGCGTTCTACGATGTTGATTCCGGCTTCGGTCAGAATCTCTACTTTTTTCGGGTTGTTGGTCAGCAGGCGCACTTCGTCCACGCCCAGCAGCTTGAACATATCTGCGCAAAGCGTGAAGTCGCGTTCGTCAGCGGCAAAGCCTAACTGATGATTGGCTTCCACGGTGTCGTAGCCCTGATCCTGCAACGCATAGGCGCGGATTTTATTCAGCAGTCCGATGTTTCGTCCTTCCTGGCGGTGATAGAGCAGAATGCCGCGACCTTCCTCGGCGATGTGGGCGAGCGCCGCTTCTAACTGGAAACCGCAGTCGCAGCGCAGGCTGAACAACGCATCGCCGGTCAGGCATTCAGAATGAACGCGCGACAGTACAGGAGTTTTGCCAGAAATATCGCCGAACACCAGGGCAACGTGATCCTGCCCGGTTGCCAGTTCTTCAAAGCCCACCATCAGGAAATCGCCCCAGGGGGTTGGCAGTTTGGCTTCTGCCACACGTTTAAGCTGCATGTGATTCTCCAGATTCTTCGGCATCCCAATGCCTTCTGTTTCGTATTATTTTGCCACAATGGCGGAACTTCACCTAATGGCGGAAGGTTGTCTGCTGCTTAAGCGCACAATTCGGGCACTTTCACCGTTCTGGCTTTTTTCAGTTATGATTGTGATGTTTAAGGAAAAAGGAGAGACAATGCTTTCGATTGCCCGACGAACTGCAGCGGGCGCTGCGGTGTTACTTATTATGCCACTGGCGGTGTGGATCTCAGGCTGGACGTGGCAGCCGGGGCACAACGGCTGGTGGCTGAAGGCATTGTACTGGATGACCGAAACGGTGACTCAGCCCTGGGGCATCATCACTCACGTGGTGCTTTGCGGCTGGTTCCTGTGGTGCCTTCGCTTTCGGCTGAAGGCGGCAATCATGCTGTTTGCCATTCTGGCTGGTGCCATTCTTATCGGCCAGGCCGCGAAATCCTGGGTGAAGGATCGGGTCCAGGAGCCGCGCCCGTTTGTTATCTGGCTGGAAAAAACGCAGCAGGTGCCGGTCGAGGCGTTCTACACTTTAAAACGTAAGGAACGCACGCGTCTGGTGAAAGAGCAACTCTCGCACCGGGATGATTTACCAGCGTTTTTACGCCATCACTGGCAAAAAGAGACGGGTTTTGCGTTTCCTTCGGGCCACACGATGTTTGCCGCAAGTTGGGCGCTGTTGGCGGTCGGACTGCTGTGGCCTCGTCGGCGTACGGTGACTATTGTGATTCTGCTGGTCTGGGCAACGGCGGTGATGGGCAGCAGGCTGCTGCTGGGCATGCACTGGCCGCGGGATTTAGTCGTTGCCACACTGATGTCATGGCTGCTGGTGACGTTTGCCACCTGGCTTGCACAAAAAGTGTGTGGCCCGCTGACGCCGCCGGGAGAAGAGGCTCAGGATATCCGAAACCGCGAGTCTGATGAGAAGTAAAGCTTGATTTCGGTGCTTTCTGCCCACAAATCCTTATCAGGCGACCGGGTTGCCAGTTTCGCCGCTGCGGGGAAGATGGTACTTTATAAGGCTGGAAGCGAAAAATCGAACATGATTTATTCACATAAACCACATAACGGGAAGTAATGTGAAATATTTACTCATTTTCTTACTGGTGCTGGCAATTTTCGTTATTTCCGTCACCCTTGGCGCGCAAAACGATCAGCAGGTCACGTTCAACTACCTGCTGGCGCAAGGGGAGTTCCGTATCTCCACGCTGCTGGCCGTGCTGTTTGCCGCAGGGTTCGCCATTGGCTGGCTGATTTGCGGCATGTTCTGGTTGCGTACCCGCGTTTCGCTGCTTCGTGCTGAACGCAAAATTAAACGTCTCGAACAACAACTTGTGCCGGTGACGCCCGCTTCGACCGTGCCGATGCCACCGGCTGTGAAGGAATAACGCTTTATGCTGGAGTTGTTGTTTCTGCTTTTGCCCGTTGCCGCCGCGTATGGCTGGTACATGGGCCGCAGAAGTGCACAACAGTCCAAACAGGACGATGCCAACCGCCTTTCCCGTGATTACGTCGCAGGGGTAAACTTCCTGCTCAGCAATCAGCAGGACAAGGCGGTAGACCTGTTCCTCGACATGCTGAAAGAAGACACCGGCACCGTCGAGGCGCACCTCACGCTGGGCAACCTGTTCCGTTCACGTGGTGAGGTTGATCGCGCAATCCGCATTCACCAGACTCTCATGGAAAGCGCCTCTCTCACCTACGATCAGCGCCTGCTGGCCGTTCAGCAGTTGGGGCGCGACTACATGGCCGCAGGTCTGTATGACCGCGCCGAAGATATGTTTAGCCAGTTGGTGGACGAAACCGACTTCCGCATCAGCGCGCTTCAGCAGTTATTACAGATTTACCAGGCGACCAGCGACTGGCAAAAAGCCATCGACGTGGCTGAACGTCTCGTGAAGCTCGGTAAAGAAAAGCATCGTCCTGAAATCGCCCATTTCTGGTGTGAGCTTGCGTTGCAGCAAATGGGTAACGGCGACATGGACAAAGCCATGACGCTGTTGAAAAAGGGTGCGGCGGCGGATCGCAACAGTGCGCGTATCTCCATTATGATGGGCCGCGTATTTATGGCCAACGGTGATTACGCTAAAGCAGTGGAATCCCTGCAACGCGTTATCGACCAGGACCGCGAGCTGGTCAGCGAAACCCTCGAGATGCTGCAAACCTGCTACCTGCAGTTAGGGAAAGAAGCGGAGTGGGAACACTTCCTGCGCCGTGCGGTGGAGGAAAACACCGGCGCGACGGCCGAGCTGATGCTGGCACAAATCATGGAACAGCGAGAGGGCGCTGATACAGCGCAAACCTACATTACGCGCCAGCTCACGCGCCATCCAACTATGCGCGTCTTTCATAAGCTAATGGATTACCACCTCAATGAAGCGGAAGAAGGGCGTGCGAAAGAGAGCCTGATGGTTCTGCGCGATATGGTCGGCGAACAGGTGCGCAGTAAACCGCGCTATCGTTGCCAGAAGTGCGGCTTCACGGCCTACACCCTCTACTGGCACTGTCCTTCCTGCCGCGCGTGGTCAACGGTGAAACCTATCCGTGGTCTCGACGGCCAGTAATTTTTAAAAACAATTTAATTAGTTACAACATACTAATTGTTTTTTAAACCCATTGAGTGGCAACGTGCCCGTCTTTGCCTTGCAGGGAAAAGCGGGAAATGCAGCCTGTCAATTTGCGGATATCGCAGGTAGAATGCACGCCGTTTACCGATTTTTCGCCGGTTGCGGCTCACAACAAGAAGGTCTGGTCATGACGTCTCCATCCCGTAGTGTTACTTCCTCTCCCGTCGTTGTTGCTCTTGATTATAATAATCGCGATAAAGCACTGGCCTTCGTCGACCGCATCGATCCGCGTGACTGCCGTCTGAAAGTCGGGAAAGAGATGTTTACGCTGTTCGGGCCGCAGCTGGTGCGCGATTTGCAACAGCGCGGGTTCGACATCTTTCTGGATTTGAAATTCCACGATATTCCGAATACCACAGCACACGCCGTTGCCGCTGCAGCGGATTTGGGCGTGTGGATGGTGAACGTGCACGCCTCCGGTGGCGCGCGGATGATGACGGCGGCCCGTGAAGCGCTTCTGCCGTTTGGCAAAGATGCACCCCTGCTGATTGCCGTGACCGTATTAACCAGTATGGAAGCCAGTGACTTACAGGATCTGGGCATTACGCTCTCCCCGGCAGATCATGCGGCAAAACTCGCGACGCTGACCCAGCACTGCGGGCTTGACGGCGTCGTGTGTTCTGCGCAAGAAGCCGTGCGCTTCAAACAGGAACTGGGGCAGGCGTTTAAGCTGGTGACGCCAGGCATTCGCCCGTCAGGGAGCGATGCAGGCGATCAGCGTCGTATCATGACTCCCGAGCAGGCACAGGCGGCAGGCGTGGATTACATGGTGATTGGCCGCCCGGTGACCCAGTCTGCGGACCCGGCGCAAACGCTGCGCCAGATTAATGCATCCCTTGTGAAGGAGGTCTGATGAACGATTCCAACAGCCGTCTGGTGTATTCCACCGACAGCGGTCGTATCGATGAACCTAAAGCCACGGTCGAGCGCCCAAAAGGCGACGGCATTGTGCGCATTCAGCGCCAGACCAGCGGTCGAAAAGGTAAGGGTGTATGCCTGATAACCGGCATTGATGTCGACGATGCTGAACTGGCAAAAATTGCAGCAGAGCTGAAAAAAAAATGCGGCTGTGGTGGCGCGGTGAAAGAGGGCGTGATTGAAATTCAGGGCGATAAACGTGACCTGATTAAAACCCTGCTGGAAGCAAAAGGCATGAAGGTGAAACTGGCCGGCGGTTAATATTTCTTTTTGGCAGAAAATATATTCCATGTAAAAGGGCCACGCGAATGCGTGGCCCTGTCTTTTTGGTGCGTAAGTCTGCTGTAAATCTTATTTATTGTTATCTTTCCCTGGAGGATTATTTGCCTACCTGGTGACCGATAATACCACCGACTGCTGCACCGCCGAGGGTGCCCAGGGTGCTGCCATCGGTCAGTACTGCGCCACCGAGGGCACCGGCACCGGCACCGATAGCGGTGTTACGGTCACGTTTAGACCAATGTGAACATGCGCTCAGGGACATGGCCAGGGTGACAGCCAGAACGGCTGCAGTCATTTTTTTGCTCATTGAAGTCATAAAGTATTCTCCTGAATAATTCGTCCACGCCGCGTCTACAATCATTATTTCCGCAGAAATAAAGCTGGCACTCGTGGAGTAGGTTGCGCAGGCGTTACTAAAATCACGCAAGTGATAGTCACTTCCTGTTATATCGCTAACATTAATTTTACGACACGGGAAAGAATGAGGCAGGTAAATTGTCTTAATTGGCGGGTCAGAACAATCTTATATGTGTCTGAATGTTGAAAAATGAGACAAAATCAAGATGATAGTTAAATTGCAGCCCCCAATTGGGGGCCGTCATTATGGGCGAGGCACAATATTGACCGTCAGACCTGACATTTCCAGCTGCTGTCGCTGGCTGGCGGAGAGGTTGTCGTCAGTGATCACACGATTAAATTTATGGGAAGGGCCCAGCGGATAGGGGTGTACCGCGCCAAATTTTGAGCTGTCGCTAAGCACGATAGACTCGCACCCTTTATCCAGCACCGCGCTAACCACGTCAGCGCGCATCATGTCGCGGCCGGTAAATCCGGTTTCATACTGCCAGCCATCAACGCCAATAAACGCCTTACTGAAATGGACCTGTTGAATGTACTGGCGGGTCAGTGGACCGACCATGCTTTCACTTTTCTTCTGATAAATGCCGCCGAGGAGAATCACTTCGCCGGGCGTCTCTTTCAGCAGATGGGCAATATAGCTGCTGACGGTGATGATCGTGACGCCTGGTTGCTCGGAGAGCGCGCGTGCGAGCAGGGCATTGCTGCTGCCGTTCTCAATAAACACCGTTTCCCCCGGGCTCACGAGATTGGCTGCAAACGCCGCCAGCTCACGCTTCAGAGCGAAGTTGTTCATCATACGGGTTTCGACGTCTTCGCTGTCCAGCGGAACGGCAAATCCATGCATGCGGCGTAAGTAGCTTTGTTTTTCGAGCAGGTTCAGGTCCTGACGGATAGTCACTTCTGAAACCCCGGTCATTCGGGCGAGATCGCCAACGCTCATGCGGCCTTGGTCGATTACCATTTGTAAAATAGATTGTTGTCGGGCGTTCATATCAGGGTCGTCGTATCTTCAAATTTCCCAGGGAGATTTTGGCTGAGAAGAGGAGGCCTCTTCTTCGCCGGACGCCTGGGCCAGTAACTCTGCCTTCAGAATTTCCAGATTGTTAATGGCGGAAGTGTCATCACCCGCCACCAGAATATCCAGCACGGTATCAATACGTTGAGCTAACTGACGTGCATCAAGCTTGGGCATAGGCCATCTCTGAAAGAAAAGTAAGAAAAATCAATGATGCAAAAATTAGAAAGAAAAGAGAAGAGGAAATTGAGCCGGGACTGAAACACATAACATAAAATTATAAATTACTACTGCCACATATCCGCAGTAAATGGCCTGGATTAGTCTGATCAGGCGCGCAACGCGCTTTTATCTATGAGGAATAGATTATGACCGTGATTAATCAGCCTACCTGTAAATTGTTTACCGACACTGAACGATTCACCCAGCTCTCCGCCTACTACGAGGAAGAACGGCGCACCGTGTGGATGATGTTACGCGCACAGCCTCGGCCGTGCTTTAACCACGCGTTGATAGAAGAGATCATGAACCTCTCCTGGCTCGTCAGGCAGCAGGGGTTTGCGGTTGATTTTTGGGTAACCGGCTCGCTGGTGTCGGGGATCTACAACACCGGCGGCGATCTGCGCTATTTTGTGGAGTGCATTCGCAACGGGCGGCGCGAAGCGCTTCGTGCTTATGCCCGTGCCTGCGTGGACTGTGTGCATGCGGCCTCCCGGGCGTTTGATACGGGTGCTATCAGTATTGCGATGGTAGAGGGGAGTGCACTCGGCGGCGGCTTTGAAGCGGCGCTGGCGCATCACTTTATTCTTGCTCAGCGGGATGCCCGGATGGGCTTCCCGGAGATTGCGTTTAATCTCTTTCCGGGCATGGGTGGGTACTCGCTGGTCAGCCGTCGCTCGGGCATGAAGCTTGCCGAGCAGCTGATTTATCGGGGAGAAGCGCATACGGCTGAGTGGCATGAACAACGAGGATTAGTGGACGTGTTGTTTGAACCGGGTAACAGCTACGTGGCGACCCGCACGTTTATCGACACCCTGCTGCCGAAGCTGAACGGCGTCCGCGCGATGCTGCGGGCCCGCCAGCGGGTACTGACGCTGCCGCGAAGCGAACTGATGGACATCACCGAAGACTGGGTCGATGCCGCGTTCTGCCTTCAGGAGAAAGACATTGCCTATATGGAACGACTGGTCATGTTGCAGAACCGACACACGCAGGTTGCGTTGCGTAAGGCCAGCTAGCCATGGGTTATACCTTCTCATGCTTACTGCGGCCGGGATCGCGAAAGTAAGCCAATAAATCGCCGTTCGCTGACGCCATTGCTGCTAATAATGGTTCAATGGCGTCTTTTTAAACTTGAGCGTTATTTAACTGTTCAGACACGGTGAAGACATGTCCCGGTTTTAATTATGTTTGTGCCACCCATCTGACCCGTAAAATAAAACTTTTACTATATTCTTCGCTGAGGGAGGAGGTTAGACTTTATATCACCAATCCAGCAGTGAAAGATCAATTTTGATGCTGAGATGGTGGTTGATAAAACTATTTTACAAGGAAAGAAATCATGCGTGAATTATCTAATACCGAACTGTCTAATGTTGCAGGTGGCGATTTGGCTGGTGCAATTTTCGGCCTGTTTGATGGCGCGTCTACCGGTATGTCTATCGGCGGTAAGTGGGGCGGTGCAGGCGGCTTCGGCTTCGGTGCGCTCTCTCAGCTGGTTGGTCTGATCGTGCCTACCGCAATGGGTGGCATCTTTGGCTTTGTTACCGGTGCGATGAGCGATACCCAGACCGTCAGCGCAATCCTTAGCGATTATCGTCACAGCTTTGGTCCAGGCGACGTTAACCACGGCGGTACTATCGGCTAATTACTGCTGATTAATAATGAAAGAGAGGTGCGTATCCTGTTGCTTTAAATTAGCGACAGTGGCTCATACGTACCTCTTTTTTATTCACAATACGAACAGGATAAGGAAATAAATATGAGAGAATTAGCGTTAAATGAAATGAATGAAGTGAGCGGTGCCGGTACTTTTACTCCGGAGATCTTCCAGCGCATGGATCAAATTTTCTCTAATACCCTGGACGGGATGTCGACAGGTATGTCTATCGGTGGCAAATATGGCGGCGCGGGCGGATTTGGCTTTGGCGCGCTTTCGCAGTTGGTGGGACTGATTGTGCCGACGATCATGGGCGGCGCCCTTGGCTTTGTCTCAGGCGTCATTCTGGGTTACGACAACACGTCAGCGCTGCTGGCGGACTATCGCCACCAGTTTGGCCAGGGAAGCGTAGGCTAAAAGCTGGCTGAGATTGACCTGTTATCCCTCAAGGCTGCATTACGATTAGCGCGCCATTTTGCGCGCCTGGCGCCGTTTGAACCAGCGCTCGAATACGGCAGCGGGCATCGGCTTTGCAAATAAGAAACCTTGCCGTTCGTTGACGCCGTTCTTGGTAAGAAAGGCGTCTTCTTTTGCGCTTTCAACGCCTTCGGCAATGACCTGTAAATTAAGCGCCTGCGCCACCGCGACAATCGCACGCACCAGGGATTGCGAGACGGATTGCTTGTGCACATCTCGTACGAAAATCTGATCGAGCTTGATGGCGTCTATCGGGAAGCGGGCAAGCTGCGACAGTGATGAATAGCCCGTACCAAAGTCATCAAGATGCACCTGGGCGCCCAGCGCGCTGAACTGCTGGATAACCGAATGAGCAAGTTCTTCATTCTCAATCAGGCAGCTTTCCGTCAGCTCTACGTCAATCGGGCAGTACTCAAAATTCAGATTGCGCAACGCCTGCTTCAGGTCACTGAAAATGGTCTGATCCGCCAGCTGGCGAGCCGAAACGTTCACCGCTACCCGCAGATTAATGCCCTTATCACGCCACAGCGCAACCTGGCGCACCACGTCGAGCATGACCCAACGTCCGAGCGGAACAATCAGGCCAGACTCTTCGGCATAAGAGATAAATTCGGTTGGCGGAATAAGCCCGCGCTCGGGCGATTCCCAGCGCACCAGCGCTTCGAGGCTGCGCACTTCACCGCGCCAGGTGATCTTCGGCTGATAGTGAATGACCAGTTGATTGTTATCCAGCGCCTTGCGCAGATTGGTGTCGAGCCACAGGTATTCGAACACTCGCTGGTTCATCTCGGGTGAAAACACGCAGAACTTACCGCGACCGCCTTCCTTGGCGGTGTACATCGCGGTATCGGCATTGCGAATCAGGCTTTCGCGATCGTTACCATGCTGCGGGGCGAGGGAGATCCCCAGTGAACAGCCGGTATAGACTTCAATCAGCCCGATGCGGAAAGGATCGCGCAGTCGGGTCAGAATGCGCGAAGCCATCGCCTCCAGGCTTCCCTGAGAGGTGTTCGTTGCCAGGATGATAAACTCATCGCCGCCGAGGCGTGCCAGCGTCTGACCCTCTTCAAGGCAGCTCAAAATCGATAAGGCTACGGACTGTAACAGCTGATCGCCAAACATATGCCCGTAGGCATCGTTCACTTTCTTAAAGTTGTCGAGATCGAGATAGACGATGCCAACCTGATTCTCACCCCGCCCGGTAATCTCTTCGGCTATCATATCGTTGATGGCGTTACGGTTGGGAAGTCCGGTAATAGTGTCCGTATTGGCCAGCACGCGCAGGCGTTCCTGAGCGCGGCGTTCCTCGGTGATGTCGGTACCGGAGCAGATCAAATAAATTTCGTTTTTGCCGCTGCCACTGTGCACAAATTTATTGCGGAACAGAAACAAACGCTGACCTTTGCGGGTTTTGATCCAGCGCTCCACTTCATAGGAGCTGCCGTTTTTAAAGAAACCGCTGATGTTACGGCGCGATGCCGCCGCTTCCGCCGGGCTCATGAACAATTTGAACACGTTCTGGCCGATGACTTCCTGCTCCTTCATCCCGGTATACTCTTCGCTCAGGCGGTTAAAGCGCTGAATATTTCCATGGCTATCGAGGATAACGATAACGGAGTTGGCTTCGGAAACGACCTGTTCGGCAAAGGAGAGGCCCTGCACCAGGTCGCGGGCGACGGAACCGGTATCATCCCAGGCGGAGGCGCTGCCTGCCCACTGTGATTTGTTGATTTTACGGCCAACCAGATGTACCGGCACGGCGTTGCCGTACAGATTGAGGCTGAGCGTCAGGCTGGAGGTGATCACCGTCATCTCGCGAATGTTGTTCGCCTGTTCGGCGCTCAGCGCGACGACCTGGCTTGTGTCGGTGTCCTCGCTGGTAGCCAGATGCAGCGCGTTGCTGTCTGCTGACAATCGCCAGTAGGGACTCGTGGTTCCCAGATACCGGAAGAGCAGATTTTGCTCCAGTTCCTCAGCCATCTTTTCTCCAAAACCTGGTTAAGCGCATCCTGAAATCATGAATCAATTGGTCCGGCCAGCTCATACGAAAGTCTTAGCCAGCGACGGAGCCTGGTGGTTCTCAATGGTATATCCGTTCCCGGAAGCTAAAAAAGAGCACCGATCAGGCGGGTCATTATTTTGCGTTGCGATACACCACTTTATTGTGATCGCTTTTGATGGAATGTGGGGAAAAACAGGAAAAAAATTGTGGATGGAATCGCATTGCAGAAAGAGAAGGGCGACTAAGCAATGATTAGTCGCCCTTAAGTATTACGCCTGGAACGGACGCGCGATGACGCTGCGGGTTTCCATGCGCACTTCGGCGATCGTCACGTCAATCACGTCGGTGACTTTATAGACGGTTTCGCCTTTGATTTGCACGGTGCCATTTTCCTGGCTGCAAACCATCTCATCACGAACTGCATGCAGGAATGGTGCGGGAATAAAGGCAACTGCGCCATTGTCTACCAGGCGCACGCGCATGCCGCCGCGGCTGATATCAATGATTTCAGCCGCGAAGCGGGTGTCGGTCCCGGCTTTATCATTCAGGAAACGGGCGTATAACCAGTCCGCCACGTCGCGTTCCGCCATGCGGTTCAGGCGGCGACGCTCGGCCATCTGGACGGTGGCCTCATCCTGCGGACGCGCCGGCGTTTCGCCTTTAACGATCGCTTTCAGCAGACGATGGTTCACCATGTCGCCGTACTTACGGATCGGGGAAGTCCAGGTGGCGTAAGCCTCGAGGCCAAGGCCAAAGTGTGGGCCCGGTTCGATGCTGATTTCTGCAAAGGACTGGAAGCGGCGAATGCGGCTGTCGAGGAAGCCCGTTGGCATCGCATCGAGCTCGCGGCGCAGCTTGCAGAAACCTTCCAGCGTCAGTACTTCCTGCGGATCGACGTGCACGTCGTGGGTTTTCATCAGCTCAGAAAGCTGCTCGGTTTTCGCCGGATCGAAGCCAGTGTGCACGTTATAGATGCCGAAGCCGAGCTTATCGCGCAGCACGCGGGCAGCGCAGATATTAGCGGCAATCATCGATTCTTCAACGATACGGTTGGCGATGCGGCGCGGTTCCGCCACGATGTTCAGCACTTCGCCTTTTTCACCGAGTACAAAGCGATAATCCGGACGGTCTTTAAACACCAGAGCGTGGTTGTGACGCCACTCGCCGCGCAGGGCACAGATACGCTCCAAAAGTTTGATCTGCGCAGCGATTGCTTCGCTCTGCGGCTGCCAGCTGCCGTTGCCTTCCAGCCAGTCGGAAACGTCGTCGTAAGCCAGCTTGGCTTTTGATTCGATGGTGGCGGCGAAGAATTCGATATCGTCTTCAATAGCACCGTCCTCGGCGAGGATCATGCGGCAGGCCAGAACAGGACGTACAACGTCCGGGCGCAGCGAGCAGAGGTCGTCTGAGAGTTCACGAGGCAGCATCGGGATGTTAAAGCCCGGCAGGTAGTTGGTGAACGCGCGGATTTTTGCAGCGTTGTCGAGCTTGCTGCCCTCGACGATCCACGCGGTCGGGTCGGCGATAGCAACGGTCAGATGCAGTTTGCCGTCTTCGGCGACTTCAGCAAACAGCGCATCGTCCATATCTTCGGTGCTGGCGCTGTCGATGGTGACGAAGTTCAGCGCAGTCAGGTCGCGACGCTCAAGGCCTTCGTCCTGCATTTCGGTGGCAGCACCATCCGGTGCGACTTTCTCAAGATTGTGGCGTGCCAGCGTCACCCACCACGGAACAAAGTGGTCGTCGCCAAAAGTGATGAACTGGGTGAGTTCGGCGTAGAAGCTGCGGTCGCCTTTCAGCGGATGACGGCGCATTTCTGCCACGGCCCAGTCACCCTCTTTAAAATCGTGCTCCAGGCTGCGCACCGGGCGGCACTGGATGGCGTCTTTCAGAAGCGGATGGTCAGGAACAATCGACAGGCGATCGTCTTTTTTCTGCACCCGGCCAACAAAACGCGTCAGAAATGGCTCAACCAGTTCTTCTGGTTCAGCGCTCTCTTTGCCTTTATCGCTGTGGATGGTGGCGATAATACGATCGCCATGCATCACTTTTTTCATCTGCGGAGGCGGAATGAAATAGCTTTTCTGAGCATCGACCTCGAGAAAACCAAAGCCTTTTTCCGTGCCTTTCACCACCCCTTCAGCGCGAGGGGTCTGGGAATGAAGTTGCTGTTTTAGCTGCGCAAGCAGCGGATTGTCCTGAAACATAATAATGTATTTTCGTGGCCAAAAGAGCGGCTGACAGTTTTACGCGAATATGCCATTCGCAGCAAGCGAACTTTAAGGCTTTTACGCATCCGCCAGCACCTCGCCAAGACCGATTTTCAGGCGGTTTATCCACCCGCAAACGCCGCTCCATGCCAGCAGCGCAAAGGCCTGCTCGACGGAAAGCCCATGCCCGGTGAGGGGAGAAAACTGTGCGGCGCTGAAGCGGTCTGGCGCCCGTATTATCAGCAGCACGGCCTGAATGACGGCGTGGGCGAGGTGATTATCCGGTAGCCACAGTTTTAATGCCCGTTCTCCCGTCAGCGTGGCGGCTTTCAGCAGTTCGTCGGCAGCGTTGAGCTGAAAACAGCTGACGCTGCCGTTAACACGCGCGTTAAGCAGTGCCACAAGCGTTGCAAGCGTTTGATCAACCTCCAGCGACGGTATCAGTTCGGCCTGCATGTCACGCAGCGATTCGTCCCATGCGAGCAGGGCGGTAAGCGCTTGTGGGAGTTCGTCTGATAGTTGATGAGCTTCCGTGGCTTCACGGCAGGCCAGTCCCGGCCGCCAGCTCCCCTTTGGCGAGTCAAAGCAGCTGGCAGGGGCATCGTCCTGCATCGGCATGCCGGGGAGCCAGCGCACCGGTAATCCCATTAACGCCTGCCCGGCGGCTACCACACGTGCCTGATAGCCGATAAATCCAACAATCTGGGTTATCAGCACAATATCAGGCGCCGTCAGCCCAACGGCATCAAGCTGCAGGCGTGACTGAGTGCAGATAATCGACGGCGAAGCGGCCAGCTGGCGCGCATACTGCGTAATCTGCGCCAGCCGGTGATTGCTTTCGCGTGAGGAGTCCGGGCCGGGCAGCGGCGCGAGACGTGCCGCGTAGTGATTACATAAGCGCTGGACGCCAAAAACCTGCGCCACGGTGAGCGCGGTACTCAGGCGTTCATAGGCGCTAAAGGTATTCAGGCGATTGACGTCAACGGCATCCGGAAAAAGATGTGCCGAAATTTGCCGCGAAAGTTCAAGCCAGCGTCGCGTTTGGGCAGAAAAGGGAGGAAGAGTCAGATCCAGCAAAAAGCGGTCTGCAACGTGGGCCGCTTCCGGAACCAGGGGAAGCACGTCGGCTGCCTGATTTCTTGCTTGCGTTTCATGATACCAATGGCTTTTGCCGTGAGCGCGGCTTTGCTCCATGGAATGTCCTTCGGGATGTCGTATCGATAGAACGCTATCCTGACGTAAGGCGTGGGCAGGTAAAAATATTGAAGCGTGATAACAAATAACGGAGTGGAATAACGGCGGGAAATCCGCCCCGCGAAAGCAGGGCGGAAGAAGAACTTATTTCAGTTCCAGTTCGTTCATTGCGGCGATGCTGAAGCCACCGTCAACGTGAACAACTTCACCGGAAATACCGGCAGACAGGTCAGAGCACAGGAATGCTGCGCTGTTGCCCACGTCTTCGATAGTGACGGTGCGACGAATCGGGGTAACCGCTTCGCAGTGTGCCAGCATCTTACGGAAGTCTTTAATGCCGGAGGCCGCCAGCGTACGGATTGGACCTGCGGAGATACCGTTAACGCGCACGCCTTCAGGACCCATCGCGTTCGCCATGTAGCGCACGTTTGCTTCCAGAGAGGCTTTAGCCAGGCCCATTACGTTGTAGTTAGGGATGGCACGTTCTGCACCCAGGTAGGACAGGGTCAGCAGCGCAGAACCCGGGTTCAGCATTTCGCGGCAGGCTTTTGCCATCGCAACGAAGCTGTAGGAGCTAATGTCGTGTGCGATTTTGAAGCCTTCACGGGTGACGGCATTTACGTAGTCACCGTCCAGCTGGTCGCCCGGCGCGAAGCCGATGGAGTGAACGAAACCGTCAAATTTCGGCCACACTTTGCCCAGTTCAGTGAACAGGCTATCGATGCTTTCGTCCTGCGCAACATCGCATTCCAGAACAATGCTGGAACCCAGCTGTGCAGCGAACTCTTCAACGCGGCCTTTCAGTTTTTCGTTCTGATAGGTGAAGGCGAGCTCAGCGCCTTCGCGATGCATAGCCTGTGCGATACCGTAGGCGATGGAGAGTTTGCTGGCAACGCCAGTCACCAGAATGCGCTTACCGGAAAGAAAACCCATAGCTTTTAATCCTTATGTTATTGCTTGTTTTTGGCTTTGTATTCAGTAAGTTACTGTTATCAAAGCCAGAACAGAGAGACAGCAGGCCGAAATTATAGCTCACTACACGCCTGAATTGTCACGTGATTTTTACATTGCGCCCGGCAGGCAGGGCGGCAAAACGAAGAAAAACGATACCTTTCTATTATATCAGGAGTCGTGAAGAGGACTGATCCAACCTCACCGCCACTGGAGAGGCCAATCTCACGGGGGAGGGAACCGGACGATGCTGACCTTACTGGCCTTAGTGAAACTAACGCACCTTGCGGTGCCCCCGTCCGGCCCGCCATTGTAGCGTAGCCGTACGCACGACACAAAAATGGCGCAGACGCGCCAGCGTGTCGTCACTTAAGGTTTCCAGAAACTCAATCCCGGCATCTGATTTTGCAGATGCGAGAAAAAGAATAAGGGGTCAGCGTTATTACGACAAGCGCTATTCCCGGAAGCGGTCTCACATTATTAAATGCAAGTATGGCGGGCTTATTACATATTCAGAATCAATAAAAAGCAATGGCGATATAAATAAAGCGTTCAGGAAATGTCTTCTTTAGTACGGGGTTGTTTTATTTGTTCTATTAACGATGCTGTATTTATTGTTTGACGTGCTGTCTGTTTTGCTGATATTTGTTTTTATTGACGGTTTTAATCATTTCCGTTTTGAAACTGTAAGAGAATGAATAACAGGAACCCGTAATGCATCAGAATAGCGCCATTATCAGCTATCTCCAGGCGAATAACATTCTTGCCAAAAAACTCGATCGCGCCGTTTCAGCCGTCAGAAAAGAAGTAGTGGAACAGGTAAAAAGCGCAGGGTTGGGGGCAACCCGTGCCCTGAATTATATCTCCTGCTTTACCGAGGAATATAATGATGTTTGCAAGAAGCAGGGGTGGGAGGATGCTCGTTTCTTTAATGGGGTCGTCCGATTGCTGCGCCGCGAAGATATTGTTGGTGAGATGCTCAGGATCTATTTTGATGAAGTCTTCAGGCACAGAACAAACGAACAGTTAGAGCATATCAAGCAAGGACTGATGGCGGTAAACGTGCATATTGCTTCCAGTTCTCTTACGAACGCAGGTTTTGCTCTCGCCACTGCCATTTTAGTCAAGGGAGGATTAAATCTCAGCATGCAACTCAGCGTCCTCCAAGGTAAAAGGGTTGGCACTGCCATTTTTTTCTCTACGCTTTACAGCGTACTTCAGAAAGCGGCCGATAGCGCCCATAGATTACATATCCAGTTTCCAGCCTATTACTCAGCCTTATACAGGCATGAACTGGAAATGATGTATTTTGTCATTGAACCGGTACTTCAGAATGCAGGAGCCACTCAGGGGCAATGGGCCTCTGATTCAGAAATTGTAGATATCATTCGCAGAATGGTCCGGTAATTATGCTGAGATTTATTAAATGGGTATTGTGCTCACTCGGTTGGTCATTGGTCTGGATGTATGCTCCATCATTTTTAATTATCGTCTATGCTTTGCTTCAGGTGTGTTTTTTTCCAAATGCTCCACTTTGGCTGATAGGTATCGTTGCTTTGCTGGCAATAATTATTGTGCCAAAGTACACTAAATGAAAATTAAAATAATAAAGTGCATCTTAAAGTTTTTGTTCTCGCCATTGCTGCACATTTGGCAGGAAATGTATCTTGTCATTCCAGCCATTATATTCATGTTGGTTCAGGAGCATTTCATTCCACATGGACCAATGTGGAATGTAGGTCTTGTTTTCCTGCTCACCTTGGCGGTTAGCATCTGGCTCGATTACAGAAAATTCAAGAAGTGAACAAATAACATTTACCCTTAACGCTCATCAATAAGGAATCACTATGTCCGCACCGGCCCATTTATGGCTTGAGGATGAAAATGGATCACCGATTGTCGGCAGTTGTATAATGCCTCTGCGAGCCGGTTCCATTGAATTAAAATCCTTCTCCCATGGCGTCACTATTCCTGTCGATCCTCAGTGGGGCAAACTGACCGGCACGCGCGTTCATTGCCCAATTGTTGTCGTGAAAGAGTTCGACCGGACCACGCCGATTCTCTATCGTGCTGTTTGTCAGGGACGTCCGTTCAAAAAGGCGATTATCAGGATGTACCGTATTCTGGAATCAGGTATTGAGGTGGAGTATTTCAGTATTGAACTGGAAAACGTCAAGCTGACAACGGTATCGCCGCTGCTGACGCCTGGCGGCCAGAGCAGCACGCATCTTGAAACGCTTGAGCTCCGCTATGAAGCGATTACCTGGAAATACACGGAAGGGAATATCCTCTATCGCGATTCGTGGAACGATCGCTGCTGTGCCTGAAAATGCGCAAAAAAAACGGCTGAATGATTCAGCCGCTCGAGTTTTTACCGATCCTTCCGCCACGCGTCTGCCGTCAACGCTTCGCCAAAATGCCCGGCAATTAAGCGTTTGGTCAGGTCGTGGAGCGGGGAGGAGAGCACGTCGGCGGTGCTGCCGCGCTCGACCACTTCCCCCTGGTGCATCACCAGCACCTGGTCGCTGATGTGCTTCATCATCCCCAGATGCTGCGTGACGTAAATATACGAAATGCCCTGTTTTTCCTGGAGCTCCAGCATCAGGTTAATCAGCTGCGAGCGCATCGACATATCCAGCGAGGCCAGCGCCTCGTCGCAGACGATCACCTTCGGGCGCAGAATCAGCGCACGGGCAAGGCCAAGACGCTGCTTTTGCCCTGGCGCGAGCATATGCGGATAGTAGCTGACATGATCGGGCAGCAGACCGACAAGGCGCAGCGTGTCAATAATCTGCTTTTGCCGTTCCTCTGGCTCCAGATCGGTATTCAGGCGCAGCGGAAAATCCAGAATCTGCGAGATACGCTGACGCGGGTTGAGCGACGTCGACGGGTCCTGAAAAATCATGCGGATACGCTGGCTGCGAAACGAGTAGTCGCCAAAGGCCAGCGGATGATCGTCAATCAGCAGCTCGCCGGTTGTGGGTTCGATCATACCCGCCAGCATTTTGGCCAGCGTCGATTTTCCGGAGCCGTTCTCGCCGATGATCGCCAGAGTCTGCTTTTCACGTAATGTGAAGCTCAGCGGTTTAACCGCCTCAACCGTCTGGCGATGGAACAACCCGGTGCGATAGCGAAAGGTTTTACTCAGGTTGCGGACTTCGAGCAGGGTCTCGACCATGTCACTCTTTCTCCATGTTCAGCGGGAAATGACAGGCAAACAGGTGGTTCTTCGCCCCGGTCAGCCGCGGTCGTTCAATGCATTTGCGCTGGGCGTAAGGGCAGCGCGGCCCCAGACGGCAGCCAATCGGCAGCGACTCCAGCAGTGGGATCGCGCCCGGCAGGGTGTTCAGGCGGCTTTTATGCGGCATTGAACGGCCAAAGTCCGGCATCGCGCGAATCAGCGCCTGAGTATAAGGATGATGCGGCGTGCTGACCAGGTCTTCGCTCAGCGCGCTTTCCACGGTTTGTCCGCAGTACATCACGTTAATTTTATCGGCCCACTGGCTCAGCATTTGCAGGTCATGGCTGATCAGCAAAATAGTGGTGTTGTTGTTCTGGTTGAGCCTTGCGAGCAGGCGAAAGATCTGTGCCTGGGTCGTCGGCTCCATGGCGTTGGTCGGCTCATCGGCGATCAGCAGGCGTGGCTGGTTGGCGAGCGCGATGGCAATCATCACCTTCTGGCACTCGCCGTCTGTCAGCTCATAAGGAAAGCTGCGCATCGCATCTTTGTGATCCTTAATGCCGACGCGGTGCAGCAGCTCAATAGCGCGACGCTTGCGCCAGCCGAAGCGCTGCCACCAGCGGCCTTTATAGGTCCAGCCGGGAATGTTTTGCATCAGCTGTTTGCCGATGCGTTCCGACGGGTCGAGACACGACTGCGGCTCCTGGAAAATCATCGACACATTGTGGCCGACAAGTCTGCGTCGCTCGCGGCTCGACAGGCGCAGCAGGTCGATGTCGTCAAAGCGCATGCGGTCGGCGGTAACTCGCCAGTTGTCTTTGGTGACGCCGCAAATGGCTTTGGCGATCAGGCTTTTTCCCGAGCCGGACTCACCGACGAGCCCGCGAACTTCCCCTTCTGCGAGGGTCATACTGACGCGATCGACGGCTTTCACCCAGCCTTCGCTGGTGCGGAATTCGATGGTCAGGTTACGGATATCCAGTAACGGCATTATTGCACCCCCGCATTGATGGCGCGGCGAATGCCGTCGCCCAGCAGGTTAACCAGCAGTACGCTTATCATGATGGCGGCACCCGGCAGCATCACCGTCCACGGCGCCACATAAATCAGTTCCAGCGCATCGCCGAGCATCGCGCCCCATTCCGGGGAAGGAAGCTGCGCGCCGAGATCGAGAAAACCGAGTGCAGCAATGTCCAGAATCGCCATCGACAGGGCTCGGGTGATCTCCGTCACCAGCCCGGCGGCGATGTTTGGCAGCACCGCGAACCACAGAATATTGAGCGTGGTGGCGCCGTCCAGACGTGCGGCAACGACGTAATCCTTCTCTAATTCGTCATGCACCATGCTGTAGACCGAGCGCACCATGCGCGGCAGCAGTGCCAGCCAGACGGCGAACATTGCGTGCAGCAGATGCGGCCCGGAGAAGGCGACGACGATGATCGCCAGCAGCAGCGACGGAATCGAGAGCAGGGTGTCGAGAATGTGATTCAATATTGCTGAACGCAGGCCACGAGTGGAGCCGGCAAAAGCGCCCAGCGCCAGGCCGAACAGCGTTGCGCCAAGCGTGACGACAAAAGCGCCGCCAACGGTGGGTGCCGCACCGCTCAGCAGGCGGCTCAGCACGTCTCGGCCGAGGTCGTCGGTGCCGAGGAAGAACGACACTTCGCCGTAGCGCGACCACGAAGGCGGCAGCAGCTGATAACCGAGGAACTGCTGATCGAGGCCGTAAGGCGCGAACCAGCCGCCGAAAACGCACAGCACGGCCAGGCCAATGCAGCCGTACAGGCCGATCATCGCGGTGGTATCGCCGTAGAATTTACGCCACACGGTGCGCAGCACGCCGGGCGGGCGCTTCTCCAGATAGACGCTATCGTAAGGCATACCATTCCTTATGTTTCAGCGGGTTAGCCATGGCACCCAATATGTCAGAAATCACGTTCACAATGATCACCAGCGCGCCAATGACCATGACGCCTGCGGAAATCGCCGCGTAGTCCTGCTGGCGAATGGCGTTGATCATCCAGCGGCCGAGGCCCGGCCAGCTGAACACCATTTCGGTGATCATGGCGAGCGTCAGCATGGTGGAAAACTGTAGCCCAAGACGCGGGATCACCGGCGGCAGGGCGTTATGCAGCACGTGGCGGCGCAGAATCGTCAGGCGCGACACCCCGCGTGTAGCCGCAGCTTTAACATAGTTGGTGTCGTACACGTCGATGGTGCTCAGGCGCATCAGGCGTACAACTTCGGTGGTTGGTGCAACGGCGAGCGTCAGCACCGGCAAAATCATGTGGCGCACGGCGCTCACGATCATCTCATCCCGCCACGGTGAATCGGAAATCCAGGCGTCGATCAACGCAAAGCCAGTGACGTTTTTCACTTCATACAGCAGGTCGAAGCGCCCGGAGACCGGCAGCCAGCCGAGCGTCAGCGAGAAGAACAGCGTCAGTAAAAGCGCCAGCCAGAAGACCGGAATGGAGAAGCCGAGCAGGGCGAAGGCGCTGATGACGTTATCCTGCCATTTGTTGCGCATGATCCCGGCCAGCATGCCGACGGGAATGCCGACCAACAGCGCAAAGCCAAAGGCCAGAATGCACAGCTCCATGGTTGCCGGGAAAACCTCTTTCAGCTGTTCGGAAATCAGCTGCCCGTTAATGCTCGATACCCCGAAATCCCAGTGCAGCAGGCCTTTAAACCAGAACAGCCAGGCGTTCCAGAGTGAGGCACCCTGCAGCGGTGCGTGCGGCGTGAAGTAGCTCAGGCTGAAGCCAACGAAGGTCAGCAGGAACAGCGTCACCAGCAGTAAAAGCAGACGGCGAAGGGTAAAAATAATCATGGTTTTTTCACCTCTTCCTCTTTCTCACGGGACACGCCCGCGAACGACGCATTGCCGAACGGGCTCAGTACCAGACCTTTGATGTCATAGCGGTAGGCCTGAAGCCGCAGCGAAGAGGCCAGCGGCAGCACCGGCAGCTCTTTCGCGAGGATCTGCTGCGCTTCGTCATAGGCGTCGATGCGCGAGGCCAACTGCTGCGACGAGAGCGCATTTCGCAGCACTTCGTCAAACTCACGGTTACACCAGTGCGCAAAGTTGGTCTGCGAACCGATCGCCGCGCAGCTCAGCAGCGGGCGGAAGAAGCTGTCCGGATCGTTACTGTCCGTCGCCCAGCCGGTAAGGGTCAGGTCGTGATTCATGTCCATCAGGCGCGCCTCCTGGAAACGGCCCTCCACCGGCACGATGATCACCTTGACGCCGACCTGCGCCATGTCCGCCTGAATCAGCTCGGCGGTTTTCAGCGGGCTTGGGTTCCATGCCTGAGAGGTAGTGGGCACCCACAGGCGCAGGGTCATGTTTTCCAGCCCAAGGGCCTTCAGCTGTTGGCGCGATTTCGCCGGGTTATATTCGGTAATTTTAGCTTCATTATCGTAGGCCCACGATGCGCGCGGCAGAATCGACGCGGCGGTTTCGGCGGTGCCGTAATAAATGGACTGCATCAGGCGCTCGTTGTTGATCGACAGCGCCAGCGCGTGGCGAACGGCCGGGTTGTTCAGCGGCGGCTTGTCGGTGTTGAACGCCAGATAGGCGATGTTCATGCCAGGACGCAGCGTCAGGCGCAGGCGTGGGTCATCACGCAGAATGGAGAGCTGGCTGGCGGCAGGCCAGGCAAGCACGTCGCATTCGCCGGTCAGCAGCTTTGACAGGCGCCCGGTACCGCCGGAGCCCAAATCAACCACCACCTGCGGCATCAGCGGCTTGCCGCGCCAGAAGTTCGGGTGGCGCTGTAAGCGGATATATTGCCCGGTGCGATATTCATCCAGTTGATAAGGCCCGGTGCCGACCGGCTGGCGGTCGAGCTGTTCCTGACGATCGATTTTAGTGAGATTCGCCGCGTATTCGGCGGACATCACGGAGGCGTAGTGCGTCGCCAGGTGCCAGAGAAACGAGGCGTCCGGGCGTTTCAGACGAAATTCAACGGTGCGGTTATCGAGCTTGCGCACGCTCTCCACGCTGTCGGCAAACTGCAGACTGTCGAAATAGGGGAAGTTTGGCCCGTTGACGTTATGCCACGGATGGCTGCGGTTAAAGATGCGCTGGAAGGTGAACACGACGTCGTCGGCGTTGAGCGTCCGGGTGGGGGTAAACCAGGCGGTTTTCTGGAACTGCACGCCGTTGCGTAAATGGAAGCGGTAGGTTGCGCCGTTGTCCAGCACTTCCCAGCTCTCCGCCAGTTCCGGTACAAGCCGGTAAGTATACGGGTCCACGTCGAGCAGACGATCGTAAATCTGCGCCGCAAGGGTGTCGACGATCAGGCCGCTACCTGCCTTTTGCGGGTTAAAGGTATTGACCTGGCCGCTGACGCAGTAGACAAAACCGCTGTCGCGGATGTCGGCTTTTGGCGCCAGCGCAGGTGGCGTCACCGCCATCGCATTGCCGCACAGGCATCCCAGGAGTGCCAGTAAAGAGGAGAATTTCAGGCGCATATCTTCTTCAAATTTCAGACCGATCTGCAAAGTGTATCGCACTTAAGGCGGCGTCGTACAAACTTCGCGACTGACCGCTGTAAAAGTCGTCAATTCAGTGGGGGTAAGGGGGAGGCTTGCCCGGCGGCATTGGGCTTACGCGGGCCTGATGTTTTGTTGGTGGGATAAGCGAAGGCGCCACCCGGCAATTTCCCTCGGTTCCGATGTGGGATATATTGGGCGCACTTTCCTCAACCTTCTTTATTACAGGTAATATTTACCATGGCTCTGATCCCTAAAAACTATGCGCGGCTGGAAAGCGGCTACCGCGAAAAAGCCCTCAAAATTTATCCCTGGGTTTGCGGACGCTGCTCGCGAGAGTTTGTTTATTCGAACCTGCGTGAACTCACCGTGCACCATATCGACCACGATCATACCAACAACCCGGAAGACGGCAGCAACTGGGAGCTGTTGTGCCTGTATTGTCACGATCACGAGCACTCGAAATACACGGAGGCCGATCAGTACGGCACGCGAGTCGTCGCCGGGGAAGACGCGCAGAATGACGTTGAAGCCGCGACTTACAACCCGTTTGCTGATTTAAAGTCGATGCTCAATAAGAAGAAGTGAGTTTTGATAAAAGCAGCCCAGGGATACCGGGCTGCTGAATACATTAACGGGTTTCATCGAACTGCAGCAGACGCCCCGTATTGCCCAGGACCATTAGCGTACTCAAATTATGCAGCAACGCGGCAACCAGCGCGCCTGCGCCACCCAGCCAGCCGAGCGCCGCTGCGGTGACGATCGCGAGGGTCCAGCCAAGACCAATGAACACATTCACCATCAGGGTTCTTCGGCATTTGCGACTGAGCCTGATTGCCGAAGCGATACGTCGCAGGTCGCTGCCTGTCAGCACCACGTCTGCGGAAACCAGCGCGATATCCGCCCCGTTTGCCCCCATCGCCATGCCAACGGCCCCGGCCTTTAATGCTAAAGCATCATTGATGCCATCCCCCACGACCAGCGGTCTCCAGCCTTCGTTCACCGCTTTTTGCACTTCCTGCAACTTGGTGGCGGGGAGGGCCTGAGCGACAATTTCCTGAATGCCCAGTTCGCCGGCGACGCTTTGCGCGGCCGGAAGGCGATCTCCGGTAAGCAGCAGGTGCTTATCAATGCCCAATTGCTTTAATGCCTGGAGCGCTTCAGGGGCTTCAGGGCGCAGCGTGTCGGCCAGCAGCAGCCAGCCCAGGAACTGTCCCTGGTGCGCAACACCCACCATCGGCCCCTGATGATCCGGCTGTGGCAACATTGTGACGCCATGCTCCGTAAACAGATCGGCTCGCCCAAGCAGAGCGGTTCCTTTTTCGGTTTGCGCCACAATGCCTAAGCCCTGCTTCTCCTGCACGTCCAGTACCGGCAGACGGTTATCTGCACTTACATATTCAGCGAGGGCGTGGCTGACAGGGTGACTGCTGGTCGCTCCCAGAGTTGCCGCAAGCTGTACAACATCGTCATAGTCGGAACCCTGCGCCAGAACTGCATCAACCAGCTTCAGTCGACCTTGCGTCAACGTGCCCGTTTTATCGACGATCAGCGCATCGACATCTGCCAGCTCCTCAAGAAACGCCGCGTTGCGGATCAGTATGCCGTGGCGAGCCGCAACCGCAATGCCCGCCATAGCCGTTGCTGGTGCGGAAAGGACCAGCGCACAGGGGCAGGCGGCAACCAGCACCGCCAGCATTGCCTGGCTATCGTAGGTAAAAAACCAGGTGCTGGCGGCGATTAACAGCACCAGTACCAGATAGTGTGAGGCATAGCGTTCGAGTAAGCGCGTAATGGGCGGTTTTGCCTGTTCGGCATCCTTCATCAGAGCGATGACTTTTCCGAGCGTGGAGCGATCGCCGGTGTACATTACCTCCATGCGCAGCAGCCCGTTGAGGTTGATGGCGCCGCCAAAAATAAGCGATCCTGGCCCGGCTTCCTGCGGAACCGACTCCCCGGTGATGGAAGCCACATCCAGGCTGGCATAGCCGCTCAAAATTTTACCGTCTGCCGGGACATTATCCCCGGCGCGGATTTCCACAATGTCGCCTTGTCGGATCATGGCGCTGTCGACCGATTCGAATGAGCCATCTTCGCAGATACGTCGCGTTGTGCTGCGGGTCAGCTTCGTCAGTCCGGCAATGGCTTGACGTGTTCCCATGACGCTGCGCTCCTCAAGGATATGGCCGAAAATCATGAGCACCGGCAGCAGGGCGGCGGTGATCAAGTCTCCCAAAGCCCACGCGCCAAGCATTGCCAGTACAATCAATAAATCGGTCACGCCGTGCAGGTCCGGATGACGAAGGCTGTACAGACCTGCCCGAAAAACAGGCATAGCGACAATGAACCAGGCAACGCCCGCGAGCAGATCGCTAATTGCGGTTTGTTCAGGGGCCAGCGACCGCCAAAGCAAACTGAGCAAAATCAGACCGATAGTTGTCATAGCCAGGGCCAGTTGCACGGTCATCCGCCGTTGCTCCTCGGGCGTCAGAAGCGCCTGGCTAAAGTTGGGATGAATATGACCGTGGCTGCATTGATGGCTCATCGCAGATCTCCAAATACATCAGACAGAGTGGTGGAGGCGCTTGATGCTGGCGTCGTGGCTGAAGATGACGCAGAAGAACCGCCTGAAGTATTGCCAGCGGATTCACCTGAGCGGCCAGATGCTGGTAGACGGGCTCCCTCATCCTCAGGCCCTGAAAGCACGAGACGACTTTGAGTCTCAGGCGTAACGGTTAACACCTGTCCGGCATGGGAGAAGATGGTTGAAATCCGATCGCGCCAAATGCGTGACAGCATGCCGGGATCGCTACCTGTGGCGCGTACCTGAGCGAGTTTGGTCATGGACTTTGTCACCACTTCGGCGTGCGCGAGCATTTCCCGGTTGTCAGCTTCCGCCTGCTGAATCACCCGATCGGCCTGCTGCCGGGCTTTTTGTAAACGGATCGTCGCGTCATTGCGGGCCTGCGCGACGCTTTGCTCCGCGCGCTGGCTGGCTGTCAGAACGGCATTAAAAGCGTCCACCGCGTTGTCCGGCAGGGACGAAGAGACATCGATGCGCTCGATGGTTATGCCCGGATCGTTATCGCTGCCTTTCAGCGCTTGCAAATCCTGCATCATCACCTGGCGCAAATCGCTGCGTAATCGTGAACGCTCCTGCGCGGCACGACTGTCATCCTTTAGCGTTTCAGGGCGGGCGACCAGGATGGTATCCAGGTCGCGTCCTGCGCTAACCAGCGTCGCGGCGCGTTGCGCCAGCCTGTCCAGCAGTGGACCAATGTGCTGCTCCTGGAGCACATACTGGAGAGGAGAACTGATGCGGTAATACACCTGCATATTAAGCTGGACGACACCGGAATCGCCCGTCAGTAAATAACCCGCCCCGGCTCCGGCATCGCTGGTGTATTGATCGCCAGTCAGTTGCTTGAGTTGTTCATGTCGCTGCAGCGGCAGAACATCGTGCTGCATGATACGGGCCGGGCCCGGGATGATTTCAACGCGATCCACCGGTTTGGGCCAGGCAAACAGCATGCCCGAGCTTTCGACCGTTACGGGTTTGCCGAAACGAAAAATAATGGCCTGAGTATCGGGCGTCACCTGGTGAAAACTGGAAAAGATCCACGACACTGCGGCCAGCACGGTGGTGGCATACAAGCTAAAAAAGGCAATCCGGTAAGACTGTCCCCACGGGCTCATGCTTGAGGCTTGCTTTTTCATGGATTCGCCTTTTGCCCGTCAGCCGGTTTTTGCACCAGGGCATTGAACGGCGCGGCATCAGTACTCAACACAATGTGGGTGCTTTTATTCACCACGTCGTTAAGCGTGTCGAGGGAGCGCAGCAGGTTGTAGAGCTGAGGGTCCAGCGCATAGGCTTTGGCGTAGATAGCGGCGGAGTCCTGTTGCGCCTGAGCCGTGATGGCGGCCGCTTTTACTGAGGCATCCGCTTCGATAATGCGGGCTTCTTTATCGGCTGTGGAATGGATTTCTGCCGCCATTCGGTTTCCTTCCGCCGTCCGTTCAGTCGCGATGGTTTCACGTTCTGCCCGCATTCGATCAACCGTTGCATTAAGGGTAACGGCGGGCAGCGTCAGTCGCTCAATGCCGACATCAATCAGCTCAATGCCATAGCTGCTGAGAAGCTGAGCTTTTAGCTGATTTTTGATCTGCTGCTCCAACTGCGGAATTTTTACCTTTCTGGCGTCCGTATTGACTATCTCGGACAGCGCATAGTTGCTGGTTGTCGTCTCGAGGGAAGAGCCGATGAAGGTCCGAATCTGGCGTGCGGCCTCTTCTGGCTGGTTCTGCACCGCGCGAATAAAGCGCAGCACGTGAGTCTGTTCAGGGCTGACCTTCCAGATAGCCCAGGCCTGAACGATGACCCGCAACCCATCACGCGTTCCTACATCCTGTAAGCCACTTGAGGTTGAGCGGGTGCGTAAATCGACATCGACTGGCGTTTCAAAAGGCGCCGGAAGACGCCAGGCAAGCCCCGGGGAGAGTAAAACCCGAACCGGGCTACCAAAACGGGTCATGATAGTGGCGCTCCCGGCGTGCACCTGAACAAGGCATGCGGTCAGCAACGCCAGTACCACCAGCAGGGCGGCGATGCTGTAACGCAGCCAGCGACGTGAAGAGTGTGAAACGTGCTTCCGTGCGGCGACAGGATTGAAACCCACCTTGCTGTTTTCTGCAGAGGGGGAAAGAGTACGGATTTTCATTCTCAGCGAACCTTATTTATGCAGCACTATCGTGCGGGCTGGGAAAATTGACGTAAATCGAGCACGGGCTCATGGCCTTCAGCCACCTGGCTATCGAGAATGAAGAGCGGCGTTCTGGACAGCGCTTTGCTGTATGTCTGATAGCGGCGTTCATTAAGGTAAGCCTCCGGATTCATTTTCCAGGCATTATGCTCTGCGCTGTAGCGCGTCAGGGCGACATTGGCCTGCGCCATACGTTCACCTGCCGACGCCTCGGCTGCATTGATAGCCGTGGTTGCGTTACGCTGCGCTTCTTGCCCCTGCGATGCGGCGTAGCCTCTCTCTTTCGTCATCTGAGTGCTGGCGGCAATTTGGGCGGCCTGTACGCCGTGATAGGCATTTGCCGCACCGGCCGGAGGGTGGATAGATTCAACACGGGTATAGAGCAGTTCAACGCCGGAATGGAGTTGGTCCAGACGTTGCTGGATGGCGGTATTCATCGCCGCAGACATCGACGCGCGTTGCTCATTCAACAGGGCATCCAGCTGCTGATGCGCGAAATATTGCGTCAGAACCTGACGGGCAATGCGCTGGATAGTGGTGGGCAAATCATCGGTCTGGTAGAGGCTGTTCATGGCGTCTTTGTCCCGCAACCCCACGCGCCAGATGAGGCGAATATCCATATTGACTATCTGGAAGCTCTGTTTATCGCCAAGGGCGCTGGCGATAACCTGTGCCTGGTCGGTGATATGGGTATTATCCCACAGACGCCAGCTTTCCTGCGGTGCCGGGCCCTCAATGGTATCGGGGATGAGGGCATTTGCGCTTGCTTCGGGGGCTTTTTCGCTCAGCTGAAGCTCATGCACGGTGCCAAAATCAACGGGGATGACCCGCCCAAAAGGCCAGGGAAGGCCGATATGTAAACCTGGTGGCAGCACGGCAACAGGACGCCCAAAGCGTTCGTAAACCCCGCGCTGAGCAGGAGAGACTTCTTGCAGTCCGCTGACCAGCCAGCCCGTCAGGGCAATGCCCAGAAAAACCGGTAAAAATAGCTGTCCTATTAGCCTGAATGCCTGAATCCTTCCAATGTCCACGCCAAAATGCTGAACGATCTTTTTCCGCAGCGCCAGTAAAGGATGTAGCGGCCAGCGATACTGTTCAGCAATCAGGCTTTGGGTCAGAAAGGGCGGTTTTTCGTCAGGGGCGGGTAACGTGCAGGCGGCAGCCAGCGTCCGGAGAAGAAACTCAAGGGCAAGCAGAAACACGATTATGCTTGCGACCTGGACTATCCAGAGCGCGATCGCAAGTGAAAACGCGGAGACCGCAAAAGCGGCGGCTATCAGCAAGCCAATGCTGAGCATGGTGCGAATCAAACCAATAATCGCGGCCTGCTGCGGCCAGGTTTTTATACGCCGGAAGCTGAGGGTTCGTTCACAGACCAGCAGGGCGAAGCAGCCCACCAGAAGTACTGCGCCGGCCGGGATCATACCGCTGTCCAGCGGCGTAAAAACATTGTCGGTGGTGAAATTTTTGCTGACAAGCGAGAGGGCAATAAGGGCGCAGATAGCGGTTATCCCCAGGTGAATAATATGGGGTTCCCATTGCGCGAGAAGCGTATCCAGCCTGATAAGCCAGTCCGGTTTTTTCTTTCTTTTATTTTCTGCTGCCTCTTCGCCGTGCTCTGGCTCCCAGGGGGGCGGGAATGAAGACGCCCGCAGCGCATTTTCTGCCACCGCGAACGTTAACAATCCTGAGGCCAGCAGAGGCCGGATAAGAACCATCCAGCCGCTTTGCTCATCAAATAATTCGAGCATGAAAAACAGAATAGCGAAGGCGCCTAATACCATCCCAACGATGGCCCGACACCATAATAATCGCGAGCGCAAACGGCTGTCCTGGGGCGGAACGGTATTCTGAGGAGAAGGCTCCATGAAAGCTCCTGATTAACAATATAAAAACGAAACGCGTCATTTCGCTCAGGGATAAAAAGGGACTATCCACAACGCACGCGGCTTAACGGATGCCTGAAAGGATCCTGCACATTCTACGAATGGTTTTTGCTTATCCCCGGGTACACGAGCCTGCCATTGTGTTTTTTGTCACTTTGGGTGAGCGTGCAGGGGAGCCAACGGGTGTGGGGCGTTATGGTATAACGTAACTTAGGGTTTTGGCCTGATTTCTTCAACCCTTTTCTTATCCCGGAAAAGTTTGGTAACACAGTGTGTTCGCACCTGTCCGGAAGGCGTGTTTCCGGGCGCGATCTGTATCAGGATGGCATCGACGTTGTAATACGCAGGCAAACGATCGTGGCGGGCAGAAAAGGGAAGGCGTTCTGACCAGAACAAAAGCGATTCTCAGCCAGAAACGCTTCTGTTCTTCATTGATATGGGGTGAAGTACGACGAACTGTGCGGATCCGCCTGGTTATGTTTTATTCACGCGACAAGATCCCGCTATGGCTGGATTTCGCGTTTTTCCGCCCATTTCAGCATCGCATCCAGAGCCGGGCACAGGGCCTGTCCCCATTCCGTGAGGCGATATTCCACCTTAGGTGGCACCTGGGGATAAACCTGCCGTGACACGATCCCGTCGGCCTCGAGCTGCCGCAGCTGCTGTGCGAGCATTTTCTGCGAAATCGTCGGGATCAGTTTTTCGAAATCTGAATAGCGCTGTACTTTTCCATCGAAGAGATGAAAAAGGAGGATTAATTTCCAGCGGCCTTCCAGCAAACGAATGACCTGCTCCACGCCGCTTGCGGCGGATTCCGGACTGTATAACTTACTCATTGTTCAGCCACTCACTTTTTTGTGCGTACTTGTCAATTTCACAGTCTATGTCGAAAATGCGGGTACTGTAAATCAAGGGAGGTAAAGGCCATGTCATTAGTTCTACCGAATGCTGTTTCTGCCTGGTTTGCCATTGATAAGAGGGGCGATCTTACCGGCATCAGACGCTGGTTTACTGCCGATGCGATTGTGATCGATGAAGGTAAAACGCATCAGGGACATGCGGCTATTGAAGCATGGCTGCGTTCAGTGCAGTCATCGTTTGACTATAGCGTCGAACCGATTGATGTCCACGCCGACGGTAGCCGGTTTACGGTCACCGCCAACCTTGTCGGGAATTTTCCCGGTAGCCCTGTCGTACTCAGGTACGTGTTTGGCTTGACTGGCGACAGAATTAACACGCTGGAGATTGCATGATGTCATCAGATACCGATTTTCAGGGCAAGCGCGTGCTGGTTACCGCAGGAACCAAAGGCGTCGGTAAAGCGGTTGTCGGGCTGTTCAAACAGCGGGGCGCGAAGGTGTTAACGACCGCCCGCCACGCGCCGGAGGAAGCGGTCGCTGACGCCTTCGTGGCGGCGGACCTGACCACTATCACCGGATGTGCCGCCGTTGCGGAAGCCGTGCAGGCGCATCTTGGCGGCGTCGACATTATCATTCACGTGGCGGGCGGATCTGGCTCACCGGCCGGTGGTTTTGCGGCGCTGGGCGAGACGGAGTGGCAGCAGGAGCTTAACCTTAATCTGTTACCAGCGGTACGTCTGGATCGCGCGCTGCTGCCGGGGATGTTAGCGCAGGGCCACGGAGCGATCGTCCACGTCACCTCTATCCAGCGTGAACTGCCGTTACCGGAGTCGACTACCGGCTACGCAGCGGCCAAGGCGGCGCTGTCTGCTTACAGCAAAAGCTTGTCAAAAGAGGTCTCGCCGAAAGGCATTCGGGTGGTTCGTGTTGCGCCAGGTTGGATCGAAACTGAAGCGTCGGTGGCGCTGGCTGAGCGGCTGGCAGAGCAAGCGGGCACGGATTATGAAGGCGGGAAGCAGATCATCATGAATGCGCTCGGTGGTATTCCGTTGGGCCGTCCGTCAAAGCCCATTGAAGTGGCGAATCTCATTGTTTTCCTCGCGTCGTCTCATGCGGCCGCCATTACCGGTACTGAATTTGTGATAGATGGCGGCACCATTCCAACCGTGTAACGGTGGGCTCGATCGGCACATTATCTGAACCGGTTAAGCTTGCTTCTGGCTGACTATTGGTGATGCATGATGTCTGCTCCTGAACGGCAGCAGGCTGGCATAAAATCCGGACGTTAAGCATTTTCCAACACATCCCCTCGTCTCCCTGTGCCATGCTCGGTTATCACTTAAAAGCATTCGGGCTGAGGCGAGGAAGATGATGATAACGTTATGTAAAGCGTGTGGAACCTCTTACGACGTTGCGGCGGGGCATCCGGAAAACTGCCCGATTTGCGAGGACGAGCGGCAATACGTTCCGGTGAGCGGGCAGGCGTGGATTGAACCTTCTGCCCTTCACGCGAGGCACGCGAATAAGTGGCGACAGCTTGCGCCCGGGCTTCTCAGCGTGGAAAGCGTACCTGGTTTTGCGATTGGTCAGCGCGCGATCGTCGTGCAAAGCGAAGAGGGCAACATTCTCTGGGACTGTATTCCCAATCTGGATGATGCCACAAAGGCGATTATCACCGCGCTCGGCGGGCTAAAAGCCATTGCGATTTCGCATCCGCATTATTACAGCACCATGCAGGACTGGGCGGCAGAGTTTAACGCTCCGGTTTATCTGCACGCCGCCGATCGCAAATGGATTCAGCGCGACAGTCCGCATATCCATTTATGGGATGGGGAGTCGCTGCCCATTAACAGCCGCGTGGAGCTTTTGCGCCTCGGCGGTCATTTTGCCGGTGGCAGCGTTCTGCTTCACAAAGAAAATCAGGGCGTGCTGCTGACCGGGGATATTATTCAGGTGGCACCCGGTGCGGGCAGCGTCTCCTTTATGTGGAGCTACCCCAATATGCTGCCGCTTTCTGCCACCACCGTTGCTGATATCGCACAACGGTTAAAAGACGTCCGGTACAGCGCGCTGTACGGTGCTTTTGAAGGCAAAGATATTCCGGACAACGCCGCAGATATCGTGCAGCAATCCGCGCGAAAATACATCGAGTGTATCGAGCGGCGCTGAAGTTACGCATTCAACGGCGTCAGCTCATAAAGCACCAGCGCATTGCTCTCCAGTGAATCCACCATCTGCCAACTGTCGTGCAGATGCTCATCGCGCACGGCGAGCGTCATCGGCAGTTTAACTTCGGCAACGTATGAAGGTCTGTACCTGAACGCTGCGAAAAATCCCACCAATGCGGCTCTGATGCTACAATCCTCCACATGTTACACCACCCCAAAGAATCTCTTATGACTACCGCTGATTTCAAACGTCCTAAGCTGGAACTCCCGAAGGGGGCAGACAAACTGTTGCTGCATTCGTGCTGTGCTCCCTGTTCCGGTGAGGTGATGGAGGCGATCCAGGCCTCGGGCATCGATTACACCATCTTCTTCTACAACCCGAATATTCATCCGCAGAAAGAGTATCTGATTCGTAAGGATGAGAATATTCGCTTTGCTGAACAGCATGGCGTGCCGTTTATCGATGCGGATTACGATACCGACAACTGGTTTGAGCGAGCCAAAGGCATGGAGTGGGAGCCCGAGCGCGGTATCCGCTGCACCATGTGTTTTGACATGCGCTTTGAGCGGACGGCGCTGTACGCCGCTGAAAATGGTTTCAGCGTGATCAGCAGCTCGCTGGGTATTTCACGCTGGAAGAATATGCAGCAAATCAACGACTGCGGACAGCGGGCCGTTGCGCATTATCCGGGCATGGTGTACTGGGACTATAACTGGCGCAAGCAGGGCGGTTCGTCGCGCATGATTGAAATCAGCAAACGCGAACAGTTCTACCAGCAGGAATACTGCGGCTGTGTTTACTCACTGCGTGACAGCAATCTGCACCGTAAATCTCAGGGCCGTCCTCTCATTCAGCTCGGTAAGCTTTACTACGGTAAAGACGACGAGCAGGCCTGATTTTGCCTGTCACGCCCGCTGCGGCTTGACAACCTTCCTGAACTTATCCCTCTGTTATTCTCGTCAAGGGTTGCAGTAACAATCGCTATATAATTAAATGCATATCGGTTAGTTAAGGAGAGCGTTCCGATGAGGCTGTATATGTTTTACGTCGGCGGCAATGCCGGCAAGTCCAATATAGAAGTTCATGACATTCAGTTTGTCGCCGCTAACTCTCCACGCGAGGCATGGCCTGCGCTAAGGGCCGCGTGGTTTGGCGATAAAGATAAAATTCACATTGATGGCTACAGCCAGATTACCTGGGCGGATGGCTATAGCGTCACGCTCTCTGCCGAACCATCCTCTTCCAGCCTCAGGCTCTTCTTTGTTAACGCCGGGGGATATCGTCCGGACACGCTAGCTGAACTGCACGAGTTCGATTTGTTCGTTGCGGCGACTGCGCAGGAGGCAAAAAAGAAAGCGCTGGATACGCTCCTGTGCGGCGTCGATCAGCAGCATAAAGACAACCTCAAAGAGGTGGATGATTGTCTGTTGCTCGATAAAGTGGGTGAACTTTATGTGCATTTAACGCCCTGCGCCACCGGAACGCGCGACAAACCTGAGTGGCAGGGCTACCAGCCGATTGGTGAGTAAATTACCAGATTGAAGGAATTTGTCTGCCCGGTAAGCTTGTGCCACCGGGCAGTGCTGGCGCTGAGCTCCACTGTAAATAGTTTGCCCCTATGATTTGAGGGCGCGTCTGTTCAGCCATAGAGCCACTTCCCGGCTTCTGCTGATTCAGCAAACATTCGTACGTTCAGCGGCAAGCGGGTTGCTTCGACTTCTTCACGTTTGAGTTTGAACCATCGTTGCAAAAGCGGTGTATTTTCCCACGGGAAGTAAGATGTCCTGTTTACCTGTTCAAGACATACGCCAAACTGCTTTTGGTATTTGTCTAAAGTATCTTACAAATCAGCACGTGGATGCTCAAATAAATCAGAATCAAGCTCTGATGGAATCTCCTTCCAGTCGCTGTCTAAATAGACGGGGATTTATTCGTGGAATAACACTAAAACATCTTCGATTATTTCTGTCATTAGAAGGCGGTCTGCTGCATACATTTAAATTTAATATTGATTACGCAAAAATCATCACCATAATAGGAATGATTATATCTCTTGAATGAATGGATTGTTAAATTATATTGGCATTGAATATTTTAATAAAAATACCTCTGTTGCGCTGAGATGTCAGGCGCAGAGGTTGCGCCCTTTTTGTTATGCAGTCCAGCGAACATTCCAGCCGTCTTTGTACGAAACGTTACCGTCTGTATATTTCCATGTTATATTCTCGTAGCGTAGCTCAATGTTTTCCAGGTGCGTACTGGAAACTCCGCTCGGTAGCAGGGCAGGCGTAATGCTGCAAATCTTCACATTCTCCAATGTAATATTAAAATACTCAGCCTCGACTCCTGCATCAGTAATCCGGTACATCTTGATGGTAGCAGTCTTAAGCGTTCGCCCCTCACATAACGCCCTGAAAAGCAGGGGAGTAGTCTGATCAAACTCTTTCTGCATAACGATTGGGGAATGGACCCTCGTCCCGGTAAGTTTTCCGTAATTGGGATCGACGGGGATACAAACATTGTGCGTTAACGTTTGAATTTCAATGGAACCGAGTCGGGTAGGCATTAAACACCCGCCAACAATGGGTGAGCCATTTTCGTCTGTTAACCATAAGTGCGCTGGAGTTGACATATAAATTTCCTTTTTTTTCTTATTTGGGTTTTCGTGGAAAAAACCACATAAGAACAAACACGAAAACTATAAAGATTCCTATTGACTGAATAGCGAAGGATGGGAACCAGGTCACCGCAAACATACCGAATAGCACGGTCAAAACAACGGGCAGGCATGACCATAAAAAGAACGATGCTTCATACCTAATCCATTTCTTTAATAGTTTTAACATAATTAACGGACCATTCTTTGTATAATGTTAACCACGTCATGATCTGACATATAGTAGTGAGGTGCAAATGCTCCCGCCTTAGTAAATACCGGCTCAACTAAAAAATACATCATTTCAAGCTGCTGCATGTAAAGGGCATGGTAATACATGGGGCTAAGGAGCTTCAATCTGTCAGCGCTTTCCGATGCCTGCTGTACATAACCATAAGCTCCTGCAAGAAATACGGCTCCACCTGATAGCTTACGGACTTTTGCAACAATTAGAGGGCTAAATCCGGCGCTCAAACATACGGTTGTGGTCAGCCCCGCAACAAACGACTTTGCAGTCAATGTGCTGGCTGAGACGTTAACGCCAACTTTTTCGAGTGCCATGCCGATGGCCAGAACTTGCTGCTGCGTTTTGTTCTTGAATACTTCGTCAAAGTAAATGCCAATTAAGTCATAAATGATCCTTCGATTACGTACCAACTGAACTATCCCGGAGAGAAAACGACTATCTTCACTTTTCAGCTTTGCGCACACATTTTGATAATTCTGAGTAAAGCAAGAGGTGTAATAAATTGCCCGTGTCGCGCCATCTTGTATCCTAGCCGCTGCGTCTAACATTTCATCCTTCATCCCTGCTAGAGACTTATCAAGTTGCAAAGCCAATATTTTGTCTGCCTGCGTTTCGCTTATGATTAAATCACTGTAATACATATCCAGTTCCCTCCGGTAAATGTTGGTGCGAATATGAAAGGTAGCATGATTTTGTCAGGCTTTTAACTAAAAAAAGAGTGAGGTTGGAGGTGTGTATTCACCCTGTGTATATGTGGTGGAGTATTTATTTCCTTGCTTTATAAATAGCAACGCCAAAGCAATTGAAAGCTTTTCTTTCTATTTTTGATGTCAATGGCTCTCCAGTTTTTATTAGTAAGGGGAATATGTAATTCAGTAAACCAACACTAAAATCAATGATTCTTGGTTGTCTTTTTGAAAATGACCTATTGATCAGTGGGTTGTGAATTTCCCCCTGATGTTTGTATTAAGAAATATGTGATCGCAAACGAATAATTATGACAAATGTATAAATTGATGTTGAATATTTAATTTTAGAAGCCTATTTAAGAAACAGGCGTAGAAAAAATCTACGCTGGGAAAATTAATAATTGTTCATTTACTTTTTGAAAGGAAATCTTGATGTCAAATGTTTATGTAGAACCACAACCGACTGGGCGCCCGGAAGGGACTGCTATCACGCATTACACTGTTGAGTATGCAGGCGGACAGAGTATTGATGGAAAGAATCATGCTACACAGGAAAGTGCAATCAGCGCTGCGAAAGCAAAGGGGTTTAAACCTCTTGTTGCGCGGGTAAGGAATACCAGCAAAGGTAACCCGGATCACTGGCGCGCAGCTTGATTGTGCATATCCAAATAAACAAAGCTCCTTATGGAGCTTTTTTGCTACGATATTTAAATATTTGTCTTTAACCAACTTTCGCAGTGCCGCATGCTTGGTAAGCTTTCTCCATCAGGCATGATGCAAACCTGTTTATGATGAAGAAAAGCAGTAACGCTAGTTCAGTCATACCCTCTACAGCCCGGATTTAGCCGATTCAGCAAACATGCGTACGATCAGCGGCAATCGTTTTGACTCAACCTCTTTACGCTTGAGGTTGAACCACCGTCGCAAAAGCGGTGTATTTTCCCATGGAAAGTATAAGGGCCAGTTTACGCTCTCAAGACTGACTTCAAAGCGGTTTGATCAATTCAGCAGGGGCGTAGGCCCGGTAAGCTTGCGCCACCGGGCATATTGTTTTACTGCGGGAGCTTAACTGAAACCCAACGTGGGGCTTTCAGATCTGCTGCAAACATCCAGACCAGTTCACACAGAAGCCCTCTCAACGTCTTTTCCGTTTCAGGCAAAAACGATTGCTGGCACAGCACCTGAGCTAAAGTCTGGCAGTAATCGCAGAGTGCCTCAGAGTCCGGCTCGAAATGAGACTGAGGGGCAGGGAGCGTTTTGGTCGTAAGGCAATCAATCAGATGATCCGGAATGGGATCGTTAAGCGTCGGGCGCAGCAGCGCCAGACAGGCTCCGATCCGGCCCAACAGCGCCAGCTTTTCGGCTGTGTCGTCGCAGTCGATCAGGTTTTCAGCGAAACGGTCGCAGTGGTTGGCGAGTTCGATAAAGTTCGCCGCGGCGGTGAAGGACTGGTTCAGGACGTCTTGATCGGTAGTGGGGGTTGTCATATAGCGTACTCCAACAAGTGGTATATAAATACCGCCAGCGGAGAGGTCAATCTCGCGGGTGGCGGAACCGAGCGGGGTTGACCTTACCGACCTTGTTGGCAATCGGCGCACCTTTCGATGCCCCCGCCCGGCCCGCCATTGTAGCGTAGCCGTGCGCGCGACACAAAAGGCGCGGACGCGCCGCTGTGTCGCCAACAAGAGAATTTCAGGAGGTCAAACCCGGCACCTGAATTTGCAGGTGCGGGAAAAGAATAAGGCGATAATCCAATGCTAACAAGGGCTATTACTGGAAGGAGGGTCTCATTATGGAATGTAAACACCTTAGCTTATTTACATAAAATAGATGAATGGTTTATGCTGTCTTATTTGCATTGTCAATCTCAGCTAATAATTTTTTTCAACTTCAATGAGCGAAAGATTGCTATTATATGGCTGAAAGTTAATAATAGAAAATTCTGTCTTTCAACTGACTACCGCATCTGAAGGTTAAGGAAATGCTGCACGGTTCTATTCTTCATATTCAGACGCGGATATAATGCCTTCCTTAGTGCGAATGAATCTATGTTTCATAGGTTTGAATGGCGAATGCTTTACTATTTCTAAAGATAAATTGGTCAGCAGTCCAAAGACTTTATGTGCATACTCTAAACAATCATATGCCCCACGTTCTTCAATGGAAAATCGAGATAATTCTTTAAAATGCTCTATGTATTTATCAAAATCACTTTTCTTGCATCGTTCACCATAAAGTTTCTCTGGATTTGCAGGTAAAGGGAAACGAACAGAAAGGAGTTCTTTATTGCCAGGCAAAGCAATAGATTCGTGAATTGCATATAAACGATGGCTTGCTATATTTATCGGTGCAGAGTGCATAACTAAGTCCCTATAGTTCCCTAACTCGAACAACCATCCACCTGGACCCATTTCATTTTTTAAATAGGACTCCAACTCAGTACATACAACCATTTTTTTCAGGACTTTTAATAAACCACCTGCTGTTGTTATCTCTTTACCATCCTGCTTACACGCACCATCATTTGAAAAATGATACACATACTCGCATAAGTTATCTCGTAGTATTCCAGCATCAAACAAAAAAGAATGAAATTCTTGGTATACTAAGTCCGTAAATCCATCCTGGAAACGCTGGCCATTTTTAAAATTGTCTTTTAAAGCTAAAGCGTTTAACTGATTTTGATATGACAATGCTAAGTTTTTTAGACGGTTGTTAATACTAGTTAGCTGAAAGCTGATTCTGTTGGATAAATCATAGCTTAACCCATTTTTATTTCTAAAAGATGATAAGGCTATGCCACTCCATTTTTGTGTAGCATCCCAATTAGACCAATGTCTCTCTTGCTCAATATAGCCACGAAACTGTCTTGGTGACTCACCTGAAAACTCACTGTAATTAGTCGTAAATTCAACACCAATTATTTTTAAATTGTATTTATTAAGTGCATAGAAAAGTTTTTCATATTTGTCCAGTTTGATTTGTACCTCTTTTCCGTCTTTAGTGTTTGGCCAGAGTAAAACTATATCGCTTTGTGGTTCAATTGAAGCAACAGGACCGCCAAACAAAAATACTGTCCTTCCGCAAATTGGCCAATTATCTTTCATGTTTCCCCTTAGCTGAATACAGCAAAAAAATTGGTTGGAGAGAAAGCCGCTTTCCTTTTGGTTACTCTGTAACAATGCAAAAATATAGTCAACTTGGTACTGTGGTCTAACGAGAGCGTTGCAAAATACTGTAAGAGCACGGTAATCGCCTCCCCAATCATGATGTTTGCAGCGTCCGTTAGTGGTCAAAAGTTGTCCTCCACTATTCTGGTACAGCTTCTACATCTTATGCTTCTTCAACAAAGCCCGTAACTGGTGATAAGTCAGCCCCAGCAGCTCAGCCGCTTTTTTCTGATTAAACTTCGCTTGCTGTAGCGCCTGTTGCAGCAAACCCTTTTCCTGCTGCTGTTGAAATTCGCGCAAATCGAGCGGCAGCGAGAGGGCGCTTTCCTGGTTTTTTTCCTCAACATCCACCGAATCAGAAGCCGGAACCGGCCGCTGGAACGGATCCAGAATAATATTATCCAGCGGCTCTTCAATGCTGGCGTGGCGATAGACCGAGCGTTCGACCACGTTTTTCAGTTCGCGGATATTGCCCGGCCAGCGGTAGTTTTGCAGCGTGTCCCGTGCGTGTTCGGTAAAGCCCGGGAAGAGCGGTAATCCCAGTTCGCGACACATCTGAATCGCGAAGTGTTCCGCCATCAGCAGGATGTCGCTCTGACGTTCTCGCAGCGGCGGGAGCTGTACGACGTCGAAGGCCAGGCGATCGAGAAGGTCGGCGCGGAAGGTGCCTTCTTCCACCATCTTCGGCAGGTCGGCATTCGTAGCACAGACCAGCCGCACGTTTACCTGCAACGGCTGGCTGCCGCCGACGCGCTCCAGCTCGCCGTACTCAATTACACGCAGCAGTTTTTCCTGGACCAGCATCGGGGCGGTGGCGAGTTCATCGAGGAAGAGGGTGCCGCCGTCGGCGCGTTCGAATCTCCCCGGATGGCGTTTTTGGGCGCCGGTAAAGGCTCCCGCTTCATGGCCGAAAAGTTCTGAATCGAGCAGGTTTTCATTCAGCGCCGCGCAGTTGAGCGAGATAAACGGCCCCTGCCAGCGCGAGGAAAGAAAGTGCAGGCGGTTGGCAATCAGCTCTTTCCCGGTACCCCGTTCACCAATGACCAGCACGGGCTTATCCAGCGGCGCGAGCCGTGAAACCTGTTCCAGCACCTCGAGGAAACTGTTCGCTTCGCCGAGCAGGTTGTCCTTATATTCTGCCATGATGAAATTCGCCACTCGTTAGTGTAATTGACCACTTTACTGTAGCGGTGGAATGGGTGAATTTCAATCACTCCTCGCAAAATCAATAAGATAAAAAGTTGGCACGCCGTTTGTATTATCCCTTGCAGCAGGGCTTTGCCCGATGACAAAACTGACTGTATGAGGATGTGAATATGGGTATTTTTTCTCGCTTTGCCGATATCGTGAACGCCAACATTAACTCGCTGCTGGAAAAGGCTGAAGATCCACAGAAGCTGGTCCGCCTGATGATTCAGGAGATGGAAGACACCTTAGTCGAAGTGCGTTCCACTTCAGCCCGCGCGCTGGCGGAAAAGAAACAGCTGACCCGCCGCATCGAGCAGGCGACCGCGCAGCAGGCCGAATGGCAGGAGAAAGCCGAACTGGCGCTGCGTAAGGAAAAAGAAGATCTGGCGCGTGCTGCGCTGATTGAAAAGCAAAAGCTGACTGACCTTATCGTCACGCTGGAGCAGGAAGTGACGCTGGTAGACGACACCCTGGCGCGCATGAAAAAAGAGATTGGCGAGCTGGAGAACAAGCTGAGCGAAACCCGCGCTCGCCAGCAGGCGCTGACGCTGCGTCACCAGGCGGCCAACTCATCCCGCGACGTGCGCCGTCAGCTCGACAGCGGCAAGCTGGACGAAGCAATGGCGCGCTTTGAATCCTTCGAGCGTCGCATTGACCAGATGGAAGCCGAAGCGGAAAGTCACGGCTTTGGCAAACAGAAATCGCTGGATCAGCAGTTTGCCGACCTGAAGGCGGATGACGATATCAGCGCGCAAATCGCTGAACTGCGCGCCAAAATGAAGCAGGATAATCAATAATATCGTCCAGGCGGCACCGCGGGTGTCGCCGCTCATCATCAGTAAGGAGACCTTATGAGCGCGCTTTTTCTTGCCATTCCGCTGACGCTGTTTGTGCTTTTTGTTCTGCCGGTTTGGCTCTGGCTGCACTACAGCAACCGCAGCAGCGCAGATTTAACGTCGGGTGAAAAGCAGCGGCTGGCACAGCTGACTGACGAAGCGAAACGGATGCGTGAACGCCTTCAGGCGCTGGAAGACATTCTCGACGCGGAACACCCGAACTGGAGAGAAAAATAATGGCATTAGATTTCAGCAAAAAGCTGTGGCGTATTCCGCAGCAGGGCATGGTGAAGGGCGTGTGTGCCGGGATCGCCCACTGGCTCGACGTGCCGGTGAAGCTGGTGCGTCTTATCACCGTGCTGGCGATGATTTTTGGGCTGTTTTTCTTCGTGGTGGTGGCCTATATCATCCTGACGTTCGCCCTTGACCCGATACCGGAGAGCGAAATGTACGGCGAAAAAATGCCGTCCAGCGGCGAGCTGCTTGATGCGGTTGATGCCGAACTGGCGGCGGGTGAAAAGCGTTTGCGCGAAATGGAACGCTACGTCACCTCTGACACGTTTTCCCTGCGCAGCCGGTTCCGCCAGCTGTAACTGAGAGAGAAAAGCATGAATTCAAAATGGCAACGCACCGGGCAGAAGGTCAAACCCGGGCTGAAAATTGCGGGCAAGCTCGTGCTGCTGACCGCGCTGCGTTACGGCCCGGCGGGCGTTGCCGGTTGGGCTATCAAATCCGTTGCCCGCAGGCCGCTGAAGATGCTGCTGGCGGTGGCGCTCGAACCCGTGCTGGCGCGTCTTGCCAGCCGCTTATCCCGAAACCTCAAGTAGCAATGAGAGGCACAGCCACGGAAGTGCCAGAATCTTAAGAATTTTTTACATTGCATCTTCCTGCTTTGCCCTCATGTAATATCCTTGACTGATATTCCCACTTCTGGACGCAATGGAATGGCGATAAACCGACTCAAAAACGAACTCAATGCCCTGATGAACCGCGGCGTGGACCGACATCTGCGCCTGGCGGTCACGGGGCTTAGCCGCAGCGGTAAAACGGCGTTTATCACGGCGATGGTCAATCAGCTTTTGAATTTACACGCGGGCGCACGTTTACCTTTGTTAAGTGCGGTGCGGGAAGAGCGTTTGCTCGGCGTGAAGCGCGTGCCGCAGCGCGATTACGGTATTCCGCGTTTTACCTATGACGAGGGCCTGGCACAGTTATATGGCACGCCGCCGACGTGGCCGACGCCCACGCGCGGAGTGAGTGAAATTCGCCTGGCGCTGCGTTTTCGCTCCAATGACTCACTTTTACGACACTTCAAAGACACGTCCACGCTGTATCTGGAAATCGTCGACTATCCCGGCGAGTGGCTGCTGGACCTGCCGATGCTGGCGCAGGATTACCTGAGCTGGTCGCGGCAGATGACTGGCCTGCTGACGGGCCAGCGTGCCGAATGGTCTGTGCGCTGGCGTGAGCTGTGCCAAGGGCTCGATCCGCTGGCCCCGGCCGATGAAAACCGGCTGGCGGAAATCAGCCAGGCCTGGACCGACTATCTCCACACCTGCAAAAAAGAAGGTCTGCATTTCATTCAGCCGGGCCGCTTTGTGCTGCCGGGAGAAATGGCTGGTGCGCCTGCGCTACAGTTCTTCCCGTGGCCGGATGTGGATGCCGCAGGCGAGGCAAAGCTGGCGCAGGCCGATAAGCACACCAACGCCGGGATGCTCCGTGCGCGTTTTGACTATTACTGCGAACATATCGTTAAAGATTTCTATAAAAATCACTTCCTGCGCTTTGACCGCCAGATAGTGCTGGTCGACTGCCTCCAGCCGCTGAACAGCGGCCCGCAGGCGTTCAACGATATGCGCCTGGCGCTGACGCAGCTGATGCAAAGCTTCCATTACGGGCAGCGCACGCTATTTCGCCGCCTGTTTTCCCCGGTGATCGACAAGCTGCTGTTTGCTGCCACCAAAGCCGACCACGTCACCGTCGATCAGCACGCCAACATGGTGTCGCTGCTGCAACAGCTGATTCAGGATGCGTGGCAGAATGCGGCGTTTGAAGGCATCAGCATGGACTGCCTTGGGCTGGCCTCGGTGCAGGCGACGCAGAGCGGGCTGATTGACGTCAACGGCGAGAAAATCCCGGCGCTGCGCGGCCATCGTCTGAGCGACGGCGAGCCGCTGACGGTCTATCCGGGTGAGGTTCCGGCGCGCCTGCCGGGCCAGGCGTTCTGGGAACAGCAGGGTTTTCAGTTTGAAGCGTTCCGTCCGCAGGCGATGGACGTCGACAAACCGCTGCCGCATATCCGGCTGGATGCCGCGCTGGAGTTTTTGATTGGAGACAAATTGCGATGAGCGAACCGATAAAACCGCGCATTGATTTTGCCGGGCCGCTGGAAGCGGACAAAACAGAGCAGCTTCGCGGTGCGCAGCTGTTTGAACAGAACCAGGCCGAAACCTTCGCCCCGGCGCTGGTGGACGATCCGCTGGAAGATGAGGGCCAGGCGGAGGCCGTGGTTGAAGCTGCCCTGCGTCCTAAGCGCAGCCTGTGGCGGCGCATGGTCAGCGCCGGGCTGGCGATTTTCGGCGTCAGCGTTATCGCTCAGGGTGTGCAGTGGACGATGAACGCCTGGCAAACTCAGGACTGGGTGGCGCTGGGCGGCTGCGCTGCCGGGGCGCTGATCGTCGGGGCAGGCGTCGGTTCCGTCGCTACCGAATGGCGTCGTCTGTGGCGATTACGCCAGCGCGCGCAGGAGCGTGATGAAGCGCGGGATCTCCTGCACAGTCACGGCACGGGCAAAGGTCGCGCGTTCTGCGAGCAGCTTGCCAGCCAGGCGGGGCTCGATCAGTCGCACCCGGCGCTTCAGCGCTGGTACGCCGCGATCCACGAAACGCAAAACGATCGTGAAGTGGTGACGCTCTACGCGCACCTGGTTCAGCCGGTACTGGATGCGCAGGCACGGCGCGAAATCAGCCGTTCTGCGGCAGAGTCGACGCTGATGATTGCCGTCAGCCCACTGGCGCTGGTGGATATGGCGTTTATCGCCTGGCGCAACCTGCGTCTGATCAACCGTATCGCTACGCTCTACGGTATCGAGCTCGGCTATTACAGCCGCCTGCGCCTGTTCCGCCTGGTACTGCTCAATATCGCTTTTGCCGGAGCCAGTGAACTGGTGCGCGAAGTGGGTATGGACTGGATGTCTCAGGATCTGGCGGCGCGTCTTTCTGCTCGCGCAGCTCAGGGGATTGGTGCCGGTCTGCTGACCGCTCGTCTTGGCATCAAGGCGATGGAAGTGTGCCGTCCGCTGCCGTGGATAGACGACGACAAACCGAAGCTCGGTGATTTCCGCCGCGAGCTTATCGGGCAGCTGAAAGAGACCATCAACAAGCGTCCTGCCTGATCTTTTCCCTGCACGGTCGTGAGGCCGTGCGATCTTCGCGACGGGCACTGCGATTAGCGGGACGCTGGAAGCGATGTTTCAGCGCTGAGGTTTTGCGCTTTGTGCACTTTATCGTGAGCTTTACGGCAAAGCGCCTGATTTTCCGCCATACTGTCAATAATTGTTGACAGCCATCTTCCCGCAGGCGGAGAACTGTCTTATCATCCATGCGTTATTGGCTCTGAGGGTGATACTTCCCATGCGTCTTGAAGTTTTTTGTGAGGACCGCCTTGGTCTGACCCGTGAATTGCTCGATCTGCTGGTGCTGCGCGGTATTGATCTGCGCGGGATCGATATCGACCCCATTGGCCGAATCTACCTGAATTTTGCCGAGCTGGAGTTTAATGCCTTCAGCACGCTGATGGCGGAGATCCGCCGTATTGCGGGCGTGACGGACGTGCGAACTGTGCCGTGGATGCCGTCCGAGCGCGAGCATCTGGCGCTGAGTGCGCTGCTTGAGGCCATGCCGGAACCGGTACTTTCTCTGGACACCAAAGGCAAAGTCGAGCTGGCTAACCCCGCCAGCAGCCAGCTGTTCGGGCAATCGCAGGACAAATTGCGTGCTCATCACGTCGCCCAACTGATTAACGGTTTCAACTTTCAGCGCTGGCTGGAGGGCTCGCCGGTGGAGTCCCACGCCGAGCATGTTGTCATCAACGGGCAAAACTTCCTGCTGGAAATTACCCCGGTCACCCTGGAAGGGGAAAATGCCACCCGCGTGCTGATGGGGGCGGTAGTGATGCTGCGCTCCACGTTACGTATGGGCCGCCAGCTGCAAACCATGACCAGCCAGGACGTCAGCGCATTCAGCCAGATCATCGCCGTCAGCCCGAAAATGCGCCACGTAGTGGAGCAGGCGCGCAAGCTGGCTTTGCTGACCGCGCCGCTGCTGATTGTCGGGGATACCGGCACCGGGAAAGATCTGCTGGCGAACGCCTGCCACCTGGCAAGCCCACGCGCGCAGAAGCCGTATCTGGCCCTGAACTGTGCTTCTATCCCGGAAGATGCTGTAGAAAGCGAGCTGTTTGGCCATGCGCCGGAGGGCAAAAAAGGCTTCTTCGAGCAGGCGAACGGCGGCTCGGTGCTGCTGGACGAAATCGGTGAAATGTCGCCGCGGATGCAGGTTAAGCTGCTGCGCTTCCTGAACGACGGCACCTTCCGCCGCGTCGGCGAGGATCATGAAGTTCATGTCGACGTGCGCGTCATCTGCGCTACCCAGAAGAACCTGGTTGAACTGGTGCAGAAAGGACTGTTCCGCGAAGATCTTTATTATCGTTTGAACGTACTGACGCTGAACCTGCCGCCGCTGCGCGATCGTCCGCAGGACATCATGCCGCTGACCGAGCTGTTCGTGGCGAGATTCGCCGATGAGCAGGGGATTGCGCGCCCGAAACTGGCCGCTGACCTGAACACCGTGCTGACGCGCTACGGCTGGCCGGGGAACGTCCGTCAGCTGAAAAACGCGGTCTACCGTGCATTGACGCAGCTGGAAGGCTACGAGCTGCGCCCACAGGACATCCTGCTGCCGGATTACGACACTACAACCGTAGCGGTTGGCGAAGATGCGATGGAAGGATCGCTGGATGAAATCACCAGCCGCTTCGAGCGTTCGGTGCTGACCCAGCTGTACCGGAGCTTCCCGAGCACGCGCAAGCTCGCCAAACGCCTCGGCGTGTCGCATACGGCGATTGCCAATAAGTTACGTGAATACGGCTTAAGTCAGAAGAAAAACGAAGAGTAATAAAAAGGCCGCCTGCAAAAAATGAAGGCGGCCTTTTTTATCCGTGAAGGGATCAGGCTTTCAGAGCTTCCAGCGCGGCAGCGTAGTCCGGCTCGTTGGTGATTTCGTTCACCAGCTCGCTCAGTACGACGTTGTCGTTTGCATCGAGAACGATGACGGCGCGAGCGGACAGGCCTTTCAGCGCGCCTTCAGCAATGCCAACACCATACTGCTGCAGGAAGTCTGGCGCACGCAGGGTGGAGAGGGTAATCACGTTGCTCAGACCTTCTGCGCCGCAGAAGCGGGACTGCGCGAACGGCAGGTCGGCAGAAATGCACAGCACCACGGTGTTGTCCAGTTCGGTCGCCAGCTGGTTGAATTTACGCACGGATGCCGCACATACGCCGGTATCAATGCTCGGGAAAATGTTAAGCACCTTACGTTTGCCGGCGAACTGGCTCAGTGCGACGTCGGAGAGATCCTTGGCAACCAGTGTGAATGCTGGTGCTTTGGCGCCCGCCTGAGGAATGGTGCCCTGAACGGAGACGGGGTTGCCCTGGAAATGCACAGTTTGTGACATGATTATCTTCCTGTTTACATATAGTTAACGTCGCGGCTAGTGTATGCCAACAATCATAACGACAGCAAATGCTTTTGGTGCCATCTATAACGAGGGGCAGGGAATGAGAAGTCTGAGAGTATACGAGGAAGCCTGGCCGCTGCATACGCCGTTCGTCATCTCGCGCGGAAGCCGTAGCGAAGCGAAAGTTGTGGTGGTTGAGATCGAAGAAAACGGCGTGAAAGGCGTCGGGGAATGCACGCCATATCCGCGTTACGGGGAGAGCATTGACTCTGTAATGGCGCAGATTGTCAGCATTGGAGAGGAGCTGGAATCAGGCATCAGCCGCGAAGCGTTACAGCAGTTACTGCCCGCAGGCGCGGCGCGTAATGCCGTGGACTGCGCGCTCTGGAATCTGGAAGCGCTTAAGGCGGGTAAAACGCTGGCGCAAATGGTCGGGGCGGAGCTGGCCTCCAGCGTGACAACGGCGCAGACCGTGGTGATTGGCACGCCGGATCAGATGGCAAACAGCGCCAAAGCGCTATGGGATAACGGCGCGCGTCTGCTGAAGGTGAAGCTGGACGATCACCTGATCAGTGAGCGAATGGTCGCCATTCGCGCCGCCGTGCCGGAGGCGACGCTGATTGTTGATGCCAACGAAGCCTGGCACAGCGATGGCCTCGCCGCGCGCTGCCAGCTGTTGGCCGATCTTGATGTGGCTATGCTGGAGCAGCCGCTTCCGGCGACAGAGGATGCGGCGCTGGCGAATTTCATTCATCCGTTGCCGATCTGCGCCGATGAAAGCTGTCATACCCGTGAAAGCCTGACGACGCTTGCCGGTCGCTATGAGATGGTCAATATCAAACTCGACAAAACAGGTGGTCTGACGGAGGCGCTGGCGCTGGCCGCCGAGGCTGATGCCCAGGGCTTTGGGCTGATGCTGGGCTGTATGCTGTGTACCTCTCGCGCAATCAATGCAGCATTGCCGCTGACGCCAAAGGTTCGCTTTGCCGATCTCGACGGCCCAACCTGGCTTGCAGTAGATGCAGAACCCGCGTTGCGTTTCGGCACCGGTACGCTATACCTGTAAGGCTCAAGTTTATTTTTAAATAAAATCAGGCACAAAACGATCATAGCTCCTTCACGCGGCGCACTTAGGATAGCCGTATCAGATTTGAGGGTATTTGAGATGGTTGACTGGGAAGACGAAAGCGTCTCTACGCAGGATGCATTAACGAAGCGGATGATTGATACCGTGGGTCTGGTTGTTCTTCTGGTGGTCGTGATTGCCGCCCTGTGCTTTATCTGAATGGGGATTGTCGGCTGACTGAATGCCGGATGGCGCTGAGGCTTACCCGGCCTACGGCAAAAGATTGATTTTGCAGGCCCGGCAACGGCGTGTTGCCGGGCAATTCTCATGGTTATCGTTTGGCCTTTAATTCCGGATGCCAGTGCAGCAGCGCCGTCATCGCGGCGAGGTATTTCTCGCTGGCTTCGTCCGAGGAGATGGGCGGGAATTCAGCGGTGATGCAGTGCATCCCGATATCGGCACACCAGCTGCCGAACGAACCCGGTGTCGCATAGCCGACGCTGGTCACCAAAGGCAGCTCAAACGACTCTGCCAGCCATTTGCCAAGCAGCGTCTGCTGCGGATCTTCAATACAGGCCAGCGGATCGTGGAAAGAAACGACCCACGCCGGGTGAATCTTGTGAATCAGCTGACATAACGCTTCCGTTTCGGGTTCTGAGCCGGGGTTATCGCCTGTCAGCAATACCACGTCACGGCTTTCTGCTGAACTGTTCCAGCGGTAAACGGTTTCGCCTGCCTTCCAGTTCGCTGCCGGAAAATTGCGATTGAGATCGACGCCGTTGGCGTTGGCGCGCAGTCCCAACTGACAGCCGTCAGGGTTGACGGTCAGCACCACGTGATGACGGCGCAGATCCGGTGCGAGCGTGCGCAGGGCGCAGGAAAGCGTGACGATGGAAGAGTTTTCGTCGCCGTGGGTGCCGGCAATAATCAGCCCGCTGTTATGGTCGGCGAGCGGCGCGGGAAACCAGATCAGCGGCGCGCCTAATAACGAACGACCATAGTGCTGCGTACCGGGTGGAAACGCGCCGCGCTGTTGGCGAGGACGGGTGGAAGACATACGTATCCTGCATAATTGTGTTGTTTCTGGCAGTGTTGTGCAAAACTCACCGGGAATCAATTAGTTTCATACAGGTTGTTTCTGAAATCATTTCGCTGCTTCCTTCAATTTTTTGCCATAAGTCGTTTGCAATTCTTCCTGCTGAAACAAATAATTACCCGTCTAAGTTGGCTGGGTTTATTTGAACTGGGTTCATTTCAATAAAGGGGATCCCATGAAGTTTCCTGTTTCGTCTCTCTGTTTTGCGCTGGCGCTCGGTGGTACCGCGTCTTACTCATTCGCGGCGGATGTGCCGCAGGGAACTGTCCTGGCGCAGCAGCAGACGCTGGTTCGCCACATTAAAGATGAACCGGCTTCTCTGGATCCGGCGAAAGCGGTGGGGCTACCTGAAATCCAGGTGATCCGCGACCTGTTTGAGGGCCTGGTGAATCAGGACAGCAAGGGCAACATTGTGCCGGGCGTGGCGACCAAATGGCAGTCCAACGATAACCGCATCTGGACGTTTACGCTGCGCGGCAACGCAAAATGGTCCGATGGTACACCGGTGACGGCTCAGGACTTTGTCTACAGCTGGCAGCGTCTGGTCAATCCGAAGACAACTTCGCCATTTGCCTGGTTTGCGGCACTGGCGGGGATTACAAACGCCCAGAATATTATCGATGGCAAAGCAACGCCGGATAAGCTCGGCGTGACGGCAGTGGATGCGAAAACGCTGCGCGTGCAGCTTGATAAACCACTGCCTTGGTTCGTAAACCTGACGGCCAACTTCTCTCTCTATCCGGTGCAAAAAGCCAACGTCGAAAGCGATCCTAACTGGACGCGTCCTGGCAAGCTGATTGGCAACGGCGCGTACGTGCTGAAAGACCGCGTGGTGAATGAAAAGCTGGTGGTCGTCCCGAATACAAACTACTGGGATAACGCCAAAACCGTGATCAAGCAGGTCACCTTTGTGCCGATCAACCAAGAGTCAAATGCCACCAAACGCTACCTGGCGGGTGATATTGATATCACTGAATCTTTCCCAAAAAATCAGTATCAGCAGCTGCTGAAAAACATTCCTGGCCAGGTCTATACGCCGCCGCAGCTCGGCACCTATTACTATGCGTTTAACACTCAGAAAGGCCCAACCGCCGATGCCCGCGTGCGTCTGGCGCTGAGCATGACCATCGACCGTCGCATTATGGCGGAAAAGGTACTGGGCACCGGCGAGAAACCGGCCTGGCGCTTTACGCCGGACGTGACGGCAGGCTTTACGCCGCAGGCCTCTGCGGAAGAGAAAATGAGCCAGGCGGAACTTAATGCTCAGGCGAAGATGCTGTTATCCGCAGCGGGCTACGGTCCGAACCGACCGCTCAAGCTGACGCTGCTCTATAACACCTCTGAAAACCACCAGAAAATTGCCATTGCGGTGGCATCAATGTGGAAGAAAAACCTGGGTGTGGACGTGAAGCTGCAAAATCAGGAGTGGAAAACGTACATCGACAGCCGTAATACCGGCAATTTCGATGTGATCCGCGCTTCCTGGGTTGGCGACTACAACGAGCCATCAACCTTCCTGTCGCTACTGACCTCCACGCACAGTGGCAATATTTCGCGCTTCAACGATCCGGCCTATGACAAAGTGATTAACCAGGCAACGCTGGAAACCACCGAGAAAGCGCGTAATGTTGACTATAACGAAGCCGAAAAAATCATTGCCGCACAGGCACCGATTGCGCCGATTTATCAGTACACCAACGGTCGATTAATCAAGCCGTGGCTGAAAGGTTATCCGATCGATAACCCGGAAGACGTGGCCTACAGCCGTACGATGTACATCATTAAGCACTGATCGTTCCCGCAGTAAAAACCTGGCCTCGCATGCCGGGTTTTTTTATGGCTAAGACCACGCCATAAATGTGGATAAGGTCGTATTTGCGGGCTAAGCTTAGTTGATATCCTTTATCAGGAGGGGATATGTTGACGCATTCAGAAGCTAAACGATGGGCTACTCTGATGTTGAAATCCGCGCTCTGTGACGGGATGCAAGCCGAGGAAATTTTCCGGCAGGTGCATCTGGTTTGCGACAAGCACGGCAAAGAGTGCCTTGAAGAGTTAATAGAGGAAATTCTGGTGGAGGCCGGGCGTATTGGTCCTCAGCACAGCGCCGGGGAGTATAAGCACCACTAACGTCCTCTGAGCATAAAACCGCCTGCGGGCGGTTTTTGTGTTTTATGCGGCAAGCACCCGGTTTCGTCCGTCATCTTTGGCCTGATACAGCGCCTTGTCTACGCGTTTGAATATTTCATTAATGGTTTCTCCTGACTGGTGTCTGTTCACGCCTGCTTTTTTTGCGCGGTCGTGTGTAACGCCGTTGCCGGAGTATGCTTTGCGTTTTCAATCTGGGCTAATAATTGCGGGATCTCCTTTGCGGGGAGCGCCCTGGCAAAGAGGAATCCTTGCAAATTTTCTTTTGATTGGTCTTGTGCATCACATTTTTATCGACACGCTGAAACCTGTCGCACAAAACACCCTCATCGACTTAAGTATTGCTTAAGCATCTTATAGCACCAATAAAATGAAGTCTGGCATTACTGCTTTGCTGTGAGATAATCTGTTGCTATTAGGCAATAAAAGGGTATTTTTTGGTGTGAATAACTGCCAGCTCGGCGAATTGTCGGATAAATAAAGTTCTAAACTCAAACTCACCGTGTTTAACCGTGAATATCAATTTCTCATGGTGATTGGATTGAAATAGCCAGGCCAGCTGCTATAACCAGATCACCCCTCCGAGGATCTCTGTGAGCCTGATTATGCTAAGAAATATGAGTGTCAGAACTTTCATATTGATGTTTTTACTGGTGGTTGTCTTTATTGTCGATATTTTAGCAGTGATATTTTCCGCCAATACTGCCGTCCTGATTATGCTTAATATCAGCTGGCTGCTAGCGCTCTCCTTATTATGGTTATATATGACAAAATATCTGGTGACGCCCATTAATGCGGTTAAGCGCAGCATTGATGACGTGGTCTCCGGAAATATTTCAGTGCATATCCCTGAATTTGGTAATAACTGTGCAGGGCGTTTAATTCCCGGTATTAATAGTTTGTCGAGCAATATTTCCACGCTGGTATCGGAAATTCGCTCATCGTCGCAAACGGCAATGACGCTTTCCGAACAGCTGGCGAATCGCAGCGCGGAACTGTCGGTGAAGACGGAGCAGCAGTCGGCCACGCTAATGCAGACGGCCTCCAGCATGGAAGAGATTGCTGCCAGCACCAAAAATAATGCTGAGAATACTCGTCTTGCCAGCGGCCGTGCGGGAGAAGCCACGCTCTGTGCCCGGAAAGGAGGCGAGCTGATGGGCGATGTGGCAACCAACATGCAGTCCATTACCGACTGCGCCCGCCAGATGACCGAGATTATCACTATGATCGACGGCATTGCCTTCCAGACCAATATCCTGGCGCTGAACGCGGCGGTTGAAGCGGCAAGGGCAGGCGATCACGGGAAAGGGTTCTCGGTGGTGGCAGGCGAGGTGCGTAATCTTGCTCATCGTAGCGCCGAAGCGGCGAAAAATATCAAAACCCTGATTAGCGTCACCAGCGATAATGTGACTCAGGGGGCGAATATTGTTGCCGAGGCGGAGAAAAATATGCAGGAGATTGTCTCAGGATCGGGCCTGCTGAGCAGTCTGATGGAGCAGATCTCTTGTTCCACGCTGCAGCAGGAAAAAGGCATCGAACAGATAACCCTGGCGCTTTCAGAGCTTGAGAAAGTCACGCAAAGTAACGTCGCCGTGGTGGAGGAGCTGGCCGGTTCGTCTGATGTGCTTAAACATCAGGTGGTGGAATTACAAACCAGAACGCGTAATTTCCGCCTGGGAAATGAGGCACCCGCACAGGCTGTGGTACCCACGCCTTCAAAGCCAGCAGCGGTAGCGGTTTCCGGTGGTGAGCAAAATTACTGGCACTCTTTTTAATTCTCTCCTGGAGCGATAAAACGGGCCTGCATTCTGCGGGCCCGTTTTATTATATCCGGATGCCGAAATTATCCTTATTCACGATTTGACGATTGCATACGGTTTGTGCCTGCCAGATAATTCTGCTTTCATGAATAAATTCAGTGCGATGGAGGGCGTGCATATTGTTAATTACGTTCGCCGGGCTAGACTTCATTGCATAAGACCCGATAAGTGGAGGCGCTGTGGAAGCCATTAAGGGAGCTGAAGTGAACGTACCTGACGCGGTGTTTGCCTGGATGCTGGACGGAAAGGGCGGCGTCATCCCGATGACGGATGAGCGGGTTATCAATAAAGACAACCCCTGCTGGCTGCATCTCAACTATACCCACCCTGAAAGCGCACAATGGCTGGAGACCACGCCGCTGCTGCCAAACAGCGTGCGCGATGCGCTGGCGGGCGACAGTTTGCGCCCACGCGTCACACGAGTTGGGGAAGGAACGTTAATTACCCTGCGTTGTATCAACGGCAGCACCGATGAACGTCCGGATCAGTTGGTCGCAATGCGGCTGTACATGGACGAGCGCCTGATTGTGTCGACCCGACAGCGCAAAGTGCTGGCGCTCGATGATGTGGTAAAAGATCTGGAAGAGGGTACAGGCCCGACGGACTGCGGCGGGTGGCTGGTGGACGTTTGTGATGCGTTGACCGATCACGCCAGTGAGTTTATTGAGGAGCTGCACGATAAGATTATCGATCTCGAAGACAATCTGCTGGATCAGCAGGTGCCACCCCGCGGTTTCCTGGCACTGCTTCGCAAACAGCTGATCGTCATGCGCCGCTATATGGCGCCGCAGCGTGATGTGTACGCGCGGCTGTCCAGCGAGCGTTTTCCCTGGATGAGCGACGATCATCGCCGGAGGATGCAGGATATTGCCGACAGGCTGGGGCGAGGACTGGATGAGATTGACGCCTGTATCGCCCGTACCGGCGTGATGGCCGATGAAATTGCGCAGGTCATGCAGGAGTCTCTGGCCCGCAGAACCTACACCATGTCGCTGATGGCGATGGTCTTTTTGCCGAGCACGTTCCTGACGGGCCTGTTTGGCGTCAACTTAGGCGGTATTCCCGGCGGCGGCTGGCAGTTTGGTTTTTCATTGTTTTGCATTGGCTTAGTGGTGCTGATCGGCGGTGTTACCTGGTGGTTACATCGAAGTAAATGGTTGTAAGAAATCAGTTTTATGACCGGTAATGCGCCGAAAACGCGGTTTAATTTGAGCGAAGTCAATAAACGGACTACCCATTCAGGGCAATATCTTTCCCGCAGGTGAATGCAACGTCAAGCGATGGGCGTTGCGCTCCATATTGTCTTACTTCCTTTTTTGAATTACTGCATAGCACAATTGATTCGTACGACGCCGACTTAGATAAGTCGGCTTTTTTTTGCCTTTTGACCGGCGCCGCTATGCTTGCCTGGCCTACAATTCGGCCCACACCGAAGGCCGGGTAAGGTTTAGCCGCTATCTGGCAGCCCAAATTGCGATAACCTTTTTTGCCTCTCGCGCCAGACCTTCTACCCTTAAGGGATGTTCAACGTCCAGGAGGTCATTATGAACTGGCGACTCAGCGATCCGACACCCACCGATCCTGTTCCCGTACCGGACCCGAACCCTCGTCCTCAGCCCATACCTGAGCCACCGCTTGATCCCGATCCGCATCCGATTATCGATCCGCCGCCGCATTACTGAGCGGCAGGCACAAAAAAGCCCTCAGGCGAGGGCTTTAAGCGGGATTCAGTGGCTTATTTGATTTCGACGATGTCGAGTCGGTTGGCAAGCACGTCGGACTCGTCATCTTCTGGCTGCCAGCCTGCAGGCTGTAGTGGGATCTCTTCGCGATCGAAGGCCAGATCGCCACCGTCTACCACTTCTGCACCGTGCGTCAGGCCCTTGAAATCGAACATTTCGGTATCGCACAGGTGAGAAGGCACCACGTTCTGCATCGCGCTGAACATAGTTTCGATACGCCCCGGATAGCGCTTATCCCAGTCGCGCAGCATGTCGCCAATCACCTGACGCTGCAGGTTTGGCTGCGAACCGCACAGGTTGCATGGAATGATCGGATAGGCTTTTGCTTCGGCAAAGCGTTCAATATCTTTCTCACGGCAGTAGGCCAGAGGGCGAATCACGATGTGCTTCCCGTCATCGCTCATCAGCTTCGGCGGCATACCCTTCATTTTCCCGCCGTAGAACATATTCAGGAACAGGGTTTGCAGGATGTCGTCGCGGTGATGGCCCAGCGCAATTTTTGTCGCGCCAAGCTCAGTGGCAGTGCGGTAGAGAATACCGCGACGCAGGCGAGAGCACAGGGAACAGGTGGTTTTCCCTTCAGGGATCTTCTCTTTTACGATGCCGTAGGTGTTCTCTTCAACGATTTTGTACTCAACGCCAAGCGTGTCGAGATAAGCCGGCAGAATATGCTCAGGGAACCCTGGCTGTTTCTGGTCGAGGTTAACCGCCACCAGGCTGAAATTCACCGGTGCGCTCTGCTGCAGGTTGCGCAGAATTTCCAGCATGGTGTAGCTGTCTTTGCCGCCGGACAGGCAGACCATAATGCGATCGCCTTCTTCAATCATATTGAAATCGGCAATGGCTTCGCCCACGTTACGACGCAGACGCTTTTGCAATTTGTTCAGGTTATAAATTTCTTTCTTACTAACTTCTTGATTTTGCGACATGTAATGATGGCTCTGGTCGAAGGTAAAGGACAGCCTGCGTCAGGAGCACTGACGAACATCAGGGTTCATAGGGAGTGTAGCATCACTCTACGGCTGTCCTGTCGATAGTCTGGCGTGTATGGTACGGATTACAGCGCCGAAAGCCAGCGTGATTTCTGTCGCCGCGCATTTACTTGCCGGGTTTTTGGCTTTCGCTGAGCGGCATCAGCAGTTCCTTCAGTAGCGCATAGCGCTCGGCTGGCGTCAGGTAAAACGGTCCCAGGTGTGGCATATCTTTCGGCTCTTTCAGCCAATGGCTTTTCAGGTTACGTAACCAGCTGTGGACGTTGTTCATGATTTCATCTCCTGTGGTGATGAAATCATTGTGGTTGATGAAAACCGGAAGAAAAACGGATGGCATAAAAATTAGACTTCCGTATTTATGGTATGAATGACGCAGGACAACGGACAGATGACGTAGGGAATACGCTGTCTGTATCGCTCAAAAGGTTAAAATACGTAAATAAGAAGCACGAAGTGAAAAAAAGGATTGAGCCATCACGGTATCCTTTGCATTTGTCCGAATGAAGAGAATCTGATGTCCTTATTAAAAAGCATGCTGTTTTTTCTTGTTGTATCGTGCGGCTCGCTGATCACGCTGCTCTGTTTATGGCTCGATATGTCCGTCTGGCATGACGACTTATCCGAAGTTTCAGCGACCGAAGTTGTGCAGGAAATAACCCTTCTTGCGATTGTGATGATTCATTTTGTTCTGGCAAAACGTTTTAACGCTTTCCGGCTTTGTAACATTCTGGTCGGTGGTTTCTTTCTGACGATGTTAATTCGTGAACTTGATGCTGTCTTTGATGTTATCGCTCATGGCAGCTGGGTGTGGTTTGCTCTTGGTGCAGCTTTCATCGCACTGTGGTATCCGTTGAAAAAATGGCCAGAAACGTTGCGTGAATTAAATATGTATACCCGTACGCCTTATTATGGCGTGATGATCAGTGGGTTAATCGCCATTCTGGTCTTCTCAAGGCTTTTTGGCATGAACGTTCTGTGGAGCGCAGTATTGCAGGATGGCTACGCCAGAGTTGTAAAAAACGCAGTAGAGGAAGGCAGCGAAATGTTCGGCTACATGCTGTGCCTGGCGGCCTCTGCGGGGTACGCCTGTTACGTGCGCGCTGTGAGCATAAAAAAAGCCGCCTGAGCGGGCGGGTTTTCATCACCATACAAAGCAGAATCAGAACGGGTAATCCCGTTCTAAAACCACACCATAATATACCTGATTTGCCACGAATATCATTTTTCTGGCGCCGCGTACTGTTAATAAATCTCCGTTTTCTCTCAACAGAAATGAAAAGCCCGGGCATCTGTCCGGGCTTTTTTTAGTTATTTCTGAACCAGCTTACGGAATCAATCGCTGGTGGATTTCTCCGCTTTACCTGCCATTTGCGCGAGGAAGTCATAGCGTTTTTGCAGATCCGCCGTGGCGTCTTTCCACAGTTGCTCAGCAACTTCCGGCTGCTGGGCATTCAGGCGGCGGAAACGCTGCTCTTTCATCAGCGTATCGGCCAGCGCATCTGACGGTGGACGTGAATCCAGCGCCAGCGGCAGCTTGCCTTCGTCGGCACGACGCGGATCGAAGCGATACAGCGGCCAGAAGCCTGTTGCGGTCAGCTGACGCATCTGGTCATGGCTCAGGGCCAGATCGTAGCCATGCTCCTCACAAGGGCTGTAGGCAATGATTAGCGATGGTCCCGGATAGGCTTCTGCCTCCTGAATCGCTTTCACCGTCTGGTTGAGCTGTGCGCCCAGCGAAATCTGCGCAACGTAGACATGACCGTACATCATCATGCTGACGCCCAGATCTTTGCGTGCCTTACGCTTGCCGTGTTCACCAAATTTGGTGACGGCACCGAGTGGAGTCGCTTTCGAAGCCTGCCCGCCGGTGTTGGAGTAGCACTGGGTATCAAGTACCAGAATATTGACGTTTTCCGTCAGGCTCAGCACGTGATCGAGCCCGCCAAAGCCGATGTCGTAGGCCCAGCCGTCGCCGCCAATCAACCAGATGGATTTTTCCACCAGCGCGTCGGCATCGGTCAGCAGCTCTGCCGCACCCTCTTCGTTCTGCAAATGCTGACGCAAAGCGGCTACCTGTTCGCGACGCACTTCCGGCGTGGCTTCCGCGTGCAGCGCTTCGTTGAGCTCAGCAGGGAGCTTGTCGGCGAACGTTTCCAGCAGACGCATTACGCGGCTGCGGTGCTGGTCGACCGACAGGCGGAAGCCCAGACCAAACTCGGCGTTATCTTCGAACAGCGAGTTCGCCCAGGCCGGACCGCGGCCGTTGAGGTCGGTGGTGTACGGCGTGGAGGGCAGGTTACCGCCGTAGATAGACGAACAGCCGGTGGCGTTGGCAATCATCATTCTGTCGCCGTAGAGCTGAGTCAGCAGCTTGATATACGGCGTTTCGCCGCAGCCGGAGCAGGCACCGGAGTACTCGAACAGTGGCGTAATCAGCTGTGAAGTTCGAATATCGATTCGTTCCAGCTTCGTGCGGTCGATTTCCGGCAGGGCGAGGAAGAAGTCGTAATTGACTTTCTCTTCTTCGACGTGCTCCAGGCGTGACATCATATTGATGGCTTTGATATCCGGATCCTGACGGTCCTTCGCCGGGCAGACTTCCACACACAGATTACAGCCGGTGCAGTCTTCCGGGGCGACCTGCAGCACATACTTCTGACCGCGCATATCACGGGATTTCACATCCAGCGAGTGCAGGCTGGCCGGGGCGTTTTCCATCTCTTCAGGCGAAACCACTTTGGCGCGAATGGCCGAGTGCGGGCAGGCGGCGACGCAGTGGTTACATTGCGTGCAGAGATCTTCTTTCCAGATTGGGATCTCTTCGGCGATGTTGCGTTTCTCCCAGCGGGTTGTGCCGACGGGCCAGGTGCCGTCCGGCGGCAGCGCAGAAACGGGCAGGGCATCGCCAAGTCCGGCCAGCATGGCGGCGGTGACGGTTTTGACGAAGTCCGGTGCAGCGTCCGACACAACCGGCGGGCGCATCGGGCTGCTGTCGTCGACGGGCTGCAGCGGCACTTCCGCCAGCAGCTCGCGGGCCATCGCAAGGGCCTGCCAGTTACGTTCGACCAGCTCCTGACCTTTGCTGCTGTAGCTTTTGGCAATCGCGCCCTGCAGTTCAATCAGCGCGCTGTCGCCCGGTAAAATTTGCGTCAGCTGGAAGAATGCCATCTGCATCACGGTGTTAATACGCGCCGCAAGGCCACATTCACGGGCAATTTTGGCTGCGTTCACTATATAGAAGCGAGCCTGTTTTTGATTCAGCACGGCCTGCACTTCCTGCGGAAGACGCGACCACACCTCATCGGCACTGTATGGCGTATTTAGCAGGAAAATTCCGCCGAGCTTCAGACGCTCGGCCATCTGATATTTGTCGATAAACTGTAACTGGTGGCAGCCGACAAAATCCGCCTGCGAAACCAGATAGGCTGAGCGCACCGGCTGTTCAGAGACGCGAAGATGCGAGACGGTCAGTCCACCGGCCTTTTTCGAGTCATAGACGAAATAGCCCTGGGCGTACCACGGCGTGGAGTTACCGATAATCTTGATGTTGTTCTTGGTAGCGGAAACGCTGCCGTCGCTGCCGAGCCCGTAAAACAGCGCTTCCAGCTTCGCGGTGGAGGGCAACGTGTTTTCCGGCAGGGCCAGCGACAGGTTGGTCACGTCATCGTAAATACCAACGGTGAAGCGTGATTTTGGCTTGCTGGCGCTGAGCTCATTGAAAATTGCCAGCACGCACTCAGGGCCAAACTCTTTCGAGGAGAGGCCATAGCGGCCGCCAATCACCCGCGGCAGCGTTTCGCGTTCACCACTGTTAAAAGCTTCCGCCAGCGCGGTCATCACATCCAGATACAGCGGCTCGGCGTGCGCGCCAGGCTCTTTGGTACGATCCAGCACGGCAACGGTTTTTACGCTATCCGGCAGTTCAGCCAGCAGATGTTTAGCCGAGAACGGGCGATACAGGCGCACTTTCAGCACGCCGACTTTTTCGCCTCGGGTCAGCAGTTCATCCACCACTTCTTCACACGTGCCGATTGCGGAACCCATCAGTACGATGACGCGCTCAGCCTGCGGATGGCCGTAATATTCAAACGGTTTGTACTGACGGCCCGTGGCGCTGGCGAAGTCATTCATCGCCTGTTCAACGTGCTCGTACACCGCGTTGTACCACGGGTTAGTGGCTTCGCGGGACTGGAAGTAGGTATCCGGGTTGGCGGAGGTACCGCGAATAACCGGATGCTCAGGATTCAGCGCTCGCTCGCGATGCGCGTCGATTTCTGCCTGTGGCATCAGGTTGAGGATCGTGTCATCCGCCAGCGGAACAATTTTGTTGATCTCGTGGGACGTGCGGAAGCCATCAAAGAAATGAATGAACGGCACGCGGCTTTTCAGCGTCGCGATCGTTGAGATCAGCGCAAAATCCTGCGCTTCCTGAACGTTTGCCGCGCTGAGCATTGCGCAGCCTGTCTGGCGTACGGCCATGACGTCGGAATGATCGCCAAAAATCGACAGCGCGTGTGTGGCAACGGTACGCGCGGCGACGTGCAGTACAAATGGCGTCAGCTGACCGGCCAGTTTGTACAGCGTCGGGATCATTAACAGCAAGCCCTGCGAGGAGGTAAAGGAAGTGGAGAGGGCACCCGTTTGCAGCGCACCGTGCACGGCGGCTATCGCGCCTGCCTCAGACTGCATTTCCACGACTCGCGGAACGTCGCCCCAGACATTTTTAAGGCCGTTTCCCGCCCAGGCATCGGCCTGTTCCGCCATCGTCGAGCTTGGCGTGATCGGGTAGATGGCGATAACTTCACTGGTGCGAAACGCCACCGACGCGCAAGCGCCATTACCGTCAGTTGTAATCATATGGTTGCTCTCACTACTTAAGTTAAAGATTTATAAAGTTATTATTTGTTCCCACTAACTGCATGGGGCACCAATGGGGCATTCGCATTCATTTTCAGATTCAAAATGCCCAATTGGTCAGCATTGTTCTCGCTCATCCAGGCGCCATACACCATGTAAACCATCTGGGCGTTTCTGTGTCCCATCTGGTTGGCTATGAAGGTCGGGTTAGCTCCGGCAGCCAATGACCAACATGCATACGTGTGTCGGGACTGGTATGCATTCCTGTATCTTAATCCCGCTCGTCTGGTCATGTTTTCCCATGATGAATGAAGAGAAGGCACGGAATAATGATTTGCGCCAGGTCTTCCTCTTCTGGTGAGCTCAGGATTGAAGACGAAAGTGCACGGATGAATGCTTGTCCGGCCGTACTCCCGTAGTTTCACTACGATCTGCCTTTGCCTGTTTACCCTGGTTAGTTGAGCTTGGGCTTTCAGTGTTTCAATCGCTGGCTGAACGAGATGGATGATCCTGTCAGTTCCAGCGTCAGTTTTTGGTAGTGTGAATTCCTTGGCCCGCGTGTATGTTCTCTTAACAATGATAGTCCCGGTTTTTAAATCTATATCTTCCCAGGCGAGAGCACACAATTCACCGTGCCGCATTCCTGTGTAGACGGCGAGTGACCATAAATTTCGAAACTGTGGGTGCAATGCTGCTCCAATCAGTCTTGAAAATTCGTCACGTTCCAGCGGGTCCGGATCCGCTTTTGATTTCTTCAGAAGAGAAATCCCGTCAAAGGGGTTCTTTTGAACATACCCATTATCCGCAGCGAACTGAAACATCCCTCCGGTAACGACCATGTAACCATTCACCGTTGTCGCCTTCCGTCCTGTTTTTGGCTGTTTCTGCCCACCCATTAACATGTGAGGGCCAGTAAGCAACTCCCTCCTCAGGAACAGCAAGTCCTCCTGACTTACTGCTGAAATCATCTTTCTTGGCCCGATCAATTCAACCATATTGGAGATGACGGATTTATAACCACGCATGGTATTGTTTGATACATCCATACTCTTCAGTGCCAACCACTTTTCAGCGATTTCTGAGACAGTAATTTCTTTATTCTTAATCCCAAAATGCCGGAGATTTGATGAATTTGGGAACTGGGACGCGTAGTCGAAGTTGCCCATTTTTATCGAGAAACAAACCGCCGTTCTCAACTCACCGGCCATCTTTCTGTTCTTTGGAGTATCCGGAACTCCAAGGCTTTCGCGTACGCGACGGCCTTTGTAATGGAAAACGATACGGAGATTACCTCCGTGATTTTCAACGCCAGTAGGATAGGTTGGTTTACCCATTATGCCTCCCGCGCCCAAGAGCATGACCAGAGTAGCTGTTTAGATTTACACATCAAGGAGTCATCCCTGGCTGCTTTGATATTTGGGTTTCAATCCACCGATCGATAGCTTCGCGGTTATACAGACACTCACTGGTCGGTTTTGGCGCTCCTTCTGGCGACATGTGCACATACTCACGGCCAACCATCCAGGACGTTTTTCTGGCTCGAAGAATGGTTCCTGGTCGCAGACCGGTTAACGCGATCAGCAGACTTTCTGTGACCCATTTGTTTGGGGTCAGCTGGATTACGTTTTCCATTGTTACCTCGCGTGTATTCGAGGCCACATCAGCGAAAGATACAGTAAATTATCCGACTGCATTTTCCCTTAAGTAGCACTGTTTATGTTGGGTGATGGGGTATACAAAGTGGTTTGAAAAAAGAACCCGGCGCGGGGCCGGGAAAAAGGGTAACGGAGCGGTGCTTTCGCACCCAATAGCCAGCTCATAACTGGCTATCAGTTGCGTCAATGCAATAAGCCAAGGTCGTAGTTGAGGTTCTCAAGGCATTCTCGGTCCTGCTCGAAGCAGTAATCCCACAACTCCTGATCGTGCCATTCCCGAACCAGTTGCCACTTCCAGCCGCCGTCATGCTTCACTCGGCGGACCTTTCGCTTAACGATGGCGTCCTGATCGATAATCACCCCCCAACCTGAACCAATGCCATTGCGTAGCACATCCAGATCAACCTCGATAACGCGGAACAACTTCGGTAATTTCGGTAACTCTTCAATGCGCATAATCTCTCCTCATGCCGCGCGCTGGGCGCGCAGTTTCTTCAGGTGTTCTGCTTTTTCGATTTCTTCGGCGATCCGCTGAACTTCCGACTTGCTGACCGGTTCGAACTCAATGCAAAATCGGCCCATGCTGGCAATGCATGGACGGTTATTGCGGAGGTAGTGAACGATGTCGTTTTTGGTGCGGAGGATTTTGCAGGGGATGCTGTGGTGGTCAACGTAGTAGGTGTTAGGCCGGATTATCCTGAACATGGAATTCACCTTTTGATATTTTATCGTCCCACGAAAGCACAACCTTAAGCATCTCCTGATAGTCGTCGTCCCATTCCAGACGATCAGAGTCATGCGTTAACTTTGCCATCATCTCTGCGATGGTATTTGCTGGGAGATAACCTTTTCCGAAGTCAGCCAGTCGGGTTTGATAGTCAGGCGCATCATCTTCTCCATAGCCAAATTCACTCTCAAAGGCGTCGCAATAACTGCAAGACCCATACGATCCTTCACACACGCCAATTTCTCCACCTTCTTTGACAAGTGCCAGCCATTCCCCCTGGTAGCATCCAAACTCAACAAAATCTAATACCGCGCATCCAGCAGCAATTAGTGCAGACTGATAGCTCATTTCAAATCCCTCTCTGCTTATTCTTCAATTCGATAACTGATTGACAATCCGCGCACGTATGGCAGCCGGGAACGGCAGCGCGCCGCGGCTCGGGAATTGGTTCGTCGCATTCTTCACAACGCTCAGCTGATACGGCGTTGCGGTTGAGGCGGTGATAAGTGATGACGTACAAATCAGTTAAGCACGGGCTGCCGCGCTCGTTCACTCGCGTATGGGTGATGACCGACAGGAGGTGCCGGGGCTTAACGAAAGCGACGATTTCCCGGTAGAAACGGCGACGGCAAACACTGTCATCAGCGGCGTATATGCTGGAGGCCAGATAGCGATGAAAATCGTTAAACAGGCGGACTTCGATTACTTCGCCGACCTGGCTTTTCCGCACCCGGTAACGTTCACTATCAACGTGACGTACCCGATAACCGGCGGAACCCGCACGGAAGACGTGACTCTGTCTGGGCGGCTTATCAGTTTTGCTGAGACAAACGATGGGTCTGTTGTCAGTCCTGTTTACTATTACACCTTCACTTTCGACAACCTGAATGGCCCTTCTATACCCATTCAGGATGCGACTATCAACACGACGAAGTTCATCCTAAACGATAACGCCGCGCTGATAGTCGGACCTTTCTTCTCTCCGATACCATCAAGCCAGTTGTGGCTGCATACGCAGTCAGGTCTTGGGGGTAACAGCGAAACTAACTGGGTGGTAAACATCTGGAAAGTCGACAATGACAACAACCTGATACCCGGCACGGAGCAGACGTTTACGTACCGGCAGACAACGCCACACGACTACATGTCGGAGACGTTTAACCGGACTGATAAACTCACTCCTGCTGGCGGTTTTGGGCGTTATGCAATCACCTTCAAGAGGACCGATAACAGTAGCGATGCAAGTAAGCTGCAAGTTGAAGAGATTCATGCTGTCAACGTCAGGACGAATGTCGTTCACGATGAAGATTCGCTGGTAATGGTAAAGGTCCGGGCCACTGAAAATGCAACGAGCGGCCGCGACAGGAAATACAACGCGCTGATCACCCGCCACGTCATCAGTTACAACATGACGACGCAGCAGGTAGATTACACGCTCAGGCCGTCACGGAAATTTGCAGATATTGCTCTGTTTAACTGGCTTGTCGTCGGTCAGCAGCCGGAGTCGAGCATTGACATTTACGGCCTGTACCAGATTCAGTCTGAAATAGACGTCATTGATCCACGGCTCGGATATTTCGACTACACATTTGACGATGAAGATGTGTCGCTCGGCTCGCGAATGGAGACCATCTGTGACGCAGCCAGCGTGTCCGTTTATGACGATAACGGTGTGCTTTCTTTCACCCGCGACAGCAAAAAGACGTCTGCGGCCACGATATTCAATCGATCGAATACGAAGCCTGATGGTTACTCCTTGTCGTATGACATGACGCTTCCAGGTGGCTATGACGGTGTGGAGGTGCAGTTCCGTAACCCGGACACCAATAAGCAGGACTTTGTTCGGTACCGGATTTCCGGCAATTCCATTATTGAAGGATCACCGGCCAAAGCGAAGAAGTTCGAAATGCTGTACGTCAGGAACAGGTTTCAGGCGGACGAGCGCGCGCTGCGCGAGTGTAAACGGCTTATCTATTCACGCATGACAATGCAGATTACGGCCATGGCTGACGGCGAATGGGTAAACATCGGTGATATGGTTAAGGTTCCGGACACATACGACACGAATCAGCAAGCCGGGTACGTTACAGCCCGAAATGGAAATAACTTCGATACCAGCGAGCGTATCGATTTTTCTGGCAGCATGTTTGTCGTTGTGACCGATTCTCTCGGGAATACGACAGCGCGCTACCCGGCAACTCAACGCAGCGACACGCCGTTCGGATTCACAGCTGCAGTACCAAACATCATTCTCAACATTTACGACGGCTACGACGTTCAGTCACCTTCGCGCTATGTCATCGCAACATCAACGGAACTGGATGCAACGCAGTGGACTATCACAGCCAAGCAACCAAATGGTGACGGAACCACGTCCTTAACGCTGGAAGAATACAGCGACCTGATTTACCCGTAAGCAATTCACTTCAACTTAAAGCCAGCCATAGCGCTGGCTTTTTTATGGGCACAATATGGCTACTACACCTACCAATATGGCTGTACCAAGCGAAAAACCGCAAGACCTGAAGTTTAATGCTGGCAAGATTGATGAGTTCGTTACTTCGCAGGCATCTCAGTACATTGACCGCCTTGGAGGAAAGCATTACACCATTGAAGGCCTGAAGCAGCTTGTTTTACAGCAAATCTATAACCTGGGCTGGAACCCTGTCGGCACATTCCAGGATGGTGCAACTATCACCACTGCGGGCGACATTATCCAGGATGAGTCAACGGGCGTTTGGTATCGCTGGGATGATTTAACCACGCTGCCTAAAACTGTTCCCGCTGGCTCGACACCTGATTCTACTGGCGGTGTAGGGGAAGGAAAGTGGCTGGCGGTCGATGTCAGTGATGTATTGCGGAAAGATTTAGCAAAGTCTACGGGGGCCAGCCTCGTTGGGTACGGTGATGAGACTGTTGCTGATGCTCTGGACGGGATTAATGAATTAATTTCGTCTCAATTGGCTATCGAATTTGAGAACCTGGCATCTGCACAATTCGCGGACCTTTCAAAATATAATATCATTGCTATAAGATATAAATACTCGAATGTGAGCTATGTAAGAACGGGTGTAATAGGAGTTCCGTCCACCGGCAACGTTATAAGATTCTACGATATTTTTGGTTCTGAATTTAAAATCATTCCAGAGAAAAACATCAATGGTGATGTAACATGTTTCACCCAGATGTTTGTTCATGACCCCAGCTATTTTATGTATGCAAAGGGGCTTGGAATTGGAACTTTTATTAACTATATTTTTCCTGGTGACTCATTGACAATTCAGTTCCCTATATTTTTTGAATTGTGCAAACTATATGACGTCTCACTAATATTAGGCATTGCCGGATTTGAGGATCAAATCCCCACATACCTTTCTCAGGTATCGTCATACTTTAGTGATGATGCGGTTGTTGGCATCTATTGCTTTGACGAACCTGATACAAAATCTTACGCTACCCTTACATACCAAGATCAAGTAATTGATGCAGTAAAAGCTTTAACATCTAAACCTATAAGTGCCGCCCTCACTGCTGATGTTAATGCTGCAAAAAAACTAGACTATCGTGTGGATGTTATTTACATCTCAGTTTACAGGCAGTTCCATACCTTCAACGAAATAAAGTATTATATTGCCAATCTTATCGGTCCTATGGAAGAAGGTGCTACAAGAGAGGGGCGCTGCGTTCCAATATTGCAAACATTCAATCAACATACTGGAACAAACCTAAACCCGACAGTAGATGAGATAAAATCATCAAATCGAGGCTGGCTTTCTAGATTTCCTGGGTTTGTATGTTTTATTTTTTATGTTCCAGATAGCCCAAGCATTATGGAGAGCATTGAAAACAGCGAGCCCATAAAATGGGCTTATAAAGACCTTATACAATTCGCTAGACAAAGAACCACAGAAAGATGCAGGCCACTTGATATAAATAATTGCGGGCTTAATTATAGCTCGACCACCGATCAAAATAACATAGGCCCAACCAATAAAGGGTCGTGGTGGTGGTTGCATCCAAATACAACTTGCGCCATTGAGGATGGTAGCGTGGTGCCAACAACTGTTGGCGCATTTGTTTTCATTGTCGGTGATTTACTGGTATTAGATTTTGGCGTGCCAGTCCGTCCGGACTATGTAAAATTTGACTATCTGGATCTAACATCTCAATCAGTAGTTAGCACTTGGCAGTTAATTGCAGGTTTAGGAAACAGCACAACTTTAGTGCAAACTATTACGACCACCGGGAGCGCTACAGTCAACTTCAATGCAGTTGATACACTTACCGGTGTGAAAAATAGATACTGGGCGATAAAACTAAGTGCCAGAAGTTCTGAAGGAACACTGCGGAGGGCTGCAATTCGTAGGGTTAGGGGGGCATTTGCCAGATAAAAAAAGGGAGCCTAGCTCCCTTTTGTTTTATTTGAAAGCGGCAACCAATTTGTTTGATATATGAACCGCGTTTCTGTCTATGTATTTTTCGAAAGCAATTGATACAATTATGCTGAAAAAATAAACTAGAAAAGAGTTGAGCAATAATGTCAAAGAGCCATTTCCAAAATCCAACCCAAATCTTTTTACCAGTAGAAGTATAGGGAAGTGTATTACATATGATGAAAATGAGATTTTACCTAGGAATAAAGGTGTTTTTCTGCTGAATATGTCCTGGGTTATTTTTGAATTCATTGAGAAATAAAAAAATAAACATACGCCGAGAATATGCCAGAAGCTTGCGATATTGAAGTTTGTATCAATTTTCATTATTGAGTGCATTCCAATGGTTGACACTCCTGGGCGTATGGTTGGGTATGACATGAAAATTAAAGAAGTGACAAATAAAAATGCAAGCATGTATTTGTTTGTGCATGTGAACTTATCTTTTAAATATCCTGATGTAACAATGTCACATACAAAAGCACCAAAGATGAAAAGGAAATAAACGGTATTGAATGAGTAAGCCAAGCACGCAGTATAAATTAACCATCTTTTTGATAAGTTGTGCGTGAGCGCAATTAGAGCAAATACGACAAAAGAACCCATCAGCTCAATATGCATTGTCCAGAGCGGGCCATTTATTACATCCTTGCCTGTAAAAAATACATTATATACTGAAGTTTTGATAATTGTGTTTAGTGAGAAAGGATTTCTATCTCCGAAAATTAATGAAATGCTTTCAAAGCAAAGCCAGAAGAAAATCATAGATGCTATAACAGGTATTAGTAGCCTGAAGTATCGCTTTAACGCCCCAATTGTTACCACAGACAATTCTTTTGTTTTATGATATTTATATGATAGTACATACCCACTTAGCACAAAAAAAATAAAAACAGATATCAATCCGCTATATATTATGTTTAAAGGCGATGCAGCTATTATCGTTTTTATTGCGCCTGCGACCCCCGGATCACCGGTGTGGCGAAGAGCAGGGTAGAAATCATTCACGCAATGGTCAAAAATTACAACCATACAACTAATTCCGCGAAGTCCCTCAAGATAACTAATTTTATGGCCTTGCATACGTAGATTCCCGTTTAAGAAACAGAAAGAGAGTAATACACATAATCATGTCTATGTCATTTGTAATGATTAAATTAATGATGATATTTAATTGTATTAAAACATACAAACAATGGCAAAGGCTAAACTGGTCTCTCTGTTAGTTAATAGTTAGGACTCCGACCGCTATGGTGCCTTAACCTCACGTTAAAAACCCGGCAGTGTTTCCACATACCGGGGTCATGCCAGCAGTCTTTTCCAGAGAGCTTGCTGGCGCAAGGATTCTACCACACCATCATGGCAATGGCGACAGGCCCACTCAGGTGGGCTTTTTGTTAGCTATCATCACCACCCAACCACATATCTGCCTCTTCAAACATTTCCTGCACTGCGGCACTGATCCGCTCCTTCTCATGCTTGCTGGCATCCGTGTTGATTGCTGGCAACGTCATCATCGGCTTAATGCGGACGTCGGCATCCGGAAAAATTCGGTGAATCCGTTTCGTCAGTTCGGCGAGGATCATGCCGTTTGCGCCAGGCAAACCAACAAAATTCCTTTTGTCATAAACGAGTTCCACAAACATTGAATATTCCTTCTTTACTGGTTAGATATACAGTATTTATACTGTATTTCTATCCAGTATTCAATGGAGGTACATCATGCAGCAGTCAATCTACGCAACATGTGGAATTAGCAAGCATGCCGATGTTGTTGAAACGCAAAACGGTTTTGCAGTTGTCGACCGCAGCGGAAAGCCTGGCGCGCCCCACGTTCTGCTGATTGCGTATCAAGGGCATCGCGAATTTGCTCGCCTTGCTGGTGGCGCGCTGATCACGGAAGACGGCGAAGCAATCGAAGGGGAAGGTCTTGATGATGTTGAGGTGATCGGCGTGGTAACGCACATCATCAACCGGGCCGGTTTCGATGACCTGCCAGTGATGTAGCCCCGCTCTAATTTTACGGTGATTATTATGCAGCTTTTCACGCCTTCTGAGTTACGCCAGGTTGTCGCTATACCGCTGTTTGGGGAAATGGTCCAGTGCGGGTTCCCAAGCCCGGCTCAGGACTATGTTGAACAGAGGATCGACTTAAACGAGCTGATGGTGCAGCACCCCAGCGCGACGTATTTCGTGAAGTCTTCCGGGGATTCGATGGTTGAAGCAGGAATAGGAGAGGGCGATCTGCTGGTTGTCGACAGCTCAAGGAAAGCCGTTCATGGCGACATCGTCATTGCCGCGGTGGACGGCGAATTTACTGTTAAGCGTCTGCAGTTGCATCCGATCGTCATGCTCAAGGCCGAGAACCCGTCATACCGCCCAATCATGATCGGCAGTGAGGACAACCTGGAAATTTTCGGCGTGGTCACGTACATCGTGAAGTCTGCGAGTTGAGCATGTTTGCGCTGTGTGATGTGAACTCGTTCTATGCGTCCTGCGAGACTGTGTTCCGCCCGGACCTGAAAGGAAGGCCTGTTGCTGTTCTCTCAAATAACGACGGCTGCGTGATCGCCAGGTCGGCAGAGGCTAAGAAACTCGGCATCAAGATGGGCGACCCATACTTCAAGCAAAAGGACTTATTCCGGCGTCACGGTGTGGTGTGCTTCAGCAGCAACTATGAGCTGTACGCGGATATGTCCAACCGTGTGATGACAACGCTTGAGGAGATGTCGCCGCGCTGCGAGATTTACTCGATCGACGAAGCATTCTGTGACCTGACAGGAGTCCGGAATTGCCGGGATCTTACTGAGTTCGGAAAGGAGATACGCGCCACCGTTTTGCAGCGTACGCATCTGACCGTGGGCGTCGGAATCGCTCAAACGAAGACGCTGGCAAAGCTGGCGAACCACGCGGCGAAACAATGGCAGCGGCAGACGGGCGGGGTTGTGGATTTGTCGAACCTGGAGCGGCAAAGAAAATTGATGGCAGCGCTGCCGGTTGACGAAGTCTGGGGCGTTGGCCGCCGCATTTCGAAAAAGTTGGAAGCGATGGGTATCAAGACTGTGCTGCAGCTGGCGGACACTGACATCCGATTCATCAGGAAGCACTTCAATGTGGTACTGGAGCGCACTGTCCGCGAGCTGAACGGCGAGCCCTGCCTTGAACTGGAAGAGTTCGCACCGGTGAAACAAGAAATCGTCTGCTCCCGATCGTTCGGCGGCCGCATTACGGATTACGAAGAGATGCGTCAGGCGATCTGCAGCTATGCCACCCGGGCTGCGGAGAAGCTGCGCGGCGAGCATCAGTATTGCCGCTTTGTATCCGCGTTCGTCAAGACGTCGCCATTTGCGCTCAACGAGCCTTATTATGGAAACAGCTCGTCAGTAAAGTTGCTGACGCCCACGCAGGACAGCCGCGACATCATCGGCGCGGCCACGCGCTGTCTTGATGCGATATGGCGTGACGGCCACCGGTATCAGAAAGCGGGGATCATGCTTGGCGACTTCTTCAGCCAGGGCGTAGCGCAACTCAATCTCTTCGACGATAACGCGCCGAAGCCCAACAGCAATAAGCTGATGGAAGTACTGGACCATCTGAACGCCAAAGATGGCCGGGGAACGCTGTACTTTGCCGGGCAGGGCATACAGCAGCAGTGGCAGATGAAGCGCGAAATGCTTTCTCCGCGATATACTACGCGATACTCCGATCTTCTCGTCGTCAGGTAATTGGCTTCATGGGCAGAAGTTTTAGAGCGGCGTTCATGAAATCGTTCATTACTGAAATCGGAATATCTGGCTCCTGATAGGTCAGGGTTAGCTCGTGTGTGACGTCCGAGTAGAAAACTTCTGCGAGTTGCTTTTGTGGTGAGGTATCGGCCTCTATGAGTTCAAGGTACATTCCGTCGCGAACTACATCGCTGCCGCGGAGATAGTGGTAGGTTTTCTGTTTCATCGTCCTGATGCTATGGCTGGTAAAGGTGATTGGATTGTCGCCAGGAATGAAATAAGGGTAAACGGTGGGATCGTAATTTTGGTAACGTGCTCGCAAAGTTACGGCGATGGGGCAGGAGTGGGGCAGGAAAAATCGCTAAAGTTCACGTTAGAACATAAACTGAACAATTATCCAGAGATAACGAACTGAAAAACAACCTGCTCTTGGGCGATCTTCAGTAAGTTTTAAAAATGTGCATCCATAGTAATCATGTGACACCCTTACATTGCGCAAGAAAAAGGGACCCACGATAACCTCGGCGAGTCCTGTAATTATTGTTCTATTATAGGACTGCCGTGTAACTCATTGAAGTTGTGAAACCTTCCTGGGCACTATCGGACAAATGGGGCGCATTTGGGGCAAAATGTTTTCAAGCTTTTCATTCACTAAGGCAACCTGCTCCCTTTCCCCGATCCACTTTGAGTATACCTCGTAAACCATCTTTGCGTTTTCATGCCCCATCTGGCTGGCGATGAGAGCTGCTTATGGTTCAGGAAGCAGTGCTATTCGTGATATCGGCACAGCAAAGTCAAATGTGATGGAGATTGGAGCATTTGGCACTGGCCGGGATTCATCACTTCAAATACTTCGCCATGGAGGTTGTTTTGAAAGGTCAAACAGCCCCGTCGATACGAACGTATTCATCAAGATAGTCTTGCCGGTAGTGTGCGATTGTTTGGGGGGGATTCTGAAATACAATGACGAAGATGTAGGGGAAACGAAAAAATCGATCGGGGTTTAACAGGTAGCAGGAAGTCCTGGTCTGAATTCGGAAGGCTGGACAGTAGAAATCCCGCAGGCTATCGACGGAAACTGTCTGTGTTCTGCAGAAATTAGCGCCGACGACAGTGGCTCGCTGGCTGTTTCCACTTTCAAGCGCCGCTTTACAGTTGAGTCTTCGATGATTGTTGCTGGCGAGCCAAAGAACATACCCCGATGAGTGCTGAACAGATTTACATCTGGATATGCCAGGCGAGCGCATATGGAAGCAGCAGAAGCAAAGAAAACGATTGAAGCACCAATACAGAGGACATCTTCGTGAAGAAGCAGTTGACCACCGTGCAGGAACGTATCGCGGTTGGCCGTTACTGGGCAGGAAGTCTCTCCGATGTGGCTCCTGAATTTACTACTGTTTATCGGGATTGTTAGATGTACCGATCCAAACTTGAACCAGACTGAGCAGCATCAAACCAATAAATGCAGCAATGGCCGTTGTTAATATTAAGGATGTCATAGCATCACCTTTTCTGTTGAGAGTGATTTTTTAGACAATCTGCACCAGTCTAAGTTCATAACTTTCTGAACGGAAATTTTGTTCGAGTCATAACGAACAACAAAAAATGCTGCTGGGCAGGGTAACAATAATTTTTATCTTATTATTTTTGTATATGATTTATCCGATAAACGGGGGAGTTATACCTGGGATTAAACCCAGATTTTAACATGATATGGAAGATAAACATTTTAGAGATATCATAAATGTTTTTTGGCAGCATCCCGGATCTCCTGTGAAGTCAGCTCTCTGTCTGATGCTACGTAAACAATGCCATGATCACCCGTCAGCGAAGGAAAACCGGCAGACATTATCTGGAGATGTGTCTCTTCACCGTTTGGATACTCCTTACGGATAGATGTAATGCCCTTAAGAACGGTAATGACCTTGCAAGGCTCAGCATTAAAAAAAACGATTACCTTTTTCATATGCCACCCTGGAGTTGATGATTTTTTTCATAGATATAAAATCCCTGCAAAAGGAGACTCGATAGTTTGTTAACAACAAACCCGGAGCAACTATGTATTATTTCTTAAAATATCATTTTTGCTGAATTGATGGCTGTTATCAAACGTCATTGTCGATTTACAGAAAATACACTTTGCGCCAAATGGATTTTTCTCGGACACATCAAAAATTGACGTTCGGTATTGAGAGCCATGACAGCATGGACATCTGAAATGAATGTTTATAGTAATATTATTTACCTCGTTAATGATTTTTAGTTGGAGCCAGTAGCAGAAAAGCCTTGCATTTTCGTTTTTTTGCAAGTCGTTGCCATAAAGGCAAGCAAGAATGTGATTTAACGTGTATGGTGGCAGTCCCTTAAACCAGGAGATGCCTATGTCTGGACGTAAAAACACACAAACCCGTCGTAATCACTTAGTAAAATGCCCTTGCCCTAACTGTTCAAAAGATTCTGAGCATAGCTTTAGCCGTGTTCAAAAAGGGTCTCAGCTTGTCTGCCCTTACTGTAGTACTTTATTCAAGTCAGCAAAGTGATTTAAAAGAAAAGCACCTGTCAGGGGATAAGATCACTTAATTTTTCTTGAATATTTCCATAAGGTAACTGAAATTGACAGTGACTAACCCGGCAAAGTAAATGAAGTGATGCTTTTGGAGGTCGTCAGGCCTCTTAACTTTATTTTTATATGCCGTTAGCTTCTGTTTTCAAGCTGTTCATGCAGTAAATCTGATCTTCATTATATCGGTCAGCATTCTCATGTAAAATCTAAAATATACTGGCCGATTTGTCCGAAAAATCCGGGCGCTACAGGTTTGGGGACTGTCTACTCAGGAATAATCCATCATCGTTGTCGCAGCCCACAAATGTTTATTTGTCGCAAAGTATTACGCTGGCAGCAGCAGGACCCTTGTCACCACTATGAATCGCGAATTCAACCTTCTGGCCTTCAAAGAGCGTTTTGAAGTTATCACCCTGAAGAGCTGAAAAATGGACAAACACATCTTTGCTCCCATCAAGCGGGGAGATAAAACCAAAACCTTTGCCTTCGTTAAACCACTTAACCAGGCCTTTAATTCTTGTGGACATACTGACTCCTGTTGACCATTTTAAAAATGTAGTATTGATTATAAACGTATAATATTAAACTTATGGACTCAAAAGGAGGGGATATCAGCGATAGCGCCTGGTTATGAGGATTGCTCTGTAAAATGTTTTTACGTTCGTCTGTGTGTTGATTTGACTCATTCATTAATACACGGTGAGTATTAATTAGCAAATTTTATTTTAGCCATCCGGGCTTCCTGAGGAGAATTCAAATGGACAGAAACATCAGCTTATCGCCTGTTTGTGACAATAATATTTTTATTGCGGACCTGACGTTGTATCGTCCCTGCGGCTATGCAGGCGAGGTCTTCTTGGCGAATTTGGGCCTGAATAACGTTCAAACATGGTAAATTTCTAAACGGTCAGACTGAAACCAGAGGTCCCCATTTATACTTTTGCGCCCCTGGTATTCCTTTTAACAACGAGCAGGTCAATCCCTTGGGCGATAAATTGCTAGAATTTGTTTCAAAAAGGCAAAATGCGTGCCTCGTCTCTCGACGTCACGCCGCTTGCTGCCTATTATGAACAGGTTTTGCGAACCGTATTTGACAGGGGAATAAAGAGAATGCGAGCAGCTTTTTGGGTAGGATGCGCGGCACTTTTGCTGTCGGCATGCAGCAGTGAACCCGTACAGCAGGCCACGGCGGCACATGTCACGCCAGGTATGCGGGCGGCGATGTCTGACTCAGGGCAGGCCAACTGCGCGATGATTGGCGGCGCATTATCCGTTGCCCGTCAGCTGGATGGCTCTGCCATCGGTATGTGCGCACTTCCCAATGGCAAGCGATGCAGCGAGCAGTCTCTTGCCACCGGGTCCTGTGGTAACTATTGACGTTAGTTCACCAGATCGGCGAGCTTATACACCAGCGAATCATGGGACGTTGCAAGGGTCAGCTGGTTTTCCGTGAGGTCAACCTGTACACCGTCGTGCAGCATAGCGCCGACCAGTGCGTCCAGCTGATTCAGCTGCGCATCCGTGCAGAGCATGCGCGTCATCGCCAGGTTTTTCACCTTCAGCTCGCCGTCTGACAGCTTTCCTTCGCCGGTAAAGCGGTTGCACATATTCCCTGAAATGTGCATTTTCTCACCGAAGCTCAGCTCCAGCGGTTTTGCCGGGCTGACATTGTTGCCGTTTACGCTCTCAAGCACAAAGCGATGGTGTTGAAGCTGTTCCGGCTGCGTGGTCACCTTGCTGGTGGAGACACAGCCTGCCAGGAGAGTTGCCGCCACCAGGGCGAGCGTCAGTTTCATACTGCTCATCAAATATTCACCAAATAAATAATACCAACACAGCATGACACTGTAGTGCCGGGCTGAAGAGTGGGGATTATCCGAAAGTGCTCCCCGAAAACGGGGAGCAGAAAAGGTTAAACGAGGGCGTTCGGGCTGGTTTCGCCATTATCGATTTGGCGCAGGTTTTCCAGCGTGGTTTCGGAAATGCTGGTCAGCGCCTCGGCGGTGAGGAAGGCCTGATGCCCGGTAAACAGCACGTTATGGCAGGCCGACAGGCGACGGAAGACGTCATCCTGAATCACGTCGTTGGACTTATCTTCGAAGAACAGATCGCGCTCGTTTTCATATACGTCCATTCCCAGCGCGCCGATTTTCTGGGTTTTTAGCGCTTCAATCGCTGCCTGAGAATCAATCAGGCCGCCACGGCTGGTGTTGATCACCATGACGCCGTCCTTCATCTGACTGAATGCGGCGTGGTTCAGAAGGTGATAATTTTCCGGCGTCAGTGGGCAGTGCAGAGAGATAATATCTGACCGGGAGAACAGCGTCGGCAGGTCGACATATTCCACGCCCAGCTCCAGCGCCGCTTCGCTTGGGTACGGGTCGAAGGCCAGCAGCTTCATGCCGAAGCCTTTCAGAATACGCAACGTCGCCACGCCGATTTTCCCGGTGCCGATGACGCCCGCGGTTTTACCGTGCATAGTAAAACCGCACAGGCCCTCCAGGGAGAAGTTTGCATCACGGGTGCGTTGATAAGCCCGGTGAATACGACGGTTCAGCGACATCATCAGACCAATCGCATGTTCGGCTACCGCTTCAGGTGAATACGCAGGCACACGAACCACGCGCAGGCCCAGTTCTTTAGCCGCATCCAGATCGACGTTGTTAAACCCGGCGCAGCGCAGAGCGATGTACTTAACACCATGGTTTTTTAACTCTTCCAGAACCGGGCGGCTGCCGTCGTCGTTAACGAAAATACAGACGGCATCACAGCCATGAGCGGTTTTGGCTGTTTTTTCGCTTAGCAGGAAGTCAAAAAATTCAAGTTCAAAGCCAAATGCATCATTAACATCTTGCAGATACTTTTTATCGTACTGCTTTGTGCTGTAAACTGCGATTTTCATAAGACTTTTCTCCAGTGATATTAACGTCACGGTAGCATATTTAAAATAATCATACAAATTTTAAAAATTAGTTTAATTAGCAGGTTATATCAGAGAGTGTAGAGCATATTGTGCAGATGTTTTAGGGATCCTCAGGAAGAGGCAAAGTCCTGCATCTATGCTTAAACCTGACGGTGACTTTAACGACTGGGCTAAACATGCCACAATACGGGCCAATTCGGCTTTTACTTACAACAAATCAGGATGTTAACCGCCCATGAAGGGTACCTGGAAAGCCGCGATCGCGCTATTGTTGCTTCTTATTCTCCTGCCGCTCACGTTGCTGCTGACGTTGACGCACTGGGTGCCGACCCTTGCGGGTATCTGGCTTCCGGCGGGAACGCGAATCGCCATCGATCACAGCCCGCGCTTAACCCGAAACTCCGTGCGCTTGCCTGAGCTGCGCTATCTGGTGGGCGACTGCCAGCTGGCGGAAGCGACCAACGTGGAACTTTCTCACCCCAGCCGCTGGCGACTGCACGTCGGCGCGCTTGATATCAATTCGGCCTGCCTGAGCAAAATCCCGGAAAGCACGCCCGCACCCGGCGCGCCACGCAGCCTTGCCGAGTGGCAATCTATGCTGCCGAACAGCTGGCTGACCATCGACCAGCTGCGACTTTCGCCGTGGGAAAAATGGCAGGGCAAACTGGCTGTATCGTTAACCCCGGCAAAACAGGAACTCAGCTATGACGGTGAAGCGGTACATCTTCAGGCCAGCCTGAAAGGGCAACAGCTCACCGTAAGTCGTCTCGAAGCACGGGTGCAGGATGACAAACCGCCGATAAAACTGGTTGGGGAATTCACCATGCCGCTGGTGCCGGACGGCCTGCCGGTCAATGGCCACGTGGTGACGACTTTCCAGCTCCCGGATCCGGCGGACCTCGTCGATGCTGAACTGGAGTGGCGAGAGAACCAGGGGCAGCTGGTGGTGACGGCACGCGATAACCCGGATCCATTGCTGGATTTGCCATGGGAGCTGACCCGTGAGCGGCTGACTATTAGTGACGGGCGCTGGAACTGGCCGTGGCAGGAAGGTTTACCGCTGAGCGGCAGAGTCGGACTGAAGGTGGATAACTGGCAGCAGGGCATCGACAAAATGCAGATCGCCGGGCGAATGAACGTGCTGACGCAGGGCGCCGCAGGGAAAGGCAACGCCGTACTGACGATCGGCCCGGGCACGCTCAGCATGGATAACAGTGCGATGCCGTTGCAGTTGACCGGCGAAGCGAAATACGACGACCTGGTTCTGTACGCTATTTTGCCAGCCCAGCTAAGTGGCCCTTTAACCGATCCGCTGTTGAGCTTCGCGCCCGGCGCACTGCTGCGCTCGCGCGGACGAGTGATTGATTCCCTGAATATTGATGAGATTCGCTGGCCGCTTGCCGGTGTGCACGTCAGCAGCCAGGGCGTGGACGGGCGTTTGCAGGCCATTCTGCGTGCCCATGAGCAGGAGATGGGCGATTTTGTGCTGCACCTCGATGGTCAGGCGGAAAACTTCCTGCCGGACAAAGGCAGCTGGCGCTGGCGTTACTGGGGGGACGGACATTTCACACCGATGCAGGCGAAATGGGACGTGAAGGGCGACGGCGAGTGGCGCGACAGCGCGATTGTGCTCAACAGCCTGTCGACCGGGTTCGATAAACTTCAGTACGGCACGATGACCGTCAGCCAGCCGCGGCTGGTGCTGGATCAACCCATTCACTGGATCCGCGATGAACAGCATCCGTCGCTGAGCGGGGCGCTGTCGCTGGACGCAGGTCCGACGCATTTCAGCGGCGGCAGCGTGCTTCCGCCGTCGACCCTGAAATTCAGCGTGGACGGGCGCGATCCGACATGGTTCCAGTTCAAAGGCGATTTGCATGCCGAAGCGATTGGCCCGGTCCGGGTTAACGGCCGCTGGGACGGCATACGCCTGCGTGGCGAAGCCTGGTGGCCAAAACAGTCGCTGACGGTCTTCCAGCCACTGGTGCCGCCGGACTTAAAAATGAATCTCCGGGACGGTTCGCTGTACGCCCAGGTCGCGTTTTCGGCGGCGGCAGGGCAAGGCTTTGAGGCGGGTGGCCACGGCGTGCTGAAAGGCGGCAGCGCCTGGATGCCGGATAACCAAATTAACGGCGTCGATTTTGTGCTGCCGTTCCGCTTCAGTGAAGGCGTCTGGCAGCTTGGAACGCGTGGCCCTGTGTCGCTGCGCATTGGTGAAATCGTCAACCAGATCACCGCGCACAATTTTTCTGCCGATTTGCAGGGTAGCTATCCCTGGAGCGAAAGCGCTCCGCTGCTGCTGAGCGACGTTACCGTTGATCTGCTCGGCGGGAAACTGTCTATGCTTCAGCTGCGTATGCCGCAGCACGACCCGGCGCTGCTGCGCGTGCAGAATATCTCCACCAGCGAACTTATCAGCGCCGTAAATCCAAAGCAGTTCACCATGTCCGGGCCGGTGAGCGGGGCGATGCCGCTGTGGCTCGACAACGACAAATGGATAATCAAAGACGGCTGGCTGACCAACCCCGGCACGATGACCTTGCGTATCGACAAAGACACCGCCGATGCGGTGGTTAAGGACAACATGGCCGCCGGAGTGGCGATTAACTGGCTGCGCTATATGGAAATTTCCCGGTCATGGACAAAAATCAATCTTGATAATCTCGGGAAGCTGACCCTGCAGGCCACGGTATCCGGCACCAGTCGGGCCGACGGAAAAACCGGCAAGGTCAATTTAAACTATACCCATGAAGAGAACGTGTTCGATCTCTGGCGCAGCTTGCGCTTTGGCGACAATCTTCAGGCATGGCTTGAGCAAAACGCGGCCCTTCCGGACCCGCGTTGCCAGGCAGGCAAGGACTGTAAGGAGCAACAATGAAAGCGATAACCGCCATGCTGAGCGGAGTGATGGTTTTAAGCCTCAGCGGCTGTACGCCACGGATAGAGGTGGCCGCTCCGAAGGAGCCCATTACCATCAACATGAACGTCAAAATCGAGCATGAAATCCATATTAAAGTGGATAAAGACGTTGAAAACCTGCTGAAATCCCGCAGCGATCTGTTCTGAGGCCGCTATGAAAAAAAGCATATTAATGGCTGTGTTTAGCCTTGGGTTGCTCAGCCAGAGCGTGCAGGCGCTAACGCTGGATGAAGCGCGGGCGCAGGGGCGCGTGGGGGAAACGCTGAGTGGTTACCTGGCGCCACGCGAGCAGGATAAAGAGACCCTGGCTCTGGTGAAGAAAATTAACGATGCCCGCAGCGAAAGCTATCAGCAGTTGGCGGACAGCAATAATCTGCCGGTGGATGAAGTGGCGAAGATGGCCGGGCAAAAGCTCGTCTCCCGGGCGCAATCCGGCGAATATGTGAAGGGTATTAACGGCAAGTGGCTACGCAAGTGACGTCCTGCCGGATCGCGCTGACGCTTATCCGGCCTACGGTATGGTTACGGTTTTGTAGGTCAGGTAAGCGAAGCGCCACCTGACGATAGTTAGCGGTGGCGCTTACGGTATTCTCCCGGCGATACGCCAAAGCGCTGGCGAAATGCGGTGGAGAAATGGCTGTGATCGGTAAATCCCCAGCTAAAGCCAATTCCGGCCAGTTTTTCATCATCTGACGCGTGGCGCAGCGCTCTGGCGCAGAGGTCGAGCCGACGGTTTTTGATGTACTGCGCCACCACCAGTCCTTTATCCGCAAACATTCTGTACAGGCTTCTCACCGACATACCGGCTTCATTTGCCAGCCATTCCGGACGCAACGTTTCGGCCTGAATATGGTCATCAATCATCTGCACGATCTTCTCAAACTGCCTGTCGCGGCGCGATGGCTGCACGTCCTGTTGCTGTAAAACCGGGCGCAACAGGCAGACGATCGCTTCCAGGGCCGCTTCAATTTCCGTGCCGGACAGGTCGCGATTGCTCATGCTTTCCTGCAACAGGCGATGGCTCATCTGTACCATCGGCAGATTTTTACCCAGCCTCTGTACGCAGTGCGCCTCGCCGACGCGCAGCTGTTGTTCCAGTAAACTTCGGGGCAGCAACAGCGAGATCTGCCGCGACGGTTGCTGCCAGACCATGGAGCAAGGGCGCGAGGCGTCCACCAGTGTGATGTCGCCCGGCAGGATCACCGTCTGCCTGTCATGTTGTTCAATAATGGCCTGACCTTCCAGCTGAAAAACGGTGTAAAACCAGCTGTCATTGTGGTCCTTGATCTCGTTCTGAGTGCGGTAAAGATTGACGTTGGCGGTGGTAACGGTGCTGAGCTTAAGGGCGCGGGTATAGCCGGTTTCGAGGTGACCAGAGAATTCGCCGTCCAGCGGGCGAGCAGCAAAATTGCCGCACTCCTGGTTAATCTGGGCCAGCCATTGCTGGAACTGCTCGGTGCCGGAAATTTGCGCCATATCTGCCTCAGTCGTTGAAGTGCTACCACATTGTTGCATTTATGTTGCGTAAACAAGGGTGCCCTGATGACTATACGAAAGAACTATCACCCACGACAGACGCGTGAATGACTATTGTCACCGTTTGCGAGGGCTGTCACAGGCGACAAAGCGAATGACAGAGAGACAAAAACAGAATCTGCGAGCGGCTTCTACACTGGATAAAACCGTGAAGGGTAATAAGGAGCTGATATGTCTGATTCACAGGTCGCACTGCTTGAGAGCGTGCAACACTTCCTGGCGCGCCAGCACGGGAACTACATCGACGGGGCGCAGCAGGCGTCACGTAGCGACAAGAGACTGACGGTCTGGGATCCGGCGACGGGCAATGCCATCGCCACAACCGCGGATGCCAACAGCGCAGACGTGGACGCAGCCGTTATGTCAGCCTGGCGCGCATTCGTCGACCGCCGCTGGGCGGGGCGTATGCCTGCCGAACGCGAACGTATTTTGCTGCGCTTCGCTGATTTAGTGGAAAAGCACGCCGAAGAACTGGCCCAGCTGGAAACGCTGGAGCAGGGCAAATCCATCAATATCTCCCGTGCGTTTGAAGTGGCCTGTACTCTGAACTGGATGCGCTATACCGCCGGGCTTGCTACCAAAATTACCGGGCAGACGCTGGACGTTTCCATTCCGATGCCTGCGGGCGCACGTTATCAGGCGTGGACGCGTAAAGAGCCGGTTGGCGTGGTCGCAGGCATTGTGCCGTGGAACTTCCCGCTGATGATTGGCATGTGGAAAGTGATGCCAGCGCTGGCAGCGGGATGTTCGATAGTCATCAAACCTTCAGAAACTACCCCGCTGACGCTGCTGCGCGTGGCCGAACTGGCAAGCGAAGCAGGCGTACCGGAAGGCGTGTTCAACGTTGTGACCGGAAACGGGGCGGAATGCGGCGCGGCGCTGACGTCGCACCCGCACGTCGCCAAAGTGAGTTTTACCGGCTCCACGCAAACGGGCAAACAGATTGCCCGTACCGCTGCCGACAGGCTGACGCGCGTCACGCTGGAGCTGGGCGGTAAAAACCCGGCGATTGTACTGAAAGACGCCGATCCGCAATGGGTTATCGAAGGTCTGATGATGGGGAGTTTCCTCAACCAGGGTCAGGTCTGCGCGGCCAGCTCCCGCATCTATATTGAAGCGCCGCTGTTCGATACGCTGGTGACGGGATTTGAGCAGGCGGTGAAATCGCTTAGCGTCGGGCCGGGGATGTCTGAAAGCGCACAGATTAACCCTCTGGCATCACGTGCGCACTGCGATAAGGTCGCGGCTTTCCTGCACGAAGCAGAGCAGAACAAAGCGGAGTTAATTAGCGGTAACGCAGGGCCTGGCGGCCAGGGGTATTATGTACGCCCGACGTTAGTCGTGAATCCGGATGCGCGTCTGCGTCTGACGCGTGAGGAAGTATTTGGCCCGGTCGTCAATCTGGTACGCGTGGCCGACGGTGACGAAGCCCTGCGGCTGGCGAACGAAACCGAATACGGTCTTACCGCCAGCGTCTGGACGCAAAACCTTTCTCAGGCGCTAAGCTACAGCGATCGCCTGCAGGCGGGAACGGTGTGGGTGAACAGCCATACGCTTATCGATCCGAACCTGCCCTTCGGCGGCATGAAGCAGTCCGGTACAGGGCGCGATTTCGGCCCGGACTGGCTGGACGGCTGGTGCGAAACAAAATCGGTTTGTGTGCGTTATTGAGAGTCATGCAATGTGCCGAGCGGCCCTGCGTGAATGCCCTGGTGTAACGTCAGCAGGTTTTTGTAGGCCGGATAAGCGCCAGCGCCATCCGGCACTCTCATGTTCGGCGCTCAGTGTGCCGCCAGCTCGTAAAAGAAAGCAGGATTCGACTGGATCACGGCCAGCACTTTCGCCGCCAGCCCCGTTGGATTACGCCTTCTGGATTCCCAGCTTTTGATGGTATCGACGCTGGTGCCCAATGCGGCGGCCATTTCGCTCTGAGAAACGTTCAACTGCTCGCGAATCGCTTTCACATCGGCAATTTCATAGCGGGTCACGCGCCCGGCGGCTTTCTTGCCTTCTTTGATTTCGACCGCTTCTTCCAGCGATGCCTTTAGTTCGTTAAAAAAAGTCATCTCATACCTCATCTTTTAACTTTCTGGTCAGTTTCTTCAGTTCGGCTTTCTCGGCGTTTGTCAGGGTATCTTTTACGTTTTTTGGGTAAGCCAGCACAAACCAGATAATCTCTGCTGTTGCTACGAAGTAGATAACCCTTGCGCCGCCGCTTTTGCCCTGAACGCCCGTTGCCAGGCGAATTTTCCGCAACCCACCAGTGTTCTGAATAACATCGCCCCGGTTCGGAAACTGGATGAGCTCCCTTTGCAGCTCCCTCAGTTCATCGTCTGTGGCAATGGCTTTAATCTGGCGGGTAAATAAAGCCGTCTCTATAAACTCAATAGCATGATGCTCATTCACAGGCACGTTCTCCGTGTGCAGGTACATAGTACACCTCAATGGGTACTATGTACACCCTTTAAAATGATTGATTGTGGCGACGGGAGAAGCGTAAACCTGAAGTTGAGGCGTTTCAGTTATACGTGATGATTCTGCGTAGCCGCTCGTAAATAAGCGGTTTTCATCCACAGTGCCTGCTGATAACGTGAACGCTCTGACAATGGGAAAGACTATTAAGAGGACGTGAAATGGAACACAAGCATATTGGGTCAGTGGTTCTGGATGAAATGGCGATTTCCCATGGCGTAGAGAAAGTGGCCGCTCAGCTGAATAAGAATTTTGACCATGCGGTGGTTGTCACCGTTGTGCCGGGCGGCATGCTCTTTACGGCAGACCTGGTACGGAAGCTGACCTTTGACATCAATATGGATTACATCTCTTGCCCCCATACGCCGGGCGACAGGAATAACAGTTCAACCATTGTCTATCACCAGAATAGCGATATTAACGGCAAGGACGTGATCCTGGTGGATGATGCCATTGAATCCGGCGGAACCATGCGTCGTCTGGTTGAGCACCTGAAAACGCATTATTCGCCGCGATCGGTCTCTGTCGCAATCTTGTTTGTTAAACCCGGGCGAGTGGCGATTGATGCGCAGCAATACTATGCGCTGGAGATGGACAATGACGATCTGCTTATCGGTTTTGGCATGCCGTGGGAGAACAAATACCGCAATCTCCCTTACGTCGCGAAATTAAAATCCTGATGGAAAAGAGTGCAGGACGGTTGCTACCCTTTTGCCGTTCATTACGATAATTGGAGCTCTTGTTTTCCCATAAACTTCGCTTACAGCATGAGCCCCCGGTCAGACCGGGGGAGAACCGCCTCATTACACCAGCTTCGTTCTGAGCCAGCGAGGGGCCTTGAGATCTGCGGCAAACATCCATACCAGTTCACACAACAATCCCTTCAGCGTTTTTTCGGTTTCCGGCGACAGTGTCTGGTTACTCAATAGCTGCGTCAGCGACTGGCAATAGTCACACAGCGCTTCGGCATCTGGTTCAAACTCTGTCTTGCTTTCAGGCAGCGTATCCACGACAAAACGGCTAAGTAAATGATCGGGGATGGGTTCGCCGAGAGTAGGGCGAAGCAGGGTGAGACAGGCGCCGAGGCGGTCGAGCAGCGCGGTCTGGTAGGGGACGTCGTTACTCTCCATCAGCGCTAAGGCAAAACGGTCGCAGTAGTCGGCCAGATCGGTAAAGTCTGTGGTGGCGCTGAAGGGAATGGTCAGGAGATCGTGGTCTGGATCGGGGTAAGTCGTCATAGAAAAACTCCAGTATGGGTATAATTTACCGCCACTGGAAATGCTAATTTCGCGGGTGGCGGGTCCGGGCGGCGTTAGCATTATCGGCCATACTGGGAACCGACGCGTCTTGCGACGCCACCGCCCGGCCCGCCATTGTAGCGTAGCCGTGCGTGCGACACAAAAGCGACGCAGACGCGCCACTGTGTCACCAGTATGGTTTCAGGATGCTAAGCCTGGCATCTGATTTTGCAAATGCGAAAATAAAAATACAGGACAAGGATTATTACGACAAGCGCTATTCCCGGAAGCAACCTCTCATTATTAAATGCAAGCGAAGCGGGCCTGTTACATATTTGGAATTAATCAGCAGCTTTAATGCTATAAATGATGGTTATAAAAATAGAACTAACGTATTTTGTGATGAACAACCTGAAAACTATTGATTTTTGTTTCTTAAATGGCGTACTTTGCATTATTCGACATAAGGTTTAACTGGCTTCATATCTGTTCTGGGTATCAGGAAGGTTTTTATCAGGAGGCGGCATGAGTAACTACATCATTTTCATCAAGGATAATGAAACTAAGGTTATCTTAGCAGAACTGGTAACGCGTGACGTGTCCAGTAATCTGAAAAGAAATGGTTTTACCAGATATCCTTATGCCATTGAAGCAGATGATCAAAAGAAGGCCATTCAGAAGCTGAATAAACAGGGTAGCGAACATCTGGAAGATCTGGCTCAGTTCTCAGGTAACATATTTTTCTACTGTGCCGTGCTGGTCATCGGTGTCGCGGTGGCGTTTTTATTATCAATATGAATCGGGTACCTCATGAAATGCAGGCATGATGGGCTTGCTTCATATTCAGAGGAAATGGAAGAATTCAGACTATAATCAGAGCGAATGAAAAAAGATGTGTTTATTTGAAGTCTTTTATGTACACCCCAAAATTTATTATTTGACGAGGTGTTTGTTTACCTGATTTTTGTTTCGGAAAGGCAGGGAGCTTTACCTCCAAAGCATTTAAGCAGAAACAAACAGGGCGTCGTTATGGATCAGAATAATGCCATTATTAGCTATCTCCAGGCCAATAACATCCTCGCCATTAAGCTCGACCGCGCCGTTTCCGCTGTAGGGAAAGAGGCTGACGACGATGTTGCCACATCTGATCCCCAACGGTCTGAGCAGCACGCACCTTGAAACGCCGGAGCTTCGCTACGAGGCCATCACGTGGAAATATACGGAAGGGAATATCCTTTATCGGGATGCATGGAACGACCGCTGCTGCGCATGAAAAAGGGCCTTTCGGCCCTGGTAAGAATATGTTTTGCCTGAGGGCGGCGTAAACGCCTTATCCGCCTACAAGCCCGCATCGTGTGCGGATCCTGTAGGCCTGATAAGCGAAGCGCCATCAGGCATTTGAAGCCCATGCGGGTTACTTTTTCTTCTCACCCAACGTCGGCGTCTCATCGAAGAAGTTCCACGGCTTCAGCAGCGCGTGAACCCATTCGGTCGGCATAATTGGCCACTCTTCGGCGCGGGCGACGTGCGTCGTGCCGGTGGTTATCCACACCACATCGTCCTGATTATCCAGCGATTCGTTATCCTTGCTGTACTGGCCAAGGCCTGTGTCGTGGGTGGAACGGTTAGGGTATTTGCCTTCCGGATAGCGTTCATCCGCCTTGTAGCGCGTCACCCACAGCTGCTTATCCATAAAGCTCAGACGGTGATAAATCCACTCGTCCGGGGCAAATTTCGCGCCGGTCGCCACCGGGTGCGTGCCGCCTGCATACGGGATAATCTGGTAAGAAACCGGGTTCCCCATGCGGTTCTCTTTGCTGGTGTTGCTCAGCAGACGAATGGTGCCCGGGTCGAACTTCTGCGCCGCCTCCTGTTCGGTGCCGATGTCGTGCTGATCAATCTGCATCGTACTGGTGCGCGGGCCGCCCGCGGTGTTTGGCTTCACGTCAGGATCCATCGCCACCAGCTTGTTGTTTTCACCATCCACGTCCAGATCGAGACGGAAGTTATAGATGTGCTGGTGCGTGGTGCCAACAATATTGTGGTCGATAAGCGTGCCGTATCTGGTGTCGTCTTTCGCGCTCGGATCGTGCATGGTTTTTGCCAGCACGCCTTTCACTGCTTCAATCCCCGTCGCGCCCGCATCAATGCCAATCACGCCGTTGTCATGGAATACCCAGTCGAAGATATAATCATAGTTGCCGACGGTGCTGATCCAGCGCACAACCAGCTCGCGGCGCTCGGTGCTGACGTTCGGCTGGCCCATTTCCTGATGCTTATACTCCGGCCCGGCGTAACGTTCGAATACGGCGATGGCGTGCGGGATATCCATCGGCTTCCCGCTGTAATCGGCGATGGTTTCATCCAGCAGGACGGCGTTCGTCGGCGCATCTTTGCCGCGGGCGATGGAGGAGGTCAGGGTGCCCATCCCGTAGTCGCCGGAATCCAGATAGGCCTTGAAGTACCAGCCCACGTCCGGATCGCCGTACGGTACGATCATGCCGCCGAGTGAGCCTTCATACATCACTTTACGTCTGGTGCCGTTGTTGTTGTACGTCACCGTCGACAGAATCGGCCCGACGCGGGAGTCCAGGCGCACGTGGAAATCCCAGTTTTGCCAGTGGATCATGTCACCGGTGATGGTGTAGTTTTTGCCTTCCGGCTCAATGATATCCAGCGGTTTTATTTTCGGCACCACGCGGTCACGACCATCGTACGGGCGCGGGGTCATCGGCACCGGGATCACCGGGCCTTCTTCAATCTTGATGATTTTCTTCTGTTCTAAATCCACCACCGCCACCAGGTTCTCAATCGGGTGAGCCCAGTAGTTGCCGTCGCCGGTGTCGAGATAGCTCACCACCTTCAGCAGGCGATCTTCCTGCTTCAGGCCGTCCTTGCCGTCAAAATAGCCGACGGTCAGCGGCGTGGTGACAACTTTAGTCGTGTCCGTTATGCCATGCTTCTTCAGCACATCGGCAAACTCTTTACTGGCGTTAATCACGTTTTGTACGGTGGCGAAATCGTCCAGCAGTACCATGCCGTGGGCGTCTTTAATCGGCTCCCAGTGCAGGACTTTTTTGCTTTGCAGATCGACCTGGCTCTCAATAATGTGTTTACCGTCGAGCATGGTGACGTTCGCCAGCCGCGGCTCGTCAACGGCTTTGTCGTGCAGCACGAAGTCCCAGACTTTGTTTTTCTCAGGCTCGGCCAGCGCAATCTGAGTGAAGCGGGTGTTGGGCTTGTAGTCCGGCGAGGCTTTAACAATCTCCACCGCTTCCTTGATTTCCTCAGCGGTCAGCGCATTCAGCGGATGTGGCTTTTTCTCGACCTGGAAAGTCTGATCCAGCCCGGACTGGAACACGTCGTTGATGAACGTATCTGAAATCCAGGCTTTCTTATCCTTCATTACCACCGGCACCTGAAGCGTCAGAGTTTTGCCGTTGACGATGGCCGTTTTGGCCCCTGGCTTGACCTTCACGTACGCGCCGTCTTTGGCGATGGTGAACATCCGGGCGTAATCATCCCACTGCACGTCGGCGCCGAAATCCTGCAGCGTTTTGTCCATCGGGAGCATATGGGCTTCGCCGCCGTGGGCGAAGACGGGTGTTTGCCAACTGCACATCAGGGCAACGGCCATAGCCAGCGCCGTTTTGCGGGCGGAAATCGTCATCGTTAGCCTCGTCTTATTATCAGTATATTGGTGTTGTGTTGAGTTGCGACATGCTCACCCTAGCAGCGGGCAGGTGCACGGTGTTTGTCTGCACCTGCCAGCCGTTTTGTCAGATTTGCCAGGTTGGTGAATTTGAGGGGGATGCTATGCAGGCCGGGCAAACAACGCGCTACCCGGCAACGATGTGGATGATTGCCGGGTAGCGCGCGTTATCCGTTAGAAATCGCCGTGCTGACGCGCGACCAGCGTCAGAATGGAGTAGAGCGCCACGGGCTGATGGTGCTGGTTAAACACCTCAACGGCCCATTCCACCACGCCGGTTGCCTTGTCTTCGGCAGTTTTCTGGCGTTTAACGGTTTTGCGCTTCACGGTCAGCCGCACCTGCAGCGTGTCGCCGGGTTTTACCGGTTCGATAAAGCGCAGGTTCTCCATACCGTAGTTAGCGATCACCGGGCTGACGCCCGCATCCACAAACAGGCCCGCTGCGGCAGAAATCACAAAGTAGCCGTGCACAACGCGCTCACCGAACATGGATTCCGCTGCGCCGATTTTGTCCATGTGAGCGTAGAAGTGATCGCCGCTCAGGCAGGCGAAGTTGACGATGTCCGCTTCGGTCATCGTGCGACGGGCAGTCAGCAGGCTGTCGCCCGGCTGCAGCTCTTCGAAGTATTTGCGGAACGGGTGAACGCGGTCTTCCTGCACCTTTGCGCCGCGCACCCACTGTTTACCGATGCTGGCGAGCATCGTTGGGCTCCCCTGAACGGCGGTACGCTGCAGGTAATGTTTCACTGCACGCAGACCACCCAGCTCTTCACCACCGCCCGCGCGACCGGGGCCACCGTGCAACAGCTGTGGTAACGGAGAACCGTGCCCGGTGGACTCTTTCGACGACTCTTCATTGAGGATCTGAATACGGCCGTGCGCACGCGCTGCGCCCAGAATAAACTCGCGGGCGATATCGCCGTCGGCGGTCACCAGCGTGCCTGCAAGGCTGCCTTGTCCGGCACGCGCCAGCGCCAGGCTCTGCTCGCGGGTCTGATACGGCATCAGCGTCGCCACCGGGCCAAATGCCTCAATGGCGTGAACGGCAGGGCTTTCCTCCGGCTGCGGGCAAAACAGCAGCGTTGGCGGGAAGAACGCGCCCGCGGCATGCAGATCGGCCTTGCCGCCGAGGCGAATTTCACAGCCTGCGGCCACTAACGCATCCACTTTTTGCTGTACGTCGGCACGCTGTTCAGCATTCACCAGTGAACCCATTTTCACGCCTTCCACCTCCGGATCGCCGACTTTCACGCCCTGCAAACGGGCAATCAGCGCTTCGCTTACCGCTTCAGTCTGCGACTGCGGCACGATAATACGGCGAATGGCGGTACATTTCTGACCCGCCTTGGCGGTCATCTCGCGCACCACTTCGCGGATAAACAGCGCGAATTCAGGCTGCTCCGGCGTGACGTCTTCGCCCAGCACACAGCAGTTCAGGGAGTCTGCTTCCATGGTGAACGGAATCGAGTTTTTGACGATGTTCGGGTGAATGCGCAGCGACTGTCCGGTTTGCGCTGAGCCGGTAAAGGTCACCACGTCCTGGAAATCCAGCTGGTCCAGAAGATCGCCCGCACCGCCGCAAATCAGGCTGATGGCCCCGTCCGGTACCAGGCCGCTGTCGACGATGGCTTTTACCATTGCCTGGGTGACCTGCGCGCTGGCGGTGGCCGGTTTGATGATGGCGGGCATTCCGGCAAGCCAGGTGGGGGCCAGTTTTTCCAGCATCCCCCAGCAGGGGAAGTTAAAGGCGTTGATATGAACGGCCACGCCGGATTTTGCCGTCAGCACGTGACGGGCCGCGAAGCCGCCGTTTTTTGATAAGGGAATCAGCTCATCTTCCGGCCACAAAACGTCGTCCGGCAGCTCGCGTGCGCCGAGGCCCGCGTAGGTGAACAGCGTGCCGATCCCGCCTTCGATATCCACCCAGCTATCGGCGCGGGTTGCGCCGGTCTGTGCGGAGAGGGCATAGAACACCTCTTTTTGCTCCAGCAAATGTTTCGCCACCGCTTTTAGCATCGCGGCGCGTTCCACAAAGGTCATTTTGCCGAGCGCATTGCCGCCATGTTCGATGGCATAGCGGCGCGCCTGTGCCATATCCAGACCTTCGCTGGTAACGGAAAACAGCGCTTCGCCCGTAATGGCGTGATTGATGGTGCGTTCGCGGCCCCGGCCAGACTGCCAGCTGCCGGATAAGAAACTGGTTAACTGCTGCATCTTGCTTCTCCGTAAAATGTTACGTCATATCGCTATACATAGTTTTATTATGAATCATAAAAATCAATCCTGAATTTAATAATTTATTAACAATGCGATCCTTGTCTATATGTCTTTAATAGTTAACTTATTGTTATTTATGGATTACAGGATTTACTCTGCGATACCGCTCACAGAATACACAAAGCGTTCTTGGGGTTTTAGTTAACCATTATGTAACTTCTCATAAACAATATGATTCACAATGAAGCTAAATGTGAATCAAATGGGAATCATAAAGGTGACAATGTGACTGAAGAACAACGCTTTGACGCGAAGATCGCCGAAGAGACGGCCATCGAGCCGCAGGACTGGATGCCCGAGGCGTACCGTAAAACCCTGATCCGCCAGATCGGACAGCACGCCCACTCCGAAATTGTCGGCATGCTGCCGGAAGGCAACTGGATCACCCGCGCACCCAGCCTGCGCCGCAAAGCGATCCTGCTCGCTAAAGTGCAGGACGAAGCGGGGCATGGCCTCTATCTCTACAGCGCCGCTGAAACTCTCGGCTGCGCCCGCGAAGACATCTACCAGAAGATGCTAGATGGCCGCATGAAGTACTCCTCGATCTTCAACTATCCGACGCTGAGCTGGGCCGACATCGGCGTGATCGGCTGGCTGGTGGACGGCGCAGCCATCGTGAACCAGGTGGCGCTGTGTCGCACTTCCTACGGTCCGTATGCCCGCGCGATGGTGAAAATCTGTAAGGAAGAGAGCTTCCATCAGCGCCAGGGCTTTGAGGCCTGCATGGCGCTGGCGAACGGCAGCCGGGAACAGCGTGCCATGTTGCAGGACGCCATCAATCGCTTCTGGTGGCCTGCGCTGATGATGTTCGGGCCGAATGACGACAGCTCACCGAACAGCGCCCAGAGCTTGGCCTGGAAGATCAAACGTTTTGGTAACGACGAACTGCGCCAGCGCTTTGTCGACAACACCGTTCCGCAGGTAGAAATGCTTGGCATGACCGTGCCGGATAACGATCTGACGCTGGATGAAACCACCGGTCAGTATCGATTCGGTGAGATCGACTGGCATGAATTTAACGAAGTGATTAACGGACGCGGCGTGTGCAACCACGAGCGTCTGGCCGCCAAGCGTAAAGCCTGGGAAGAGGGCGCCTGGGTGCGGGAAGCCGCGCTGGCGCACGCCAAAAAACAGCAGGCCCGCAACGCAGCATAAGGAGAATAACGATGAGCAATGTCTACTGGCCTTTATATGAAGTGTTCGTTCGCAGCAAACAGGGGTTATCCCACCGTCACGTGGGCAGCCTGCACGCCGCCGACGATCGCATGGCGCTGGAAAACGCCCGCGATGCTTACACCCGCCGCAGCGAAGGCTGCTCCATCTGGGTGGTGAAGGCGAGCGAGATCGTGGCCTCGCAGCCGGAAGAGCGCGGTGAGTTCTTCGATCCGGCGGAGAGCAAAATCTACCGTCACCCGACGTTCTACACCCTGCCTGACGGCATCGAGCATATGTGAGGCGGGGCATGATGAATCACGATCCTGTATCCACCTACGCGCTGCGCCTCGGTGACAACTGCCTGGTACTGGCCCAGCGTCTTTCTGCCTGGTGCGGCCATGCGCCGGAGCTGGAAATCGATCTGGCCCTCGCTAACATCGGTCTCGATCTGCTGGGTCAGTCACGCAATTTCCTCAGCTATGCCGCCGAACGTCAGGGCAATGGCGACGAAGACACATTGGCCTTCAATCGCGATGAGCGCCAGTTCCTCAATGTGCTGCTGGTGGAGCAGCCGAACGGCAACTTTGCCGACACGCTGGCCCGCCAGCTGTTTATGGATGCCTGGCACGTGGCGCTGTTCAGCCGACTGGTCGCCAGCAAAGACGCGCAAATAGCCGCCATCGCAGCCAAAGCCATCAAAGAAGCCCGCTATCACCTGCGCTTCAGCCGTGGCTGGGTTGAGCGTCTGGGCGGTGGTACTGAACTCTCCGCCCGGCGTATGCAGGCGGCCATCGACAACCTGTGGCGCTTTACCGCTGAACTGTTCCAGGCCGATGAGCTGGAGCTCGACCTGGTGGCTCAGGGCATCGCCGTTGATCCGCGCGAACTGCGTGATGAGTGGCAGGCGGAAATCACCAGCGCCCTGAACGCAGCTGAACTGATCGTGCCTGGCGAACAGGCTTATCGCACCGGCGGCAAGCAGGGTCTGCATACCGAACACCTCGGGCCGATGCTGGCAGAGATGCAGTATCTGCAGCGTTCGTATCCCGGTCAGCAGTGGTAAGGAGGAACTATGCAACGTCTTGCGGAAATTGCGTCAGCGGAAGTGCACCAGGTCTGGACGCTGCTGAGTCAGATCGCTGACCCGGAAGTGCCGGTGCTGACCATCACCGATTTAGGGATGGTGCGCAGCGTTGCGCAGCAGGGTGAAGGCTGGATAGTGGGCTTCACGCCGACCTATTCAGGCTGCCCGGCGACGGAACACCTGCTCGCTGAGATTCGCTCGGTGATGACCGCCCACGGCTTCACGCCGGTGCACATCGTGCTGCAACTTGATCCGCCGTGGACCACCGACTGGATGACGCCGGACGCCCGCGAGCGCCTGCGCCAGTACGGCATCAGCCCGCCGCAGGCCCACGCCTGTCATGCAGAAATGCCGAAAGACGTTGCCTGTCCGCGCTGCGGCAGCACCCACACCACGATGATCTCCGAATTCGGTTCCACGGCCTGTAAAGCGCTTTATCGCTGCGACAGCTGCCGGGAACCCTTTGATTACTTTAAATGTATTTGAGGTTGCCATGACGACGTTTCATTCGCTGACGGTGGCAAAAGTGGAGCCACAAACCCGCGATGCGGTGACCATTACTTTTGCGGTGCCGGACGATTTACAAAGCGCCTACGCGTTCCGTCCGGGCCAGCACCTGACCCTGAAAACACAGCTGGCGGGCGAAGAGCTGCGCCGCTGTTATTCCATCTGCCGCCGCGCCGTGCCCGGTGAAATCAGCGTGGCGGTGAAGGCTATCGAAGGCGGGCGCTTCTCCCGCTATGCCCGTGACGAAATCAAAGCGGGCATGGCGCTGGAAGTGATGATCCCGCAGGGCAATTTTGGCTATCAGGCCCAACCGGAGCGCAACGGTCACTATCTGGCCATTGCCGCAGGTTCAGGTATCACGCCGATGCTGGCCATCGCCGAAACCACCTTGCAGGCGGAGCCGAAAAGCCAGTTCACGGTGATTTACGGCAATCGCAGCAGCCAGAGCATGATGTTTCGCCAGCTGCTGGCCGACCTGAAAGACAAATACCCGACGCGCCTGCAGCTGGTTTGTATTTTCAGCCAGGAAACGCTCGACAGCGCCTTACTGCACGGTCGTATCGACGGCGAAAAGCTGTACGCGCTGTCAAAAACGCTGCTCAACTTCAGCCAGTTTGACGAGGCCTTTATCTGTGGTCCGGCGGCAATGATGGACGACGCCGAAGCCGCTCTGGTTGAACTTGGTATGCCTGCGAAAGCGATTCACCTTGAGCGCTTTAACACGCCGGGCAGCGCCGTTCGCCATGCCTCCAGCGTGCAGGCTGACGGCCAGACGGTCACGATTCGCCAGGACGGACGCGACCGCGCGATCGTCCTTTCCGGCGAAGACGAAAGCATTCTCGACGCGGCGCTGCGCCAGGGCGCGGATCTGCCATACGCCTGCAAAGGCGGCGTCTGTGCGACCTGTAAATGCAAAGTGCTGCGCGGGGAAGTGTCGATGGCGACCAACTACAGCCTCGAACCAGACGAACTGGCGGCGGGCTATGTGCTGAGCTGCCAGGCGCTGCCGGTGACTGCCGACGTGATTGTCGATTTCGACGCCAAGGGGATGGCATGAGCGAATTAGTGAAAAGCCTGCATGAACGCGTACTGCTGCTGACGCTCAACCGTCCGCAGGCGCGTAATGCCCTGAATAATGCGCTGTTAACGCAGATTGCCGATGCGCTGGACGCTGCGCAGCAGGACAGTTCCATTGGCGCGGTGGTCATCACTGGCAACGAGCGGTGTTTCGCGGCGGGAGCCGATTTACAGGAAATGGCGGAAAAAGATCTGGCCGCCACGCTCAGCGATATTCGTCCACGGATCTGGGCACGTATTGATGCGTTCACCAAACCGCTGATTGCCGCAGTGAACGGCTACGCGCTGGGCGCGGGCTGCGAAATGGCCCTGCTGTGCGACGTGGTGGTGGCAGGCGACAACGCTTCGTTCGGCCTGCCGGAAATTACCCTCGGCATCATGCCGGGCGCAGGTGGTACGCAGCGGCTGATTCGCGCCGTCGGTAAATCGCTGGCGACGCAGATGGTGCTGACAGGCAAAGCCATTAATGCACAGCGCGCGCAGCAGGCCGGGCTGGTCAGTGAAGTACACCCGGCCGAATTAACCACGGAATACGCGCTGACGCTTGCCGCACAGATGGCGAAGCACTCCCCACTGGCGCTGCAGGCCGCGAAGCAGGCGCTGCGTCAGTCCCAGGAAGTGAGCCTCAGCGCCGGGCTGGCTCAGGAGCGCCAGCTGTTCACGCTGCTCAGCGCCACCGACGATCGCCGTGAAGGCATTGCCGCGTTTCTTGCCAAACGCCAACCCGACTTCAAAGGACGCTAATCATGGATGCTTTTATTCTCAGCCACGTTGAGCACGGTGTGATGACCCTGACCCTCAACCGTCCGGACAGGCTGAACAGCTTTAACGACGTTATGCACAAGCAGCTTGCAGAGTGCCTGACCCAGGCCGAACGCGACGACTCCATCCGCTGTTTGCTGATTACCGGCGCCGGGCGCGGCTTTTGCGCCGGGCAGGATCTGAACGATCGCAACGTCGACCCGAACGGCCCGGCTCCGGATCTGGGTTACTCCGTGGAAACTTTCTACAACCCGCTGGTAAAGCGCCTGGCAAAGCTACCTAAACCCATCATTTGTGCGGTAAACGGCGTGGCGGCGGGCGCGGGGGCCACGTTAGCGCTCGGCTGCGATATCGTGATTGCTGCGCGCTCAGCGAATTTCGTGATGGCCTTCAGCAAGCTCGGTCTCATTCCTGACTGCGGCGGTACGTGGCTGCTGCCACGCGTGGCGGGGCGTGCTCGTGCAATGGCGCTGGCGCTGCTGGGCGATAAACTGAGCGCCGAACAGGCTCAGCAATGGGGCATGATCTGGCAGGTGGTGGAAGACGCACAGTTGAGCGATACCGCCGGGCAGCTGGCGCGCCATCTGGCGACGCAGCCAACCTACGGCCTGGGTCTGATCAAGCAGGCGATTAACGCTGCCGAAACCAACTCGCTGGAAGCGCAGCTCGATCTCGAGCGCGACTACCAGCGCATGGCCGGGCGCAGTGCCGATTACCGTGAAGGCGTCAGCGCCTTTATGAATAAACGTCAGCCACAGTTCAGCGGGAAATGATCATGAGCCAGAACATCAGAACCGTGGCGGTGATTGGCAGCGGCACCATGGGCGCAGGCATTGCCGAAGTGGCGGCCATGGCGGGCCAGCAGGTGCTGCTGCATGACATCTCTGCCGAAGCCATGACCCGCGCGATTGCCGCGCTGCGCAGTCGTCTCGAAGCCCGTGTGGCAAAGGGCAAACTGAGCAAAGATGCCTGCGAACGCGGCCTGTCGCGGATTGCGCCAGTGACCGATATCGCCGCGCTTGCCGTTGCGGATTTAGTGATTGAAGCCGCGGCGGAAAACCTCGACATCAAAAAAGCCTTATTCGGCCAGCTCGGCGAAATTTGCCCGCCGCAAACGCTGCTGACCAGCAACACCTCTTCCATTTCCATCACCGCCATTGCATCAGGCGTGAAGCATCCGGAGCGCGTGGCGGGGCTGCATTTTTTCAACCCGGCCCCGGTCATGAAGTTAGTGGAAGTGGTGAGCGGCGTAGCGACCTCAGAAGAAGTGGTCACGCAACTGAGCCAGTGCGTACTGGCATGGGGTAAACAACCAGTACATTGTCAGTCCACGCCTGGGTTTATCGTCAACCGTGTGGCGCGGCCTTACTACGCCGAAGCCTGGCGTGCCCTGGAAGAACAGGTGGCAGCTCCGGAGGCGATTGATACCGCGCTGCGTGAAGCGGGTGGCTTCCCGATGGGCCCGCTGGAGTTGACCGATTTGATCGGCCAGGACGTTAACTTTACGGTGACCTGTTCGGTGTTTAACGCCTTCTGGCAGGAGCGACGTTTCCTGCCGTCGCTGGTCCAGCAGGAGCTGGTGCTGGCGGGGCGCTTCGGCAAGAAATCCGGGCAGGGCGTGTATACCTGGCCCCAGGGCGCCGCTGAAGTGGCGTATTACCCGATGGTGCCCGCGCATCGTCAGGCGGTAAATGCGCAAAAGGATCGTGACGTTGTCACGATTGATGACGTGCTCCTGCTGGAAACCCGCGGTGAAACCGCTCAGGCCGCCGCTACCCGGCTGCATCGCCCCGTCGTGGTGATGGATCGCAGCGAAAGTGACGTGGCGGTGATTGCCGCTGCCGCCAGCAACCGCCTTGAAGAGACAGAGAAAGCGATTTACTGGCTCCAGCAGCAGGGCAAAAAAGTGCTGCTGATTGCCGACTACCCCGGCCTGCTGGTGTGGCGCACCGTGGCGATGCTGGTCAATGAGGCGCTGGATGCCCTGCAAAAAGGTGTCGCCAGCGAAGCGGATATCAACATCGCCATGCGTCTGGGCGTGAACTACCCGCGCGGGCCGCTGCAATGGGGCGAACTGCTTGGCTGGCAGCGTGTGCTTGAGCTGCTGGAAAACCTGCAACGCCACTACGGCGAAGAGCGCTATCGTCCTTGTTCCCTGCTGCGCCAGCGCGCGCTTTTGGAGAGTAGCTATGAGTCATAACGACGCCTGGCACAACGCCCGTGTGATGTATGAAAAAGACACCTGCGCCCAGGCGCTGGGCATCGACATCATTGAGATGGACGAAGGGTTTGCGGTGCTGACGATGACCGTCACGCAGCAGATGCTTAACGGCCACCAGACCTGCCACGGCGGGCAGCTGTTTTCACTGGCGGATACGGCGTTTGCCTACGCCTGCAACAGCCAGGGGCTGGCGGCGGTGGCCTCGGCCTGCAATATCGACTTTCTGCGCCCGGGCTTTGTCGGGGACAAGCTCACCGCCACCGCGAGGGTGAAGCATCAGGGCAAGCTGACCGGCGTGTATGACATTGAGATCGTTAACCAACAACAAAAGACTGTCGCCCTGTTTCGCGGAAAATCTCACCGCATCGGCGGCAGCGTAACGGGAGAAGCCTGATGCGTGACGCATTTATCTGTGACGGTGTGCGAACCCCGGTGGGGCGCTATGGTGGTGGTCTTTCAGGCGTGCGAGCCGATGATTTAGGCGCCGTGCCGCTGCGCGCGCTGCTGGAGCGAAATCCGCAGCTTGACGCGGAGCTTATCGATGATGTGATTTTCGGCTGTGCCAACCAGGCCGGGGAAGACAACCGTAACGTGGCACGCATGGCGTCGCTGCTGGCTGGTCTGCCGCAGACGGTGTCCGGCACCACCATCAACCGCCTGTGTGGTTCTGGTCTTGACGCAATCGGTTTTGCGGCCCGCGCCATTCGCTCTGGCGATGCCGATCTGCTGATTGCGGGTGGAGTAGAATCCATGTCCCGTGCACCGTTTGTGATGGGCAAGGCCACCGCGCCGTTCCAGCGTCAGGCGGAGATGTTCGACACCACCATCGGCTGGCGTTTTGTGAATCCGCTCATGCAGCAGCAATTTGGTACTGACAGCATGCCCGAAACGGCAGAGAATGTAGCCGAATTGTTAAAAATAAGCCGCGCCGATCAGGATGCTTTCGCGCTTCGTAGCCAGCAGCGCACGGCGGCAGCCCAGCAAAAGGGTATTCTGGCGCAGGAAATCGTGTCCGTCAGCGTGAAGGGCAAGAAGGGCGCGATTACCGAAGTGACGCAGGATGAACATCCTCGTGCGGAAACCACGCTTGAGCAGCTTGCTTCGCTGAAAGCCCCATTCCGCGCGAACGGCGTGATCACTGCGGGTAATGCTTCCGGCGTTAACGACGGTGCCGCCGCGCTGATCATTGCCAGTGCTGAAATGGCGAAACAGCAAGGCTTAACGCCGCGTGCCCGCATTGTGGCAATGGCGACAGCGGGGGTTGAACCGCGCCTGATGGGCCTCGGCCCGGTGCCTGCCACCCGCAAAGTGCTGGAGCGTGCGGGCCTGAGTATTACCGACATGGACGTCATCGAGCTGAATGAGGCGTTTGCCGCTCAGGCGCTCGGCGTACTGCGGCAACTGGGGCTGCCGGACGATGCCCCGCATGTTAACCCAAACGGTGGCGCCATCGCCTTAGGTCATCCGTTGGGGATGAGCGGTGCCCGGCTGGCGCTGGCCGCCAGCAATGAACTGCACCGTCGCGGCGGGCGTTACGCCCTCTGCACGATGTGTATCGGTGTGGGTCAGGGCATTGCCATGATCCTGGAGCGCGTGTGAGCTGATTAACCTGCGAGTACCCTACAAAATGACAACAACAAAATTAGACCCAATCGAAACCGCGTCCGTTGATGAACTGCAGGCCCTGCAGACCGAACGCCTGAAGTGGACGCTGAATCATGCTTATAGCAATGTGCCCATGTACCGCCGCAAGTTTGACGAGGCGGGCGTTCACCCTGACGATTTTAAAGAGCTGAGCGATATCCAGAAGTTCCCGTGCACCACTAAGCAGGATCTGCGCGATAATTATCCGTTCGACACTTTCGCCGTGCCAATGGAGCAGGTGGTGCGCATTCATGCCTCTTCCGGTACCACCGGTAAACCCACGGTTGTAGGCTATACCCAAAACGATATCGATACCTGGGCAAACATCGTGGCACGTTCCCTGCGTGCGGCTGGCGGTAGTGCGAAAGACAAAATTCACGTGGCGTACGGCTATGGTTTGTTTACGGGAGGGCTGGGCGCGCACTACGGTGCAGAACGTCTGGGTGCAACGGTGATCCCGATGTCCGGCGGCCAGACCGAGAAGCAGGCGCAGCTGATCCGCGACTTCAAACCCGACATGATCATGGTGACGCCCTCCTACTGCCTGAACCTGATTGAAGAGATGGAGCGCCAGATGGGCGGCGACGCCAGCTTATGTTCGCTGCGCGTCGGCGTGTTCGGTGCAGAGCCGTGGACACTGGCGATGCGCAAAGAGATTGAGCGCCGCCTCGGCATTACCGCGCTGGATATCTATGGCCTCTCCGAAGTCATGGGCCCGGGCGTGGCGATGGAGTGCCTCGAAACCGCCGACGGCCCGACCATCTGGGAAGATCATTTCTACCCGGAAATCGTCAACCCGAACGACGGCTCACCGCTGGTCGACGGCGAGCAGGGCGAACTGCTGTTCACCACGCTGACCAAAGAAGCGCTGCCGGTGATTCGCTATCGTACCCGCGATCTGACGCGCCTGCTGCCGGGCACAGCCCGCACCATGCGCCGCATGGATCGTATCAGCGGGCGCAGCGATGACATGCTGATCATCCGCGGCGTGAACGTCTTCCCGTCGCAGCTGGAAGAGGAGATCGTCAAGTTTGAGCATCTGTCGCCGCACTACCAGCTGGAGGTGAACCGTCGCGGGCATCTTGATTCGCTCTCCGTTAAGGTGGAGCTGAAAGAGAGCAGCCTGACGCTGACCCACGAGCAGCGCTGCCAGGTATGTCATCAACTGCGCCACCGCATTAAGTCGATGGTGGGTATTTCCACCGACGTGACGATCGTCCACTGTGGCAGCATTCCGCGTTCAGAAGGCAAGGCTTGCCGCGTATTTGACCTGCGTAAAGTGGCGGCGAACGGGTAAATCTGCATTATTTGCCGGGCGGCACGTTGTTTGCCCGGCCTGGAACATCTCGTAGGCCGGCTAAGCGCAGCGCCACCCGGAAAGCCTGTGCTATGATTCATCCAGGATGAAAACAACAACAGAATGAATCAAATGAGTAAGCTCGACGCCTTTATTCAGCACGCGGTAGCCGCCGTTCCGGTGAGCGGCACGTCCCTGATCTCCTCGCTTTATGGCGATGCTTTGTCCCACCGTGGCGGCGAAATCTGGCTTGGCAGCCTGACGGCGCTGCTGGAAGGGCTCGGCTTTGGCGATCGCTTCGTGCGTACCTCGCTGTTTCGACTCAATAAAGAGGGCTGGCTGGATGTATCCCGTATCGGACGGCGCAGCTTTTACCGTCTGAGCGACAAAGGGCTACGTCTGACGCGCCGTGCGGAGAGCAAAATTTACCGCGCCGAACCGCCACCCTGGGACGGCACCTGGCTGCTTTTACTGTCTGAAGGCCTCGATAAAAGCACGCTGGCAGACGTGAAAAAACAGCTGATCTGGCAGGGCTTCGGCACGTTGGCGCCGAGCCTGATGGCGTCTCCCTCACAGAAGCTGGCGGACGTTCAGGCTCTGCTGCACGAGGCGGGCGTGGCGGAGAACGTCATCTGCTTTGAGGCGCAGTCGCCGTTAGCGACTTCGGTCAGTGCGCTGCGCGCCCGCGTGGAAGAGTGCTGGCAGCTGACCGAGCAGAATCAGATGTATGAAAATTTCATCAATACTTTCAGACCGTTGCTGCCGCTATTGCGGGACGCTGCGCCGGATGAGCTGACGCCCGCGCGCTGTTTCGCCATTCAGCTGTTGGCGATCCACCTTTATCGACGGGTGATCCTGAAAGATCCGTTACTGCCGGAAGAGCTATTGCCCGCGCACTGGGCAGGACAGGCCGCTCGTCAACTGTGTATCAATATTTATCAGAGCGTCGCCGCAGGTGCGCTGGCGTGGGTTAGCGAGAAGGGGGAAACCTCCGTCGGAGCGCTGCCGCAGCCAGCTTCGCTGTTTTATCAGCGCTTTGGCGGCCTGAATCTTAAATAAGGAGTTTAACCATGCCGGTTTATCAGATTGATGGCTTAACGCCGGTAGTGCCGGAAGAGAGCTACGTGCACCCGACGGCGGTGCTGATTGGCGACGTGATCCTCGGCAAAGGTGTCTACGTGGGGCCCAATGCCAGCCTGCGCGGTGATTTTGGCCGTATTGTGGTGAAAGATGGTGCCAATATTCAGGATAACTGCGTCATGCACGGCTTTCCTGAGCAGGATACCGTTGTGGAAGAAGATGGCCATATCGGCCATAGCGCGATTCTTCATGGCTGCGTGATCCGCCGTAACGCTTTGGTGGGCATGAACGCGGTGGTGATGGACGGTGCGGTGATTGGTGAAAACAGCATTGTTGGCGCGGCGGCTTTTGTGAAAGCGAAAGCAGAAATGCCCGCCGATCACCTGATTATCGGCAGCCCGGCGAAAGCGATTCGCCGCCTCAGCGCCGAAGAAATGGAATGGAAAAAGCGCGGTACGCGTGAGTATCAGGTGCTGGTGGAACGCTGTAAGTTAACAATGCATCAGGTTGAACCCCTGCGGGAGGTGGAGGAAGGGCGCACGCGGCTGACGTTCGATGAAAACCTGCGGCCGAAATCCTCTCAGTAAGAAATTAGCCCTCTTCGTCTGAAGAGGGCTAAAGAGGGTGCTTTTGGCACCAAACCTGTCGTCAGACGCGGGGATAGCTCCCCGCGTTTGTCAGTCACTTGTCGGGTAGCAAAGCTATATTGCTATAACTCCGCCCCCTAAGAACGGTACGTGCGAGTTTCCCCGCATACCGCTCAAGCCTCTATAAGTTCTTGGTGTTAGAACCGGTAGCAATGCTATGAAGTTGTCGATGGCAGTTAGGATGGAGCAATATCAGGTTAGTCAATTTGTTAGATCCCCCTTTGTGTCTTGGATGGGTATGATGCAAATGCCATCCCGTTTCCTGCGTGATCAACTCATGACACATTGGACACCGCATCTTCTGTTTTCTCCAGATGGTGTTCAGATTTCGTCTGCCCTTCGTTTGGTGGCTCCAGATATTTTGAAGCCGCCCTTCGAAGTACTCCTCATCTTCTGGTGAATACGGATTTGCGGTTGCCCTGATTTTTACATGGCGTTTTATTACGGTATCTGCGGCTCTGGCCAATGAGAATATTTGTCCCTCCTTCCCTATGGCGGAAAAGGGCCATTCACGCGCACCTATACGCTTGAAATATTTCTCTTTAATCCAGCGCTTGCCACGTTTAGGGTGTCTTCGCTTGGACCAGTACCAGAGTAACTGCCAGATACGATAATCTATGTAACCGTAGGCTACTTTCGCGACAATGTGTTGATGGTAATTAGCCCAACCTTTAATAACCGGGTTAAGTTTTATAATTAACATCTCCGCAGTCATCGCCAAGTTGTCTTTGACAATTGCCTTTATTTTTCTCAGGATATTTTTCAGGTTTTTCGTTGACGGTTTTATAAGAAACTTCCCGTCATATTTCCTGATGTTCTGCCCCAAAAAATCGAATCCTTTATCTATATGGGTAATCAGCGTTTTCTTCGGAGATAGAGTAAGCCCACGTTCAGCCATGAAAGCCTGAACAATGGGTAGTACTTTCTCACTTAGCAGTTCTGATGAAATGCCCGTGATCACGAAGTCATCCGCATATCGCACGATGTTGATTTTATACATGTTTCTGTAGTAGTTAGAATATCCCCCGAAAGCTTCCCGGAGTCTTCCTTCCAGCCCATCGAGCGCCATATTAGCCAGCACAGGAGATATTGGAGATCCCTGTGGAGTACCAGAATTCGTTGAGTTAAATAGATTATTTTCCATGAATCCCGCATTCAACCATTTCCTGAGCACTTGTTTATCCAACGGAATGTTGGCAAGCAACCAGTCATGGCTGATGTTATCGAAACAGCCTTTGATATCGCCCTCAAGTACCCATTTAGCAGAGTGCTTTTTCGCCAGGTTGTTAAACAGGGCTTCGATCGCATCCGCAGTTGAGCGCATTGGGCGAAAACCGTAGCTGTTGTGGTCCGCTACTGACTCAGACACAGGTTCAAGCGCAAGCAGATAGAGAGCCTGCATAGCTCGATCCTGCATCGTTGGAATCCCTAAGGGACGGCGAGTGCCGTCAGATTTCGGGATTAGTATTCGACGAAGTGGCATCGGGCGATACCCGTGCCGCTTCATGTTACTCAGAGCTTTCCACTTCTTCTTGGGAGTGTTCCAAATTTCTCCATCGACACCGGGAGTGCTTTTCCCGGCATTCTCAGTGACCCTTCGTACAGCAATAGATTTAGCTGAGAAGGATCGAGTCAGCATACGTTGCAGATATTTCACTCTGCGCCATTGTTGACTCATTGCTGCCTTCGCGATCCGAACCTGTAGCTTCCTCACCTGTCGATGACTGGTTTTCCAGTTAATGGAATGCCAGTCTGTAAGATGGGGGGACGCAAATGCACTGTTATTAGCTGCATTCAACTTGCTTTCCTCCTTGGGGATGCTTTACCTGTTTTCTCGCGATTAGAGACCTGATGGAAGTCTGCACGCTTTCGCGTTGAGGCAAATTTTGAACCTTTATCCGCTCCATTACAGACCGGCCTTCGCTTTCTCCATCCTCCTTTACCCGCACTCCCAACAACTCACTTTGCAGTTTGTTTGCCACAGGGGCAGGAATACGGGCTTACCAAGTTCCATACACATCACACGAGCGGGTTAGATCTTGCCTATTCACCGGTGGCTTTATCGTCAGCGATCTCTTATCCAGGAAAAGAGTATCCAGCCACGTACCTTTTGGCATGAGCCTATCAGCAACTTTGGCTCGTTCTACGTCACGATGTTTATCAGCAATTCACATATGTTGATCTTACCGCCCAGCCTAGCGTCTCATCCACCTGTTGCTGGTAGAATCCGGGCATTCCCTCGCAGGAGGTCCCGATGTCTATGACATGACTACATTGTAGGGATGCTTCATACCTCACCGTTACCAGTGACGCACTATCCTTAGGCTACCGTTAGCTGAATAACGGGTCCCTCTTCCAGATTGGTTGGGACAGTGATGGATATGGCTTACGCCATGAGACTTTATGTATACAGTTTCACGACTTCTTGTCGCACCCTCGATTCGTAGGCGAGAACCGCTCTGATTTCCATACCACGCTCTTTGACGGTCAGCTCACATAACGTTTCGCGGACCATCAGCGTGAACCCCAGAACGGTGATACACAGCACAATCACCGTTATCAGGGCGTACTTTGTCAGCATAGCTGTTGCCTCCTTTCTGATGAAGGACTACCATCCAACTGTTCAGGTTTGGAGTGGTAGCCCCAGGTTGATAGACATATTGCCTGGGGCTTTGGACTGACCCCGCCCCGGTAGACGATCCTGCCCTATAGTTTGAGCATAGGAGG